>JAQUKT010000023.1 GCA_028718945.1 Actinomycetota bacterium | reverse complement strand
AGTTCACGAACTACTTTGTGGATGCAATGGACCTTGCGATCTTGCTCATGCCTTCTCTGAAAGGGCACCGCCAGGAGGACCTTACCAGACTCTGGTCTATCAAATGCAGTACGCGACACCGTGCTTTTGAAGATGCTCAAACCCTTACAGAAGTCTTCGATAATCTTCTCAATGGTCTTTACAATGCTCCCATCGGGCTTCTCAAAGTCTTGGTTGACCATTCACCCGTTCATAAAGGAGGGCTTTCGTTCCTTCTTTCGACAATTCTCGATGAAAGAACAGGCGGTCGGCCAGTTCGCGGGATTGAGCTCGAAAGGGCAATTCCGGTGGATAAAACATGGGCTTCCATTTCCCCTCTCACTGGTGAGTGTGAAACCTTTCGTGCTGTTGAATCGAACGATATTCGAGATTTCTTTTCTTCTGATGGAAAACTCGCGAATGAGTTTGCCGAGTATGAGGAACGGGAGGAACAGGTGGAAATGGCACTTGCCGTGAGAGACACTCTCGAGGAAGGCGGCATGTTGCTGGTCGAGGCTGGAACGGGTACAGGCAAATCTCTTGCCTATCTTCTGCCGGCGGTATTTCATTCGAGGGAAACGGGATTTCCCGTAGTTGTGTCAACCAAGACCTTGAACCTTCAGGACCAGCTTTTCACCAGAGACCTACCGCTACTGTCGAGTGCTCTTGGTGAGGGGTATTTCAGGTTTACGGTTCTCAAAGGATATTCCAACTATGTCTGCCTGAGAAAATTAGAGGCACTTCTTGATGGAAGGAGAGGTTTCAATGAGTCTCACTTTGGCATAATCGGAATGCTGCTCACATGGATTTCCGAGGGCAACAACGGTGATATTTCTCTTTTGAATGTTTCGAACCTTCGGGGTCTCGAGTTTCAGGTTGTCGCTGACTGGCGGGATTGCGCGGGCGACCATTGCAAATTCGGGAAAGAAAATCTTTGTTTCTACAAAAGAGCGCTTTTCAAGGCAAGAAGAGCAAATATTGTCGTGGTCAACCATTCCCTCCTACTTACCGGCGTAAATCTTCCCTTTGAAAGCCTTATTATTGACGAGGCTCATACTCTTGAAGATGTGGCAACCGAACAGTTCACCCTCACGGTCGATTACTCTGGGACAAAGAGGTTCTTGGAGTTCCTTTTCAACCCGGATGAAGGCGAAGGTTTTCTCAAAAACCAGGTTGAGTTTCTTGATAAAGTGCTTGAAAAAAAAGTTCATCAAAGATTCAGTAGCATCATGCGAAAATCAAGGGAGGACGCGGCGAAGGCGCTTGGTGCCCTTGATGATCTTTTCCTCTCTCTTTGCAATTTCTATTGGGGTAATGATGAATACGAAGCTGTGGATATCAGATTGACTTCTGAAAGACTTTCAAGTGAAGAAGGAGAAGATCTCATCCATCAAGCCGGTGTATTCAAAGAAATACTTGTTTCGATTAGCGAGAAGCTTTCGCGCTCCAAGGATGTTCTTCGTTCAGGTTCAGGAGCGGATATCAAGGAGGTTGAAAATGTGATGCTTTCACTCGATGGAATGGTTTCACGCCTCATTGAGATAGTTTCTGCCATTGATGCGATATTGTTGAACGCAAGTAATGAGGAAAGGGTTAGCTGGGCAACAGTTGCGGATGTGGAGAAAATGAGAACACAGGTACTCAAATCTTCTCCCATACATATCGGTTCAGAACTATATGAATTGCTATATTCGCAGCTTCGTTCAATAGTTATGACTTCCGCGACACTCGTGGTTGGTGATTCCTTTGATTTTTTCTGCTCGAGGGTCGGGGTTGACCTGGTTGATAGTGAATTGGTGAGAAAATTTGTTCTTTCTTCGTCTTTCGATTTCAAAAAGCAGATGCATGTGCTCCTGCTTGCTGATATGCCTCATCCGAACTCAACTGAGTACGCGGGTAAAATCGCCGACGTTCTGGCTCAGGCGATAAGAGCAAGTCATGGGGGAGCTCTTGTTCTTTTCACAAATCGGAGGTTGATGATTGATACTTATGAGAAGATTTCGGATGCTCTTCTCAAGGAGGGGCTTCCGGTCTTTTGCCAGAGGCAGTCGTATTCTCGAAGGAGGATAACCGAAAAATTTATCGAGGATGATGCCGCGAGTCTTTTCGGTGCAGCGAGTTTCTGGGAAGGGGTCGATGCTCGCGGTGATACCCTGAGATTGGTCATAGTTACACGCATTCCGTTTGAAAGTCCCGGGAAGCCAGTGTTTGAGGCAAGGTGCGAGAGACTCGAGAAGGAAGGAATCAGCAATTTCATGAACCTTAGCCTGCCGCTTGCCGCTTTGAGACTCAAACAGGGTGTTGGCAGGCTCATAAGAACGGGGAACGATAGGGGTCAGGTTTTGATACTCGATTCAAGAATTGCTACCGAAAGGTATGGTCGGATCTTGCTTCGCTCACTTCCACCTTGTTCGATATTGAGTGTGGGACTCGATGAATTTGCGAGGATTCTTCAAAGTTTCGCTTGAGTTCCCTGGAAGTACTAATTGAGTATCTCCACCATTACGGTGCGCCACCCGAAGGCTTCGACCTCCTCTATGGTGTCAAAACAGAGATCAATCCGGTTGCCCTTTATTGCTGAGCCTGTATCTGCGGCAATTGCGTATCCATATCCTTCGATGTTGAGTCTCGTTCCAAGAGGGATAAAGTTAGGGTCAACCGCGCATACTCCTCTTTGCGCCTTGAGACCGGTTGAAGTGTTGTCACTGAGCCCCGGTTCTTCAGGGGAATAACCGGTTGCAATCATCACAACGAATCTTCCGGTATGTTCAACATGGTTCTGAGGCGGGTTTAGTTCGTCTATCTTTTTTCGAATTGCCTGGGAGTTCGCAAGAATTTCTTCGCGGTTGCTTTCAGCTTCATCAATGATTTTTTTTCGCTGTATTCTACTGTTCTCGAGGCTTTCTTTCCTTGAAGAGAGTTCTTCCTTGAGAGACGCGTAATTTTCTTTGCTTTCCTTGAGCGAATTCATATTTTCTTCAATGGTTCTCTCTTGATTTTCTATGTCTTTCACCAGCCTCACGTCGTTTTCAGCAATTTTTTTCATGAATGAAGAACACTCGAGGAATTCAGAGATATCGCTGGACGAAAGCAACGTTTCGAGTTTGCTTGCGCGACCGTTCACGTAAATGCTTCGCATCCTGTTCGCCAGGGTTTTCTTTTTCGAGGCAAGATTTCTTTCGACGGTTTTCAGTTCATCTTCGAGCGATGTTATCTTCGACTCTATAACTTGGAACTTACTTTCAATTCCTGCAAGTTGTGCGGTCGTTTTTTCAATTTCTTCATCAAGGCCCACAAGTTCGCGCAAGATTCTTTCTCTTTCGCTGGATGCACTCACTTGCGGTTCGGCTTTGACTTGAAAAAGGGGAAGGAGAGCAATAAAAAGGGCAAGACAAATTACGAGGGAGATTTCCCCCACCCTCGTGTGGTAAAGCGCAATTCTTCCTAAAAAGACTTTTTCCATTATGGTTTCAAATTCTAAACGAGATTGAGAATTCATGCAACCCGCCGAGCCGCATGGGATGCCGATTTTGGTATGGCATGTATTGATATGTTCTTTATTCATCAGGCTTTTTTGACAATACATGCGTTTAGATGGCTTTGTTATGCGTAATTCTTGGCTATTTTATTTCAAAGAGAATGTGTGCAAGTTGGAATCTTTTTTTGAGAAAAGGTAGTTCTTCTGTTTTTATAGAAGAAAATTTAGGTATTTAATTTGACTTTGGACTATTTTCGGCTCGACGGCAGCAATGGTCAGCGTTTGACTTATGGTGTTTAAGGAAGTAACAAGTGGATTCTTCGCTCACTCGTGCGCTCGAGAACAGGGATATGAATTTCCTGAGAGAAGCATTTTCGAGCGCACAGGCTGGAAAAAAGATTGAAATAATTCATGCGATGGCAGAGTCAGGCGGCAGGGATTCGGTTGGCCTGCTCATTCAAATAGCCTCTGCGCGGTATGAGGAGAAGCCAGAGGTAAGAATCGCTGCACTAAAAGCCCTTTCAAAGGTTCAGCCAAAGGATGAATACTCCAATACGCTTGGTAAGTTTATCTTGAATGAAAACAGGCGTGTCATGTTTGCTGCAAGACGGATTCTTCGCGATGTTGAATCTGAAGGGTGGGCGAGAAGGCTTGCGGATTTAGGAGCGCTTGATTATTCCGCAATATCCGTTTATGGAAGAGAAAAGGAAAAAAGTGCAGTTCCGCTTCTTATCGACTTCATAGCCGGCAGGCTCGAGTCAAAAGAGATTTACAATAGTCAGTGGTGGGGTAAGGTTTATGCTGCTTTGCTGGCTCTTGGAAGGATCGGTGGGGATGATGCTAAAAATGCTCTATTCTCGGTAATCGATTTCTTGGAGAAATTGGATAGAACTTCTTGTGAGTCGCTCGAGAGGATGCGAATCGAAAAAATAGAGGAAGCGGCGAAAATAGGCATAAAAAACATTAGAAATGAATAGAAAGCGGTTCGAAGAATGTATATAATCCTCTTGAGTTTTTTGTGCTTTTCGAGGTGAGGTAGAGGGTTGGAGACATTTGGAGTAACAGCTCGGTACGTATCGCGTGTTGGGAACAGGAAACTTTCGAGGGTTGTTCTGATCGTTGGTTCCATTGTTTTGCTCCTGATGATTGTCGGGATTTTTTTCTTCTTGCTCGTACAGGATGTATTTGCTTTCGGGACTTTCCCTCAAGGTACAAGCATAGAGGGCGTTTCGGTTGCCGGGCTTTCCAGGACAGAGGCGACTTCATATCTCAGGAGAGAACTCAAGACCATTTCACAGAAACCACTTTCTCTCGAGGTGGATGATGAGAAATACCAGATAAAGCCCGAGGAAATAGGTCTTCGCCTCGAATACGAAAAGATGATAGAGGAAGCTTACAAAGAGGCGTGGAACGTAAATATTTTCGAGAGAATGGGAAGACGTTTCTTGAACAGACCGAAGAAAATAAATATATCGTTGATGGCTGTTGGTGATTCACAAAAAGTGAAGGAGTTCGTAGAGAGAGCGCTGGGATCGATCAACAGACCTCCACATGATGCCTATGTTGATGTAACGAGTGGTACGCCTGTGATCGTCAAGGCGAAGGATGGGCGTGAAACTGATCTCAATGAGCTATTGCCAGATACGATGAAAGCGTTGAAGACACCTGAAAGAAAGGTCGAGGTGAAGGTCAAACGCACACCTGCACCGATTCAGGATTCCCTCTACTCGAGATTCATACTGGTAAATCTGAGGGATCATACTCTTACACTCTATGAGAGAGAGAAACCAATCGCGCAGTTTCCGGTCGCGTGCGGTTCGCCATCGTATCCGACCACTGTCGGTCACTGGAAAATTGTGACAAAGGAGAAGAACCCTTCATGGAGAAACCCTGGCACTGCCTGGGCGAAGAGTATGCCTCCTTCTATTCCACCGGGACCAGGCAATCCCCTTGGAACCCGAGCAATGGCTCTCAATGCGAAGGGAGAGGTTATACACGGGACTCCTTCTCCGTGGTCGGTAGGACGTAGTCTTTCGCACGGTTGCGTAAGGATGTATATAAAGGATGTCGAGCAGCTTTTTGAAATGGTTGAGCTCAATACGCATGTTTTCATAATAAAGGAACCGGGAAATCCTGGCTGGGACGTAACACAAACACCGCTTTGGCTGAAGAAAGATCTTGGGCTCGTTTCAAAGTAGCGTTTTATCGAGTAACCATTGCTTCGTTGTACTCACGCTTCCCATATCTTTATTGTTCCAGGCCCCTCTCTTTTTGCACTTTCAAGTGCCTGCACCGCATTTTCAACCAGTTCTTCTTCATTATTCGCGCCCGAAGGATATGATGATATTCCTGTTGAGAGCGAGATGGGGATTGATTTGTGGTCTTCTGGCGCTGGAAATGGGTATGACCCGACCTTCTCGCCAAGCCGCCTTGCAAGGCTCAAAGCACCGAGCCTTCCGGTTTCTGGAAGGATTACCGAAAATCTGTATTCCCCGATTCTTGCTGCAAAATCAAATTCCCTGATTTCTTTAAGGAAAATCGAGGCAACATCAGAGAGTGCAAGATTTCCTAAGAGTGAGCCGCATTTGCGGTTGTACTCAACATAATTGTCAATTTCAGTGACTATAAGAGAAAACACGAGACCGTATCGTTTTGCCCTACTTGTCTCGAGGTGTAACTTTTGCTCGAACTGCCTGAGGTTGAAGAGACCGCTCAGTGGATCTACTGCTACTGATTCAATGAGTTTTGAAGACAACATATCGACTTCTTCGAGTACTGCGACATAAGAAGTGAAGAGTTTGCATATTTCAAGGTCATCAATTTCAAATATAGTTGGTTCACATGACCAGAGAAAGAGCATGCCCATGTTCTTCTTTGTTCCAAAAAAAGTGCTCAAACAGGATTTGGGAGTTGCAGCCGTAGAAAAAAACAATTCTTCTTGCTCGAGATTTGTTGCTATTTTGCTCTTGCCGTTCAGGAAAGTGCTGGTGACAATTGACGTTTCGGATAGAGGAATGGCAAGTTTATCGCTCATTTCAGCACCGATGATTGAGATGGGAATCAAAGACTTCTCATCGGGGCTCAACACAAAAATCGCCGCGCCTGAGGCTTTGAGGAGATTCACAAGTTCTGAAAGACAGGCAGTAAGTTTCACATCGGTTGAAGAAGTTCTCGATGACGGGAAGTAATTGTTGAGAAGTTCGTTGAACTTCCTGAGAGCAATTGCGAATTTTGAATCTTGTATTTCCCCCAATTCGAATCGTCCTTTATTTTCATGTCTTGCGCTATTGTAATACCTTATCATAACTTCTATGAGACGGTTGCAGGGAAGATAAGGGTTTTAGCATGAAGTTTCACAAGCAGGATTTGTGTTTTTTCAAATTCTTTGACTATCGCTCCAACTCAGTGATAATGGTAGGCTGTATGCGAGAACAATCGGTTCATGACAAAGGTGATGGATGATGTCGTTTCTTGGTAAAGTGCTATATATCGTCTTGTTTCCCGGATTTTTCTTTCTCGTTTTTTCGGGTTCAGTTCTTTTGACATTGAGGAGTTATCTTTTAAGAGACCGCCCTTCTTTTCCCTTCGTCCCCATTTGGATTGCTCGAATTACCCGTGAGGGCAACATTTCAAATGATGACATCGAGCCTATAAGAATATTTCTTGCGGTAACCGGATCAGTTTCAATTTCATTGTTGTCCTGTATTATTTTTGGCTTCATCAAAGGAGATGTTTTTCTTTGTTACATCCTTCTGGTTCTTTTCTTTTTCAGCAATGCCGCTATTTTCATTCGTGAGAAGAGGGAAAAGGATGATAACTCTGCGGATAGCACAATTTCTTTGAAGAACTGCCTTTTTACATACGAGAATGGCAACAGCAAGCAGAACTTGCGCGGTTTTGCTTTTTTGGCGCTCTTTTTGATTACCATTGTTTTTTCGGGTGTGTCGCTTAGAACTGTCGAGTCGAGTGTCCATGGAATCATGTCCTGGCAGGTTGCTCATGGAATGACCATTAGTTCAAGAGAAGGAGGCACGTTTGAGGTTTTGGGGAGTGTTTTTCTTTTCATTTCGGCTTTTCTATGCCTGCTTCCCATTTTTCATCTTACTTTGGAAAGAGAGAAGCAACTGATTGAAAAGATGAAAAGTGAAGGCGGGTACGTCAATGCTTTGATGAGTGCAAACATGGCTTCTTGTTCGTTTTTGGCTTCACTACTTTTGTCTGCTTTTTTTCTTGCCGGTCCTGCGGGTGCTTTTCATGAGATTCTCTGGTGGGCATTGAAAGTCCTTATGGTTTTTTTTGCGCTTTCATTTTTCTCGAGTATTATCGAAAAAAGGGCAAGCCTCTGGCGTTTTATCATGTTTGCAGGAATTATTTTCAGCCTCGCAGGTCTTGCCTCAATCATGTTGGTGGTTTGACATGAAAACGCGGTTGCCACTATGGTTCAATCATTTCAAGTGGAGGAGAGCATGACTGAATCATACGCTTCAGGGCTTTTTGTTGTGTCGGTGCTGGCGCACTATCCTTTTGCTTTGCTCGTCTTGCTTTCTTCTAAGTGGGTCCGGCTACGTCGTTTCCTTGTAGTTATTTATTTGATTGTCATTTCCACCCTGATGGTCTTACTTTTGAATGGATTTCTCGTTGGCGGCAGGACGATTTCGTGGGGACAGCTTTCTTTGAGTTCGAGAAATTTTCTCCTCTATTTCATCGTCAATCTCTTGACCTGTGCGTCGTTGGTGTTCTTTGAATTCGGTTCGCGTGAAGCTCAGAAGCCTCATATTCTCTGTACTTCAATAATAACTGGAGGAGCACTCACGTCGTTGCTGTTCCTTGTTTCCACGCTCACATGGTTTTCTTTGATTCTCGCTGGAGTTACGATTTCTTCCTTTTTTGGAATTCTTTCCGATGGACTCGAGTCCTTGAGGTTATCAATCCGTTCCTTCTCCTGGTGGATTGCTTCTGATGTTCTCTTCTTTCTTGGTGTTTTGCTATGCCGCATCTGGCTCAACGAGAATTCGGTTTTCATAAATCCGCCACTTCTTCGAGGGACCGAATTGCAAGTTTTGATTGTCGTTGTTTTGTTCCTTTTGAGCGCGATGATGAGGCTTGCAATGTTTCCATTTACTTTCTGGTTGAAAGACATTTCAAGGAAAAGAGGACCAGCCTGGAATGTCGTTTTCCTCTGTTCTTCAGGCTTTGCGATTGGCGCTTACAGGCTTTTGGTATCCTGTGTAATGGCGGAACGACTTCTCTATACGAATGTAGGAGGTTTCATACTCGCGCTTGGCTTGCTGTCCTGTATTGCCGGTCCCGTAATGGCGCTTCGTTCGACTGAAATTTTCGGCATGATTCAGGGCTTTTATACATTTGAAGGAGGTCTGCTGCTGACTGCGCTCGGTCAATTCTCTCGAGCAAGCATTGAAGGCGCTTATCTCATAATTGTAAGTGCCTTACTTTCGCTGAGTGCGCTTTTCATGTCCTGTCAAACGGGAGCAAAACTTTCAGGAACGGCATCCATCGAGAAAAGCAAATTGCGGGTCGCTTGCGCTCCCGCTTTGTCTTTTGCGTGCGTATTTTCGCTACTTTCAATTATGGGCGTTCCACTGCTTAGTGGGTTTCCAGCGAGTGCTTTCACTGCCCTATCTTCACTCGATATCGCAGCTGAGAGTCCGTTCTATGTGGTTGTTGCCATTGTTATCATGGCATCGATACTCTTAGTTGCTTATGCTGCCCTCAGGTTCATTTTCACCTTTTTTTCGCGGGAGGGAACTGGAGTTACGGGGAAACCACGCACCTTCGAGGGTCTGGTGCCCTTATCCATCTGCGCTTTTTCGTTGATACCCGGGGTATTCCCAGTTGTTTTGATTAGGAATTTCATCAAAAGGGCATCATTTGAGGCTTTTCCATCCGTTGTTTCTGCTCACGGCATAGTTTTCAGAGCGGACAGCCCCGCTCTTAATAGGTCGCTTCAGCTATTCAGAGGGTGGCCAGAAATTGCTTCTGTTTTCTTACTCTGTGTTGCAGGAGCATCCCTCATCATATATTTCGCAGGAGAGAGACCATTTCGTTCAAAAATCGAAAATGCTTCGAGGCGTTCTTCTGATTGGTCAAGAAAATGAAGTAGGGAGGTTCAGATGAACATGACTGAATTCATAGAGGCTGTGGGCGAAGGGAGAGCGGATTTGCTTCTGAAGAATTGCCAATTGATTGATGTGCTGTCCGGCAGAATCCGCCCCAGCTCGATTTCAATCTACCGGGATATGGTTGTTGGTCTCGACGGTGCGAGTGAAGCGAAAGAAACGATGGATATGGGGGGGAGGTTTGTCGCTCCCGGGTTCATGGATGCCCACGTTCACTTCGAAAGCTCAATGGTTCCCCTTTCGGAGTTTGCAAAAACCGTTCTTTTGCATGGGACAACTGCAATATTTACCGACTGTCATGAAATAGCCAATGTGAAGGGGGTTGAGGGCATAAGATATGCGATTTCCTGCTCGAGATATCTCCCACTTGATATCTTCGTTATGCTTCCATCGTGCGTTCCGGCAACACCGCTTGAAACTTCCGGTGCGGTTCTCGAGGCAAGAGACCTCGAGCCATTGCTCGAGGAGCCGGAGGTAATAGGACTTGGCGAGTTGATGAACTTCCCCGGAACAATAAATAGAGACGCCGGGGTCCTTTCGAAACTTGAGCTCGTTAGGGGCTTGCCGGTTGATGGTCATGCGCCGGGGCTTTCCGGAAATGCGCTTTCAGCATATGTAATAGCGGGTCCGGATTCAGACCATGAATGTACGCTTGAAGAAGAAGCAGAGGAAAAGCTCGAGAAAGGAATGTTCATATTCCTCCGTGAGGGAACCGCCACAAAGAATCTCAAAGACCTCCTGCCTGTTGTAAACCCCGAGAACTCATCAAGATTCTGCTTGTGCACAGATGACCGAAGCCCTTTCGACCTTCTCAATATAGGACATATTGAGCCACTTGTTCGCGAAACCATGGAATTTGGGATTCCTCCTGTGACCGCGTTTCAGATGTCGAGCATGAACACAGCAAGGAGGTTTGGACTTCCACGACGAGGCGCGATTGCGCCCGGTTATCTTGCTGACCTTGTTATCATGGATAATCTCGAGGATTTGCGGGTTGGCATGGTCTTCAAGAATGGGAAACTTGTCGCTGAGGAAGGCAGGCTAACAGTTGATATTGAAGAAAGTACAAAATCGCTAAGTTCGAGTTTCAATGTGAAGGGTTTCAGCATTGAGCGCCTTCGCGTTCCAAATCGAGGGGTAGCAAAGGTAATTGAAGTTATTCCTGACCAGATAATCACCCATTCTTTCCGGGCTGCGTTGCTTGATGAGAACGGTCTTGCGGTTTCCGACACCGAAAGGGATATTCTTAAAGTTGCTGTTGTCGAAAGGCATCGTGGAACAGGGAACGTCGGGTTAGGATTCGTGAAGGGATTTGGTATCAAGAAGGGAGCGTTTGCTTCGAGTGTTTCTCATGACTCGCACAACATAGTTGTTGTCGGGACAAGCGATAGCGACATGGTTGCCGCGGTTGAGCGAGTGATTGAAATGAAGGGGGGGCAGGTAGTTGTAAATGGCGGCGAAGTAGTTGCAGAACTTGCGCTTCCGATTGCTGGCTTGATGTCCGAACTTTCAACTCAAGCGACGGCATCAAAACATGAAGGTCTAAAGGAAGCCGCGCGTTCAATTGGCTGCGTCCTCCCTGACCCGTTTTTCACGATGAGTTTTCTCGCTCTTCCCGTAATACCAGAATTGAAAATAACCGATAAGGGTCTTGTTGATGTCGAAATGTTTGATATCGTTGGTCTATTTGACTGAACCTTTCCTGAAAGCAGCTTTTCGGTCCGGTGGAAAATTCAACAGGTCTTCCCGCACGAGTTCTTTCAATGTTTCCCTGTAACTTGCGTAGATTGGCTTGAGGACTGGAAGCAATTTCATTGCCTTTGGTATTGGACCTTTTGCCTTTATCCCAAATAATGCAATTAACCCATAGATAGGGTTGCATCGTCTGTCCATTTTACCCTTGAATACAGTAAAAACTGTACATTCATAACCGTTTCAAAGGAGGGACAAAACGATGCAAGAAAAGTGTAGCCCAAAAAGAGACAAGGCTCCAAAAACACATTCGATGAAATACTGGACAAGGTAGATGAAACGCCTTTAGAGAATCGAGAGCTGCTTCTTGATCTAATCAGAAAAAGATACAAGGGAAAAAGCGGGAGAAAAGCATGGCAAATCCCCACCAAACACTTGATGAGATAGCAAGTGTTTTTTTACAACAGGCCCACCAAGCCATAGTCCGTAGCATATAGAATCTTGAGGGCTGATCACATCATTTCTCGCTGACCGCCAGATCGTACTCCATGTGAGCGATCATAGGTAGCTGTGTGGTGATTCTGCTGTAAGCGTCGTCTTTCCCCTTGAGGTAGTAATCGAACCAAGCTATGGTGTAGTATTCCGCTGCCTCATGACATCCAGGCTCGGCCCCGAAAAACCACGGCAGGTAGCGTGTATCCGTGTATCCAAGATGCTCGACGTTAGCTATGGTTAAGATCTGCCGTGGAGCCACCGAATTCCTGTAGATGGGGTAAGCCATGGTCGAGTAGGGACATAACAAGTCCAGGGCTCCCACCTGGATTTGAATAGGACGAGGATTTTCCGCGTGCATCTCGGCGGCGTAATCTCTCGCCCTGGGGATGACGGGCTCCTTAAAGTCGAACGGGGCCATGGCGGAAGCTGCCTTGACGCGATCATCTCTTGCCGTTACTACGACAGTGGCGCATCCACCGCATGAATGTCCGGTCAGCCCGATTTTATCCTCATCAACCATGTCCCTGATGGGAGAGCCCGTTATCAGGTAAGTGATGGCATCCTGGGTATCGTCCATCCACACATCCAGTAGTGTCTTACACCGAGCTCCAAATATATCTATGATGTTGGTTAGGGCTGGCAAGGGTACTCCGGGAACGATCTCTGTTGCCGATTTTCCCTGGCCAGTATAGTCGAAGGTGAGAACCACATATCCCTGAGAGGCAAGCGCCTCGGCGAGCCAATAGTACATCTCCTTGGTGGCTGTGCCTCCTTCCGCGATGACTATACCAGGGAACTTTTTGACCTCCTTTACACAATACGACGCGGGATAGAAAAGCGTCCCCGCTAATTCAACATTGTGTCTGGAGGTAAAGACAACGTTTTGCGATACGATATCGTAGGGCGCTTTCTCGTAGGGCTTTTTCTGCATCGAGGATACCGCGGAGGAGCGAGAGAATAAGCGTCTCCTTAAGAAAAGAAGGACTGACAAGAAAATCAATGTGCGCTTAACAAATCTTTTCATGGCAACACCTCCCTATAGATATGTGACAATGCAAATACGAGAATCTTCTAAAGCCTATACCGAGATTTCCCATATGCACCTTCTTTTGCTTTAGTTATATTCCCCTGCGGGCACGTTAAAAAGACAACCCTCGCCACATAATGGCTTCCATGCCTCCCTCTCGGGCTGAATTCGATCCACGCATTGTGCAGTTTGAAGCTCGGTCAGTACTGCCTCAATACCTCAAGCCTAAAATACGAATGGGTATGATTCCCTGCATTCTGGCTTCCCTGAACATCTCTTTCTGCTTGATATTCTAAACGAAGGGAGTCACATTACCGCTATGTTAAGGTACTGGTTACGGAACCCTTATGAGTAAACTCCAGGCATTTGACTCCTCGTGTTCATATTTTTCGGCAGGTTATCGTATCAGTGGCCTATCCATTGGTTCATGGACTTGTTGGCGCCGGTGGCCTCAGATATGAAATCCCAACCTGATCTGGTGGTAATGCCTCTCAAAAACGAGGTGAATTTGACCGGAAAAGGTTCGCTCACTATCTTTTTGTCCAGGTGAAATCCTTCGTATATCTTCTGAGACATCTTCTCCGGGGTGAGCCACGGCGTGACCGGTGGAGCTTTGACCCCGGCGAACATGCCGGTGGACACGTAAGAGGGGCAGATGATGGTGAACTTTACCCCCGTCTTCTTCAGTTTCTTCATCTCTAAGCGCAGCGCATCGGTAAAATTGATCACCGCTGCCTTACTTGCGCAATAGGTTGCCAGCAGCGGTACATAGGTCAGCCCCGCCGCGGATGCGACGTTGATGATATGGCCCTGATTTCGTTTCACCATATCGGGCAGGAAAGCCTTGGTGGTCCACATATAGGCATTGAAATTTACATCCATGGTTCTGAAAAGCCATTCATCCTCAACGTCCAGAAAGTACCCTCCCTTTACCACGCCGGCATTGTTATGGAGAATATCTACCATACCTACCTCGCGCTTTACCTTGGATGCCGCCTCATATACAGCCTGGCGATCGACTACATTCACCACATCGGTAAAGACATCCGTCCCTAAGGCACTTATTTCGTCTTTCGTTTTCTTCAGTGCTTCCTCGTTGATATCCCAAAGAACTATTTTTGCGCCGTCCTGAGCGAAAAGCTTGGCCACCTCCTTTCCCATGCCCAAGGCCCCGCCGGTAACCAGGTATACCTTTCCCCTGACATCCTTCTTCTTCTCTGGCTTCAGCATTTTCCACCTCCATAAAATCAGAATACGATTAGTCCCTTAATATTATTCATACTTTTGATGTCAATGCCAATACAATGTGTGAGGGCGCTCTTAATTTCATGTGTGAAATGACCGAGTATCTTGGTGCTCCATCCCATAAATACGGTTGCATTCGAGGCGCCGATCCGTCCACAAAAGAGCATTCCGCTCACTCCGAGTACAATAGAAGTACGTGTCGGTCGCGCGCCTTGCGGGAGCGGCGCCTCGACGCTCTCTCTATACGACACCGTATCTATGGAACGGAACACTTAGGACTGGAAATCGTAAGGTGAAGAGCAGCAAAAACGCCAAGACAAATCAGAGACAAGCGAGAGGCAATAGCACTTGAGAGAGGCCAAGGTTGTGGTAAGATTTCGGCATTGGAAGTTCTTGTTGTTTTACCAATAGTAGTATTCTCCGTTAGCGCTTCAAAGAAATGTCCATTCAGGTTTAATGGCGCCGAATGTCGAAAAATAGAAAAGGAACAAATTGAGTTCAGGAGTAGGAGATGTTTTCTTTTCTACGAAGCTTTCTATCTATGATGCGAAGGAAGAAGCAGGAAGAATTTCCAAAGCTTCTGATTGAAGGGAAGAAGGAATCCCGGGACGCAAATGAGAATTACGAGGGGTCCACAGACATTATCTCAGATGAAATTTCGCGAACCTCCAGTAGAGACTTTTTTGAATTGAGTCCCGAGGAGATCGCCGATTTCAAACCGCCAGAGCCGGTTTCGGTTGAGGCAATGTCTGCTATTTCGGTGAAAGTCAGAAAGAAAAAGTTATTAAATGCGGTTATTGGTCTTTCGTTTCTGATAATTATTGCCGCGATTCTTGCAGCTTTCCTCTGGCCTTCTTCGAGTTCCAAGGTTCCTGATTTTTCGGGTTTGATGCTTTCCGTTGCGATGGAAAAGGGGCGTTCTTCTGGCTTCAAGCCGAAGGTTATCAATTGGGAATATTCAAACAAACATCCCTACGGGGTTGTTCTTTCTCAGGAGCCACACAGTGGAAAAGTTGTTTCAAAAGGGATTGAGATAAACCTCACGGTTAGCAAGGGTCAAGAGCCCGAGCTTCCTATATCTTCGATTCACGTTTCTTCAGATTCAGGGGGAGAGGTTTCTCAGGGCTCTGTTATCGGTAAAGTAATCTGCATTGACCCGGGACATCAGTTAGTTGCTCCACAGGATGAGTGGGTGGACCCCGGTATGACCAAGAGAAATGCGGGAGAGCCCGGAGTAAGGGGAATCTCGACCGGGAACGCTGAATATCTGCTCACTTTAGATGTTGCAATGAAACTAAATACTTTGCTTGAGAAGGATGGAATCAAAGTCGTGCTAACGAGGGATACCGGTGAAGTTGACCTTTCAAACATTGCGAGAGCAGAAATTGCAGCGAATAACGACGCTGATTTGCTTGTGAGCATTCATTTCAATTACACCGACGATCCGTCTGAGAATGGAACCGCAACAATTTATCCTTCTAAGAACAGTTGGACGGAAGCAATATATGAAAGAAGCAAGACAGCCGCGCTTTACATTCAGAAGGAACTTTCCAAGTCCTGCGAAACAAAGGACATAGGAGTTTTTCAGAATAATGAGATGACACTTTTCAACTGGTCGAGCGTTCCGGTTGTTCAGGTACTTCCCGTCTATCTTTCAAACGCAAAAGAGGATGAAGAGCTTGCGCTGGACCAGTTCAGGTGGAAGGTCGCATGGGGCTTGAGGAACGGGATTGAAGATTACCTTCGAAGTTTGTGAGCCAAATCCCTTTCCGATTCGATTATTTTCACGAGAAAGCCCTAATAATGTCTTTTTGAGAGCCCGTGGTCAGAGCGTCAACTAATCCTTTGTAGGTTCCGGGAGAATCCTTTCCTTCCGAATCCCCTGTAAGACGCTTTGCCCCATCCTCATAGTCTATTCCGTAAAGTCCAAAGCGCGGTTCAAATGAGCCCCATTCGTAGTTGTCTGTAATCGACCAGTGAAAGTATCCCCTGACATTTGCTCCTTCCTTTATGGACTTAGAAAGCTCAAAAAGAAAGGCTTTGAGATACGCAGGCCTGTCCCAGCCGTCTTTCCTCGGGATAGCCTTCCCGTTTCTTACCCTGTTTGAGATTCCGTTTTCAAAGACGTACACAGGTATCCCTGGTTGCATCGCACTTTCTTTTTTCAGGAACGCGCGAAAAGCATAGGGGTTTTGCACCCATTCCCAGTTACGAATTCCAAGTTCGAAATTCAACTCGCGAATGTCTTCGAGAGATGGTGGTTTCGCGTAGTGCCCTATGAATGGGTCATAGAAATCAACTCCTATGTAGTCGGCGAGCCTTTCATGTGTTGACGCGTAAACCTTTTCGATTAGGGGTTCAAACCTTTTTTCTTTTATGATTTGAGGAACTGCCTTTTCGAGAGCTTTCTCAATCTGCTTTCCAATCCTGAATCTTGCCCCGGAGGGTCTCGGGATTTTCCCCATCTCTGCGTGAAACTCGTTTGCTCTTTCAGATATCCAGCTTTGGAGTTCGTTTCGCCCAATTCCATTTTCGCGAGCAAGGAGGAGATCGAAGAAGAGGAAATCCAGTTGATATATGCACATACTTACCAAGGCGAGGGAAACGAGGGGTCTGGTCCAGTTGCGCTCAGAGTATATTTCGTTGATTCGCTCGTATGCGATTATGTGAGCGAGGAGTTGATTCGTTGTAGCCTCGAGGTAGTTCTTGAGCGATATCCCGCGCCCGTGCGGGAACCTTCCAAAAAGATATGTAGCCAAAGGAACGACATTCGGCTCGTTTGTAGTTTCCCAGAATGAAATTGGCTCCTCGTGGTGTTTGCTTATCAACTTCTCATTTAGTTCAGTTACTGATTTTGAAACATAGGAATCAAATAGACTCAAGTTATCCTGCTCGAGCCACATATCCTCGCCAGCCCACAGGGGATGAGTGAAATGATGAAGAGTTACTACCGGCTCCATTCCATTTTCCCTTATGGAAGAGATGAGTTTCGCGTAGTTATCGATTGCTTCATCGTCGAATGTTGGAACCAGGGCGGACTTATTTTCCGGATGAGGTTGTATTCTCGCCCATTCAAGCCCTATTCTGAAATGAGTCATGCTAATTTCTTTCGCGTTCTTCAGGTCTTCCGGATATTTCTCGAGGAATCTCGTTGTGCCCCTGGTTGGCACAGCTTTTCCCGTGCGTTCCCACATTGCCCAGTTGTTCTGCGGCTCTCCCGGACCGTTGAGTCCTTCCTCAGTTTGATACGCCGAGTTTCCGACCCCCCATGCGAAGCCCTCGGGCATCCGGAAGCCGTCTCCGAAGACGTCATCGATATCCCTTTCATTTATCTTTCCTGCACTCATTTTTCTCCCTTTTCATAAAAACAGTGTTACGTTTGTTTGCACGCTTTATTTTGTTTTCAAAGTGTATCATCATTTGTATGAATGGTGAATCTGACAAGTTTTCCAAGAGGTGATCCCCGGGGCTTTGAAGATGAGTGGGAAAGCGCTTTTTGTTTTTGCGCATCAGGACGATGAGATTTCGTATATCATCCGCATGAGAAACCTCGTAAGAGAAGGTTGTGAAGTTCATGTGGCGTGGATGACAGATGGGGCTTACTTTGTTCCATTCGAGGTAAGACAAAGCGAATCGCTTCGTGCCATGAAGATGATGGGCGTAAGGGAAGAGAATCTTCATTTTCTCAAGTTTCCTGACGGGCGCTCGATAAGATTCGCCAACAGGATTGTTGAAAAACTTGCGCTCTTGATCGAGGATATCAAACCCGATGAAATATACACAATTGCTTATGAAGGTGGACATCCCGACCATGATTTTGCTCATGTGGCGGCTGTTGTTTCGTCAAGAAGGGTAGCCAAGTGTAAGACCCCGGTTCTTTATGAGGCGCCTCTCTATAATTCATACCGCTCCTTGATTCCGGTTTATTCCAGGTTCGTTCCCGCCCCTTCTCCTGTCCTTATGACGCCGACGAGAATGAGTGATGTGTTTTTCAAGTTGAAGGTTGTCTGCTCATACAGGAGCCAGTTCTGGATTGCCATCTTGCCTATTTTTCTCTTAGACCCCGTTCGAACAATGGCTCGCGGTGAGCCATTTAGAAAAATTCCGGACTGGAATTACCTTCAACCACCGCATGAGGGAAAACTTGGATATGAAAGGCTTTTTGTGTGGCGCCTCTTACACATTAAGTTTTCCGATTTCAGAGACGCGGTCGCCCAAGTCCTTTGAGAGATTTTAGGTACGCACTTGACGATTACTTTTCTTTGTCCCTTACAACATATCCGTAAATGACCGATTTGCAAGTCTACCGTATATACCATTCATGGTATCAAATAAAATGGTGGGCGTTGGGGGATTTGAACCACCCCACGCGCCGCATGTATTCCGGAGCTATCACGCGGTCAATACTCGTTCCACAACAGAGCAGGAGCTGGATGCAGATACAGGAGCTTTGCTTGGTGCCTTCCGGCGGCGCGCGGTGACCCCATCGAGGGTTCCGCGTCCCCCAACACATAAGGCGAGAATTGTTTGGAATGGTGGGCGTTGGGGGATTTGAACCACCCCACGCGCCGATAAGGTCATCGTACTGAAGCAAGGATAAGCGGTGATGCTTTTAGTTGAATAGTAGGTATTACGAAGAAGTGAAACACTTTCTTGACTAATGTAGTTTTTCAAAGATAGAGTCTCTGCGGCGCACGGTGACCCCATCGAGGGTTCCGCGTCCCCCAACACATAAGGCGAGAATTGTTTGAAATGGTGGGCGTTGGGGGATTTGAACCACCCCACGCGCCGATAAGGTCATCGTACTGAAGCAAGGATAAGCGGTGATGCTTTTAGTTGAATAGTAGGTATTACAAAGAAGTGAAACACTTTCTTGACTAATGTAGTTTTTCAAAGATAGAGTCTCTGCGGCGCGCGGTGACCCCATCGAGGGTTCCGCGTCCCCCAACACATAAGGCGAGAATTGTTTGAAATGGTGGGCGTTGGGGGATTTGAACCCTCGACCTCTGCCGTGTGAAGGCAGCGCTCTCCCACTGAGCTAAACGCCCTTTTTGGATTCTAACACATCAATGTGATTTTCGTGCCCTTTCAATTGCCTGAGCGCGAGCGTTCTCTTCAATTGACTCATCGATAGGCGTGAAGCTTAGCAGGCTTCCTTTCCTTAAAAGGGCTTTTTCAATGAGAAAGTCGGAGATTGAAGGATTTTTCGGAAGGAGCGAGCCGTGAAGATAGCTACCGACCGCTCCCCTGTATATTGCCCCCTCTTTCCCGTCACTTCCATTATTTCCATTTCCGATTTCCACCATTCCGAGGGGACTTATATTTTCGCTGAGGTATGTTTCTCCTGAATGATTTTCGAATCCGATGAGAAGACCGCTTCTCCCTCCTAATTGTGAGCGAGCAATCACGTTTCCAATCATGCGTTTCTTGCCTGCAATCGTGTAGGCATCGAAGACTCCGATTCCCGGGAGTTCATCGCCCTCGAAAGGTTTATAAAATTTTCCAAACAATTGATAACCCCCACAAATCGCGAGACATGATGCCCCGTTCTCGATTTCATCTCTTATGATCTCGCCCTTTTTCCCGCAGAGGTCTTTTGCCACCGCCAATTGCTCTCTGTCCTGCCCGCCACCCATGAAGAATATATCGTATCTTCCCTGCTCGATTCGTTCCCCCAAGTTTCGTGTTTCAACCTCTACATCAATACCCCGCCTGCGGCAGCGCTCTACCAGCGCCATGACATTGCCACGGTCGCCGTATATGTTCATAAGTTCAGAGTAAAGCCAGCAGATTCTCAAGAACACCCTACATCTCCCAGTACTGAGCGACATAGCCCTTTTTCGCAAGGATTTTTCTGATATCGAGCATTGCCGTATAAGTCGAAATGAGGAAGAGGGTTCCCCCATGTGGAATGGATTTCAGTGCTATATCAAGCGCACTCGAGAGGTCGCTTTCGCACACAAGCGACTCTTCTTGAAGACCTGCATAGGAAACTCTCAGAGCCATGTCCCATGACCGAATGCCCGAGCAGAATATTTTTCCTGCCTTTCCAGCCATGACCTCGAGGTCAACATCCCAAATCCACGAAACGTCTCGTCCGTCTGCGATATTATCGTTCAGGGCAAGCATGATATCCATCTTTTGATCTTCTTCTGCAAGCATTCGCAAGACTTCATTGAACCCTGCCGGGTTTTTTGCAAGTATCATAAGGATTTTCTTTTCCCCGATTTTGATTTCCTCGAGTCTGCCGAACGCTGCCCTGAAATTCTCAATGGCATCGATTATTCCTTCTGGTTCAATGCCAAGACAAAGCGCGCAAGAGAAAGCGCCGAGAACGTTGTAGATATTGTAGAGACCAGGAAGTGGGATTTTTGCCCTGATGGTCCCTTTAGGGGATCTGATCATGCAAATCGTGCCGTTCATTCCGGTAGTTTCGAGGTCGATTGCCGAAACAGATGTTTCTGGTTTTTCCCAGCCGCACGAAACGCAATGGTATCTTCCAAGGTGACCGAACTGGTATAAGTCATAGCGCAGCTTTGCCCCGCAAAATGAGCAGAATTTGCTGTCTGCTGCATGTTCCATTTTTCTCTTGGAATACCTTGGAGTTTCAATTCCGTAGTAAAAGACGTCATGCTCGATGCCGCTTCCAATTGATGCGACAAGCGGATCGTCAGCGTTGAGAATTATTTTTACTTCGGAATTAGCTTTTGTTATTGCTTCTTTCATCTTTTTTGCGAGAGTATCGAGCTCTCCGTAACGGTCGAGCTGGTCTCTGAAGAGATTGTTTACGAGTATGAGCCTGGGGTTTGTTTCCTTCACGGCTTCGGGAATAGTTGCCTCGTCTACCTCGAAAACGGCAATTTCTTTTGAGAGCTTACCCGAAAGGTCAGTTTCCCTTACAAGCGTTGATGCAATGCCTGCCATGAGATTAGCGCCTGTACTGTTGTGAATCGGTTTTATTCCTGAACCATCAAGGATGTCTGCAAGAAGAGTAGCAGTGGTTGTTTTACCATTCGTTCCTGTTATGAGAATACTTCCTTTCGGAAGCTCTCCTTCAATCTGGTGAACGAAGCCCGAGTCAAAGAATCGTGCTACCCGACCTGGGAATGTTGAGCCACCGCCGATATTCAAAAACCTGCTTATTCCTCCCGATAACTTACCGGCAACGAGGGCGACCCTTGTTCTCATTCGCATGTCTCTTAGTTTAACACTCGCGCTCTAACTATGCATCTGATGTTGATATAATACAAAAGAGCAATAAATGACTGGAGCATCCTAACTTTTTGTCTTGCTCCAACAAGATAGGTGAAAAAATGTGTTATTGCAAGACTTGACCCCATCGTACAGAAAGTGCCCGCTTTGTGGGTCTTTACTCGAAGGGATTGCCGAGGCGGCATCCGGGGAGTACAGGTGTGGAAGATGTGGGACCATCGGTCGTTACGAGGGGAAGAGCCTTGTCGCGATATTCATTCCTGATTACCATGCGCGACTTGCCGAACTCGAGAGCAAAAGCATGGAACTATTGAAAGAAATTGAACTCGAGGGAATAAAAGGAAACTCAAGGGACATGAAGTTCCTTCGGGAGAAGTATCTCGAGAGGCAAAGCGTGCTTGCGGAGTATTCATTTCTTTCATATTTTCGCGAATTCGTGGAAAAATGGTGAGCGATTGAGTCTTTGAGCAAAAAGGAGGTACAGAATGGATTTCAGTTTCACAGAGGAACAATTGCTTTTCAAGCAGAGCGTTGTTGAGTTTGCCGAGAAGGAGATTGCCCCAGGTTCAGCTGAGCGCGACGAGCAGGC
>JAQUKT010000022.1 GCA_028718945.1 Actinomycetota bacterium | reverse complement strand
CGCTTATCGCTATCGAGAACCCGAGCCTTATGTACATACCGCTCGAGTAGTTCCTTACATGATTGTCAATGAAATGTTCGAGTTCCGCGAAAGCCACAATTCCATCAAACTTTTTCTCAACCTCCTTTTTTGAAAGTCCCAAGATTGAACCATTAAGAAATATATTCTCTCTACCGGTAAGGTCGGGCTGGAAACCTGCCCCGAGTTCAAGCAGTGCGGCAACACTGCCGCGCGTGGTAATGTTGCCCCTGGTGGGATACAAAATCTTCGAAATGCACTTCAGTAGAGTAGTCTTACCGGAGCCATTCGCGCCAATTATGCCGAGCGTCTCGCCACGGGGAATATCTATGTTGATATCTCTCAATGCCCAGAATTCCTCATATCCCCGCCTTCCAAAAAAGAGCACCTTTTCCTTTAGGCTTTTCACATTTTCGTGATAAAGCTTGAACATTTTTGATACATTTCTTATTTCTAACGCATATTCCAATTCAATCCCCCTGTTCAATATCACCAAGAAAAGCCCTAAATCTGTTCAGCGAACCCTCTCTCCATCCGCATGAAGAAATAGCAAGAACCAAGCAAGAGAGCAGCCGATCCAATCCCGGTTCCGAGAAGACCCCAGAAAGAAACATAAGCGACATCAGCCATAGGCGCGTACCTGTGTGGATTGTAAATGATGTACTGCCACGAAAGTATGATGTGAGCCATCGGATTCAAAAGATAAACCGGCATTAGACCATTGGGCGCAAGTTTTGCCCTGACAAGCCCTACCGGGTAAACAATTGGAGTTATCCAGAACCAAGCCATGGTAAGAACTTCAACAAAATGCTGAATGTCTCTCAGGTAAACATTCGCAGCAGATACAAATATGGCAATTGCGGTTGTAAATAGAACTTCGAGTAACACAAGAAGGGGGAAGCAAAGAAACCAGATTGAGAATTTCCATCCAATCAGGAGTAGAAAAACGAAAAACACAAGCAACTGCAAAAGGAAGTGGAAAATGTTCGCTCCAACCGCAGACAAAGGAAGTATCTCTCTTGGGAAATAGACCTTCTTCACAAGTGCGGCGTTTCCAACTATTGTTCCCACTGACTGCATGAGTGAATTCACGAAAAATAGCCAAGGGAGAAGACCAGCCATAAGATAAACAACAAACCATTTCATGTTTTCCGAAGGAACAAGTATTGTGAACACAACCGAAAATACCGCAAGCATGATTATCGGACTCGCAAAAGACCAGAGAAAACCAAGAACTGACCTCTTGTACTTGACCTTCAACTCCTTCACGGTCATATTCCAGAGAAGTTCTCTGTGGTTGATGAGTTCTCTCAGTTTTTCAAGCATTTCCCTCACTACAACACAATGTTAACGACCGGCTAATATCTCAAATATTGCCACAAAAATTCTCGAACCTTTCCTTCCCGGATAGTACTCATTCCAGTATTTTACAAGTTTCAGCATATTGACTTCATCCTGTTCTACTCTAGCCTGGGCAAGTTCAATCCTCACGTCCTTGGGAACACCGGGGAAAATAAGTGCTTCTTTCCCTCCGGATACATTGGTCAAAATCAGAAACCTTACGCCCTTTTTCGAAAGCTTTCTCACGAGGTCAGGTGGGCTCACGTCTGCCTTCTCAAATGGAATTGCCACAGGGACATCCCTTGTGTAAAGAACCGGACCGCCATACTCCCAAGCAAAATACGGTCCAACTGTTGTCGCAACAGTTTGAGAAGTTCCCCCGTGGGTCTTGAGATACTGAACAGCGTAAACTATCCCTCTTCCCCCCATATCCCCAGCCATCGTGTCTATCTGCCAGCGTGTTTCCTTTTCGCTATTTCTTATGTTCTGAAACATAAATCCCACAAAAATCAAAGCAAACAAAGCGAGCCCGCAAAATCTGACTATTCGGAACATTAGTGTTGTAGATTCCGAAGACATGCTTTTTTCTCTTTTGGCCAGTCCGCCATGTCTCCGAAACATCCTTCCTACCCATCCATCACCTGTGAATTCTTTCAAGACAATTTGAGCTCCCTCCGCAATGAAGTATCCCGCCAAAAGACAAACAGCCGGAAGCGCCGGGGTCAGGAATCTTGGGTGGGTGTAATACCAGAAAACGTGAAACGCGACAAAGAGAAAAAACCACCCGAATAGAATAAAGAAAGCCTTCCTTTTCCGAAGAACAGCCATTGCCGAGCCGAGATAAAATAGATACTTGTCATAAAGGGTATTCCAGGCAAGGAGCCTTGTTCTCTGCCACATGAGCCTCGCATTGATGGCGCTTGTTGCTTCGTACTCAGCCGTATATGCGGAAAGCCGCCCTATTGAAATTATATTTCTCAAGAAGAAAAGCCCAGCGGGAAGAAAGTAAGGGACACAAAGAACAGGCACTTCACGGAAACGAAAGTCGTATTCTTTGCTGTACATAAGAATTATAAGAAGTGCCAACGGCAGGAAAAGTATCCCTTCGACCCTTGTAGCAAGCGAAAGCCCACCAAGGATTGCCCCCGCAACTCTTCTCTTAAAAGAGCGCCTGGTGAAGCCGGTCAAAAAGTAGTATAGCCCGCCGGTGAACAGCGCGGTGAAAACTCCTTCTGTCATGGGGAAACATGTAAACTGGACGAAAACCGGATGAAACGCAAGTAACGCGGCACCAATAATACCCGCTATCTCGCTCATCAACTCTTTCCCCAAGAGATAAACAAACAGAATGGAAATCACTCCGCCGAGCGCCGCTAAGATTCCAGCAGTCCACTCATAATTCCTCAGGAAAATCGAGAAAAAAGCAATCAGAAGTGGGTAGAGAGGGAAATACTTGTTGTGCGCAATCCCACGCACTGCATAACCAGTTCCGGAACGCAACGATTTCGCAAGCGTCAGATAATAGTAACTGTCAGTTGTGTAAACGGTGTGACATGAAAAATAATAAACGCGAATCGCGAATGCGGATACGAGAATCAATGCGAGAAATATTCGAGACCAAACCTTGAAGTCTTTCCATTTTCCCGTGAGAGGAGTAGAAACCGACCGGGTTGGAAGCACTTTATTTACCCAGGGATTCAAGCCTTTTGATTATCCTTTCCGCAACTATCTCCCAGCTAAGTTCGCTTCTTATTTTCTCCGATAACTCAAATGCTGCCTCACAAGCAGCCCCTTTGTTCTCGAAAGCACTCCTGAGGGCTGAGCCAAGGGCAAACTTGTCTGGTTCCGCAATGCCAAGACCTCCTAACTTATCAACAACTCTTGCATCGTAACCAAATGCCGCTTTCCCATCTATCAATGAACCGGCAGAGCCAAAGCGTGGAAGAACAACCGGAACACCGCAGGCAAGCGCGAGTCTCGGCAAAATTGCGTTCTCGGATGTCCTTTCAACCGAAACGAAGCAATCTGAAGACTTGAAAGTTGCCCCCAATTGATAGAAGGGAACTTCCTGGTCAATCACAAAAACAATCGGTGCTCTGTGAAGAGGCAAATTCATTCCTTCGACTTCGTGCTCTATTCTGCCCCCGCCTTCACTCTTTGCCATGAGAATGAGCACTACATTTTCGTTCTCGCCAAACTCATCGGTAAAACTTCTAAGCAGGGATTCAGTGGCGTACATGTCGTTCCAGTCGGCAATTGAAAGGAAGGCGTACCTGTTCTCGAGCGGATAGCCTTTGATATCAGGGTGAAAGTAATCAGGATCAACTCCGGGTTCAATCACATGGACCTCTTTTCTCAGTCCTGAAGAAATTGCCGCTTCTTTTTGAAATTCACTCGTAACCCACACTTCGTCCATCTTTTGCATCTCGGATATCCATACAGGGGCGAATCTGAGGTAGGGCGTGAAAGTATATCCTATGTTGACCCTTGTCCCCTCGGGCTTCAGACTCTCGCAGGGCGCAAAGGTCACCAAGGGGGAATCTTTTTCATCAGCCCTGTTCTTCATGTCATTTATCCTGAAATCATCCAGTTCAGCCTTCTCGGCTCCCTCGAGGAAAGAAAGAGTGAGATATACGCCCTTCTTCTCGAGTTCCTTCAAAACACTTCGGCTCGCGATGGAAAGGAAATCATCTCCGGAGATACATGACCGCCACGATAGTTTTCGTGAGAAAAAATTTTCATAATAACTTTTCCATTTCGAGAGAAAGGTTTCCCTCGAGCGCCTGAAAGTAGCGGAAAAATCCATTCTGTTGAGGTTTGTGGAAGCATTTTCAGCATGCTTAACGGTTACATCACCACAACAAAAAACACGATATCCCTGTGCTTTGGCTCTCAAGCAATAATCCGTGTCTTCATAGTAAGAGAAAAAATCCTCATCTAACGGACCAATTTCTTCAATCAGGCTTCTCTTTATATAAACGCAAGCCGCAATTACCCCCTCGACCTCCCTCGAGCGGGAATACTGCCCGATATCCTTCTCGCCAGCAGGATATTCCTGCCCCCAGAAACTGGGAATGGGCATATACGTGCCCGCGTGAACGAGCTCTAAGTCTTCTCCTACGAGCCTCGGGGCAACTACCCCGATGTCTTCCGCCGAGTATGCGAGATTCTGCATTCTCTCGAGCCAATCAGATTGGATAATCTCGGTATCATTGTTGAGTAGAACAACATCCCTTTGAGTCGAAAATATACCGACATTGTTCCCCTTCACAAAGCCAAGGTTTTCCTTGTTCTCTATGAGTTTTATCCCGGAAGTCCCCCTCAAATACTCAAGTGTTCCATCTGTCGAACCGTTATCTACGACAATAACCTCGAAATCGGGGTGTTTCGTTCTGGTCAGAAGAGAATCAATGCATCTTTTGGTAAAGTCAATGCCGTTCCAGCTCAAGACTATTACGCTTACAGGGACTACTCTCACCTTTTGGATTCTTCCTCACCTTTCTTTCCGGCATTCAAGTCCTGCCTCAATTTTTCAATTTCCCCCTCAAGAGAAGAAACTCTCTCCTCGAGGTCCTCGATATTATTTGCGACATCGTTGATAGCCCTTGTGACAAGCATGTTGAATTTCCTTATCTGGTGGACTATCGGGTTGATGTACCACTGTGTCAAAGCACGCACTGCTTTCTTGACAATAACCACAATTGACCCAACAAACTTCCTCCTCGAGCCAATCGGAAAATCGGCTTCGATTTCCCAGTTTCTGCTAACCAGATCGACATTCACTTGCAGAGAGCGCGAGTGAGGCGGGTAAAGAAACGAAAGATTTGGAGCCTCCGACTTCGTTTCCTTCCAGAATTGAGAAAGTAGAGTGTCCGGCGCGGAAATAGCCCTGTTCACCGCTTCCATTACCTGTTCGGCGTCATACCCTTTCTTCAAAACCCTTCCTTTTCAAGCCTCATATACAGGCTATGAATAATATCGAATTTTCTATCCCAGGTGAATTCCTCGAGAACGCGCTCTCTACCAGCATTACCAAGCTTTATCGCAAGTTCCCGGTCTTCAAGTATCTTCTTTATCGCGAGCGCAAGCTCCTTCTCGTCCCCGAATGGAACCAGCAAACCATCCACTCCATCCCTTATTACTCCCGGAATACCTCCCGCAATTGCTCCCACAACTGGCTTGGAATAAAACCATGCCTCGAGGAATACTATCCCAAACGAGTCGGAACGAGAGGGAAGAACAAGGAGTTCACATGCATCAAGCAGGTCAATCTTGTCCTTATCGTCAATGTAGTCCAATATCAGGCACTTCGATTTGACATTTTCGGGAAGCTTCCCGTAGAACCTTCGGAAATCCTCGATTTCGGTCCCGGCAAGAACAAGGGTCGAAGGGTCCCCCGATTTCCACAGGGATTCCATCGCGCGAACGAGATGAAAAGCGCCCTTGTCGTATGTCTTTGGACCAATATAGCAAACCACAGGACCAATGATTCCATACTTCTCCCTGAATCTTTCTCCTCTTCCTCCCTCGAGTTCGCTCGGATTTATGCCCATCCCTAACAGAACCATTTTGTTCTCTGGACATCCATTCATCATTAGAAAATCGCGCTCAATAGTTGTTTGAACAAAAATAGTCTTCGCGCTTTTCACAAGCCTCAACTGATGCGGGCGCGTGTAGTACTTTCTCACATCATCTCGCTCTGACTCGCCAAGATGAAAAAAGGGCGAAACCAAAAATGGGACGTCCTGCCTTTTCGCAATCCTGTAAGCAGAATAGATTATGGAGTCATAAGGCAAGGCAGTCGCGTGAACAATATCGAATTTCTCGGAAGAAAACATCTGCCACAATAGACCCGGCACCAGAGGGGATGGAAATGAAAACAAACTCTTTGCGCCAAGACCGGGAATATTGCCAAGAACCTTTAGCGCCTGCGGGTGCTTGGGAAATTTTTTCACCTTGAACCTTCTTATTTCCACTCCGTTTCTTCTCTCCGAAAAAACCTGAGACTTTTCCTTTCCCCTGAGCCAGAAATGCTGGATGTCAATGGCATCGGTTGTAAAAACAGTAACCTCGTGACCCTCGGATGCAAGTCTTTCACTTATTTCAATCATGAACTTCTCGGACCCTCCAAGAGCAGGCCAGTACCTCTGGACTACATGAAGACATTTCATTTTTCGCTTCCCTTGTAAGATGGCAGATCCCTCAAAATAAAATCACAAAGCGCGTCTCTATAATGCCTCAGAGGCTTGAAGCCCCACATCTCGAGTGAAAGCCCTCTCATTACTGAAAACGCGGGGCGCGGCGCAGGACTTTTGAATTCATCTGTAGTAATAGGATTCACAATAATGTCAACGCCGGCAATTTCAAATATCTGTTTCGCAAACTCAAACCATGTGCAACTTCCAGTGTTTGATACATGATAGGTTCCAAAAATCCCTTTTTCGATAATCTCAAATAGTTTTAGGGCAAGGTCGCGCGAATAAGTGGGTGAACCTCTCTGGTCATTTACAACATTGATTTCTTTGTTGTTATTCCCTGCTTTGAGCATCGTCCTCACAAAATTTTTCCCGGCAACCCCGAAAAGCCAGGAGGTGCGAACGATGAAGTGCTTTCTCAGCAGCATTCTCACAAAACACTCTCCCGCATACTTGCTTTTCGCATAAACGCCACGGGGAGCCGGGGAATCGAATTCGGTATATGGAACATCTGACTCTCCAGAAAATACAAAGTCCGTAGAAATATGAAGAAGCGGAATGTCAAGTTCTAAACAGGCTGAAGCAAGATTGTACGCCCCAAGGGCATTGACTCTATACGCAAGAATCTCGTTTGATTCAGCCCCGTCAACATCAGTATAGGCGGCAGCATTCACAATTATGTCTGGTCTGACCTCTTTCGCGCGCTCGAGCACCCGCTTTCCATCCGTTATGTCGAGGTCGATGTCGTGAGCAACAACTTCGTGTCTTGACCCGCACACATATTGGAAATCATATCCTAATTGACCCTCAGAGCCGGTAAGAAGAATTCTCATAACGTAATAATAATACCCCGATTCTCCAACACAACTGAATTTCGCCAAAGTTTTCCAGGTGCCCTTGCGGACAAATTACTTTAGCATAAAACGTTTCATTTCTGACCCCAAACGCATTCGAATAGCCCTGTATAGAGCAACATCAACTGGCTCAATGCTATGGGTGATAATGACCATTAAGACAACCACTCCAACAAGCAGGAGATAGTAAGGCAAAAAGAAAAATTTAGAAACATTCAACCCGAGCTTCATTGGATAGTAAAGACAAAAAGCCACAAATGCGCTCGAAAGCACAGGTTTCACGTAGTTCAAAGTAAATGGGTGAATCCTGTAGTTTATAAAGATACTAACGGAGCAGAGAAAGTTGAGAAAGCAAAGAGAAGCCGCGGTTGCAATAGCCGCGCCCGTAATTCCAAACCTCGGAATCAAAATCAAATTTCCGCAGACATTCACAAGAGCGGAAGAAACCCAATAAACCATCGCGAGAGTCGCTCTTCCATAAGCAACAAGCGTATTCCCATTCGGTCCAAGAATCGTATTGAAAAGTTCACCAACAAGTAGAAGTTGAAGGACAAAAGAGGCTTTTGTATATCTCGCGCCAAAGAGAAGCGTTATCAATTCAGATGGGAAAAAAAAGCAGAGAAGCAAAGCGGGCAGCGTGAACATGAACTGCCACTTGGTCACGCTTCTGTAAAGAGAGCGTAACTTGCTTTGCTTTCCCTCACCAATCATCCTCGATGCCACAGGAACATAAATGTAGCCAACCGCAAAAAGAAAAATTGAAAGCGACATATAGATAGGTGTAGCGACGTTGTATAATCCAACCTGGCTTGCGACCACGAAATAGCCAAGTATTATCGTATCGGTATAAGTGATTGCGCTCTGGGTCAATGACTGAACCGAGATTGGCAGACCAAAAAAAAGAAGTCTTTTCAGGTTAAAGGACGGTCTCAGCCCGTCTGTCTCATGTGGCATATGGCTTCTTATGTAAGGCAGAAGCAGCAAAACGGTAAACGCATGCCCCAAGATCACCGCAAGAACTACCCCATTAAGCCCGCCTTTGAGCAACGCAAAAAGCGCAACGAGAAGCGTCTGGGCAAAACTCAGTTCAACCCCGCCAAAAAATGCCATTGGAAAAGTATTTTCAAAACCCTGATATACCGATGAGACCTGCATTATTGCTCTGTACAGGGGCACAAGCAGAGCGAGCAATAGAAGAACCTGAGCAAGGCCCGGTTTTTTGAAGAATGAGGAAATGACGCCTGACGTCAACATCAAAAGAACCATGATGACTATTGCCAAAACCCCACTGATAACAGAAGTTGAAATTATGGTTCCTTTAACAGATGAATAGTCTTTCTCTCCCCTGTAGTAAGCAATAAATCGCTGTGAGCTCTGCTCCATTCCAAGATTGCTGATTATTATCGCAAAATTTATCACTGACATTCCAAGGGCAAATAAACCATAGTCAACGGCTGAGAGTGACCTTACGATGATGATGCGCCGCACAAGACCGAGCGCTTCTGACAGAGCAAGACCAGCAAAAACTAAGAAGCTGCCCTTCGCAATGACCTTCAGGGACCTCTCAAAATAGTTGTCTGTTTCCATTGGTCCTTCTTGCGCGACTTTTGAACCTCACAAGAAACACGGAAATATTCTTCACCAAAAAATACCCCTAACTCTCACATTCAGGCGAGCACCCATCAGGATATGGATAATATCACTAACGATGCATGATCCTGAAAGTAAAATCGCCTATTCGCAGAGAAAACATAAAAAAACCTTACCCCTTCTTAGGCACAATAGACACAAATCAAAAAACAACTATTCTTGGTAAGTGTACAAGCATAAGTCAATAAAATTCGTTAAAGCGCGAAACAATAAAACAAAGAAAACATCGAAAGCATGCCTAAGATGTTATAATGACTCAAAATTATATACCTCATTATGATTTAGGTAAGAAATGGATATGGGAAACAAAAACATCGTTTCAGAAATCGCAGAAAATGAGTTATGCATGGGATGCGGAATATGCTCTGGTTGCTGCCCCTCTGAAAATCTAACAATGACATACAAGGAAAACGGTGATTTGGCTCCACAGATTTTGGGGGAATGTCCCCAAAGGTGCGAAATATGCTTGGAGATATGTCCATTTAGCTACAAAGCTAATAACGCAAACGAGATCGCCCAGGGGCTGTTTTCTGGGATTGAAGGAATTTCAAGGGACGATCTCCTGGGCTACTACCTGGATACTTATGTTGGTTATTCTATTACAAATGGCCATAGAGAAAGAGGCTCCTCGGGAGGCATGGCAACCTGGCTTCTCGAGGAACTCATAAAAAACAATCTTGTTGACTCAGTAATCTGTGTCGCGAAAAGTGAGTCAAAGGACTCGTTCTTCGCTTATCGGATATTCAACAAAGTCGATTCAATACGTGATGCGGCAGGTTCAAAGTATTGCCCTGTTGAAATGAGTGGGGTCATAAAGAATATTCTGCATGAAGAAAACCCCAAAAGATACGCAATTGTTGGGCTTCCATGTTCCTTGAAAGCGCTAAGGTCTGCCGCTCATAAGTATCCGAAATTAGGATATTCCATAAGGTACATGCTCGGTCTTTGTTGCCTCCAACTTCCGAACAGATTCTATACGGAATATCTCATCCGCTTAAGCGGACTTCCGGTGGGACAGATGAAAACCATCAATTATAGAAGCAAAAGGGGGGCAGAACGGGCAGGCAACTTCAGGTTTACCGCAGTAAGTTCTTCAGGCAAAAGGGGGAAGGAACTACCATATTTCGTCTCAGTTGCGCATGCATTCGGTTCTGGGTACTTCAAACGCAAGGTTTGCAATTATTGTGAGGATGTTTTCGCTGAACTCGCGGATGTTACATTTATGGATGCATGGTTGCCTGAGTATGAATCAGACCCTACGGGACACTCAATTCTAATTGTTCGGAACCCAGATATAAACAGGCTGCTTAAAGAAGGCAACAAACAAAAAAGTTGCCTCCTTGAACAAATGCCAATTGATAGAGTAATCGAAAGCCAGAGGGGAGCGGTTGAGTCCAAGAAAAAGCAAATATCGGGGCGCCTTTATTACGCCAAAATGCTTGGCGAAAAAACCAGCAGGACGGAAGCCATGCCTTCAAAGGAAGTTTATCGCAAACACAGAATTAACACAAGAAGCAGCTACCGCATTCAGGATAAAAGTAAGCAACTATGGCCAAGGTACCGCAAAAAACCGCCCTGGTTATTCGCAGCAAGGATGCTTCCTTATTCGTGGCCATATTTCATTAAGCTACTACGGATCAGGTTAGCCCGACTATGGAGGGAACCAAGAAGGATGCTAAAACTTCTTCCAGGTTCAATAAGAACGCGAATATTGCGAAACAACTAACGCTTGAGTCAACAATCAAAGGTGCCTTTGATGCGCGTATATTGCTCAGTACATAATACATTTTCCAACAGAGGTTGCGAAGCAATCGCTCGGACAACCATATCAATGTTGCTTGACAGATTGAATCCCTCTGAATTCCTCATTCCAAGTTCACATCCAGAATTAGACTCACAACAATGGAAAGAGTACGAAAAATCAAGGGTTCGCTTCGTTCCAACCTACTGGCCAAAATTAGTTCCGTTATGGGCACGCTTTCAAAACCTTCCTTTGCCCTCCATCAAACGCACAAGCTGGCCTATCCCTCTTCCCAAATGGCTCAAGTCACTTGTTCTCAGTGCTGACCTCGTTTTATCACTGAGCGGAGATGTCTATTCGCTTGACTACGGGATACCTTCCCTCCCGATGAAAATTGATAGATTTGCCGCTGAAAGCGGGAAGCCCGTCGTGCTGTGGGGAGTATCTGTCGGACCTTTTGAGAAAATTCCCGAACTTATACCAAGCATGAAAGAATTCCTATCATCCATGGCTATGATAGGAGTCAGGGAATCGCTCTCTTATGAATATCTTGTTTCTGACCTTAAAGTAGAAAGCCCGGTTTATCTTGTCGCTGACCCTGCATTTACTCTTCACAAGGAGCCCGTTGAAATTGACGCTTTCCGGCCGGAGACTCGCAATGGTAAAACTATCGGTATAAATTTCAGCCCACATATCCAGAGCAGGCGAAAATCTGAGAAAGAAACGAGCGCAATGCTCGACGAGCTCTCCGCCTTTGTTCATAATGTAGTCTCCATGGGTTTCGGCGTTCTACTTGTACCGCACACCATCCCATGGGAAGGTGTGCCAAGCGATAACGATGCGATGTACCTCAAGAAGCTCCATGATCGGGTAATCGGGCTTGGCAACTACATAAAACTAATGCCGCCAAATCTCAACGCCCCGCAAACAAAATATGTAATCAGTAAATGTGATTATTTCATCGGAGCAAGGTCACATTCCACTATCGCAGCAATGTCTTCGTATTTGCCTACTATTTCTATATCTTACAGCGTAAAATCCAGAGGCATAAACATGGATATTTTTGGGCACAATGACTGGGTAATAAGTTCCAATCAGGTTAATGCAAGAAATCTGTCCCTCTTACTCGAAAAGCTTATCAAAAACGAGTCTATTGTTCGTGAGCAACTCAACGCACGTATTCCTGAGATTAAGAAAAGAGCGTACAAACAGGCAGAACTATTAGGTGAATTGCTGAACAAGAAGAAAATGCTTAATACTCCTTCCAAGTGAGCCTGTGTCTCTCTTCAATTTCATCTATTAGTCCTATGAAATTCCCTGTAGAATCGCCCAGGACTACTAACTAAACGGCAAAGAAAAATCGAGGAAGGCTAACAACCAGCGCTGTGGTCAATTTTCTCATTCATTATCCCGATTATGTCATCCACTCTTTTCTCCCATTTATTCTCTTCAAGAAATACTTGTCTTTTTTCCTCCCACTCCGGCGTCTTTTCAAAACCTTCGAGTGCTTTTCTTATTTGAGTCTCAAGTTCGGATGGGGTTTCGTAAAGTGAAATGAATTGGGGGTATTTCGAAAGTTCAAATGTTTTTCTTGAAATAATTGGTTTGACACAAGCAAGATACTCAAAGAACTTGAGAGGAATAACATTTTCCGTTATGCCAGATGGAATCTGAGGAATCAGACAAACATCAAATTTCCTTATGTTTTCCGGTATTTCTTCGTAAGGAACCGCACCTTTGAAATATATGTTGCTTACTCCGGCGCAAACCTTCGTTGACCTGTGAACCGGGCCTATGAATACAAAAGACCAGTTTGGATTCTTCAATGCCACTTCAACAACGCTCTCCAAGTCAACCCATTTACCAATATAGCCTGAAAACCCAATTGTCGGATGTGGGATACCTTCAAGCCTTGTTGAATGCCCTTGCCCCTGGTTCCTGAAATGGGAGGGGTCAAAAGCATTTGGTACGACATGCGACCTGCCATCCCTTTTCATACCTTCAGAAATCAATCCTTCAGAAGGAACAAGAATTATGTCTGCTTTCTCGAGAAGATGGGATTCCATCAGTCTAACCATTTTCCTTGTTCTGCCTTTGAAAAACGCAGAATATTCGTCCATTCTGTCGTAAACCACAAGCACTTCGGAAAAATCGCCTACGACTATATTGTGGGTTGGGAAAGATGTCCAGAGAACTGGTTCCCTGAAGCCAAGTTCTTTCGTTGTTTTTATTACAAGCCTTTTGATCACGCCATAGTTCAACCTGTTTATTGAATTACTTGCGTGTGAAAATGGAAAGAGGATCGGCGGGGTTAAAACCCAGAGGTTGTCGTTTATATGCACCAAACTTTTTCGTAGCCTGAATTCAGGCTTTTTATCGGACATACGTAACGCACTTACAATGATATCTATGAATGAATAGGGCGGGTTTATATAAAGAACCCTGTTTTCACGAGATAGCCCCCTTGCAAGGTGCTGCGGTCTCTGGTAAATCCTTCTCCAGTCTGTTGTTGCAAAATATATAATGTCCATCTTATCCTGTAGAGCTTCTAACTGAACCTAACGCTTCAATTACTCCAGAGATATGTTTGTCCATGACCTTAAATGATCGAGAGACAACCAGCACATAAAGCAAGCGTGTAGAAAATTGAGCAAAAAGAAAAGCTGCTCTTTCTATTCTTCCAAGATTATGGTGCGCGAAGACAACAGCACCCTTTGCCTGGTTATAAGCTTGGAATTCTGTCAACCTGTCCTTTCCTTTTGTCCCAGCAGATGTTGACTTCTTATGCCTGATTGAGCAACCTGGAACTATGTAGCAATTATATCCATTTGCTCTTGCGCGAAAACAGAAATCGGCATCTTCCCAGTAAAGAAAATAGCGTTCCTCAAGCAAGCCAATAGTTTCAAAAACATCCGTTCTTACGAGCATCGCGCAACCCGTAATATATTCAACGGGTGAAGGCTGCGCTCTTTTGAAAGCATGCTTTCTTCTCCTTTTCCCTCTATGAATGCATGTACCAAAAAAAACACTCAGCTTCCCTCCCGCAAACCAGACGGTTTCCCCATCCTCGTAAAGTATCAAAGGACCGATAATCCCGGCATCAGCCACACTTTCAGCAAAGCAAACAAGAGAATCAAGGAAATCGGCATCTTCAACAATGGTATCGTTGTTTAGAAGTAATACGTATTTCGACCCCATTTCAAGCGCTAACCTAATGCCTTCGTTGTTGCCACCAGCAAATCCACAATTCCTGCTCAGCTCCACAAGGTTAATCAAAGGAAATCGCTTTTTTATCGCATTTACAGAATCATCCGTTGACCCATTATCAACAACGATTATTTGAAAATTCGAGTAACTGAGTTTCGAGAGTGATTCAAGGCACTCAAGAATTTCAGTTTTTGCATTCCAGTTGAGAATGACTATTGATACTTCTGGTTTCACACACCTCACCTCAAGAAAACATTCGGTTGAAGTATATCTCAATAAACAAAAGGTGTTCCAAGTCAAAATGCGGAACTGAAACAATCACTGTGAAAACAAGGACTCTTGATAGCGTTCTTGAAGAAGAAGGAATTGAGAAAGTTGACTTCATCAAAATAGACGTGGAGGGCGCTGACCTTGGGGTGCTTCGAGAACAATTGAAAATTCTCCGCAGCTGAAAGTTCTTCTTGATGTTTATGTTTTTGATGAGCAAAAGCGGAGCGAACTCTTTTCTTTGCTCAGATCGCATGGATTGAACGTTTACTCCGTCGGAAAAGTCCTCAATTCTTTGAACAGTCTCGAGGATAAATCAGTGAAGATGGTTCTCGCAACAAGATAGTAACCGGTTCAAAGCATTGCTGATATTCATCCTCAAAAACCCGAGAATCACATGGAAAGAATGGAAATCAAGTTTCGTGCCTACAATGAGTTAAAATATGCTGGTGGGCTAAGAGATTTTTCTTAATGATTTTGATCGCTTAGCGTGGAAAGCAAATGATAAAGAAAAAAATCGCATACATAATTGGCACAAGACCTGAAATAATTCGCTCAGCCATAATAATCAATAACCTGAAAAAAGACCCGGACGTTGAATTCAGTCTCGTTCATACGGGTCAACACTATGATTATCTGATGGACAATGTTTTTTTCGATGAACTGCGTATTTCTGAGGCAAACGTAAATCTTGGAATCGGCTCTGGTAGCCACTCCGCACAAACAGCACAAATTCTCATGCGCGCGGAGGAGTATTTTTTGAAATTCAAGCCCGAGATTGTCGCCGTTTTTGGCGACACAAATTCATCGCTTGCCGCTTGCCTCGCGGCTGTGAAACTCAACATACCAGTCGCACATCTTGAAGCGGGCTGTCGGGAATGGGAAATGGATGTGCCTGAAGAAATAAACAGAAGACTTATCGATCATTCATCGCGTCTTTTGCTCGCAGTTTCTGAATCCTGCGCGAGAAACCTCGAAAGAGAGAAAGTGCAAGGAGACATACACCTCACCGGTGACCCCCTTTTCGAAACTTTCCTCACCTGCGAACGAATCGCGACGCAAAAGCCAGTTTCTCCAGAACTAAACATAGCCGGAGAATATGCATTGCTCACTCTTCACAGACAGAGTAATGTTGATGATGATTCGAGAATACGTGAAATCATTGGACAGCTTTCGAAAATCAGGGAAATCAATTTTGTTTTCCCGGTTCATCCGAGGACTCGCAAAAATCTTGAAAAATCCGGGCTTATTCGCGAACTTCCCCAAAATTTTACAATTCGGGACCCCTTGGGATATATGCAAATGCTTTTGGTTCTCAAGCAAGCAAAACTTGTCGTAACTGACTCCGGTGGCCTGCAGAAAGAAGCCTTCTGGTCTCGAGTTCCTTGCATAACATTGAGAAAACATACAGCATGGCATGAAACTGTCGAATTAGGAGTGAACTTTCTCGCTCCAGAGGCTTGCTATCTTCATGAAATTGTAGAGAACATGCTCGTAAACTATGGAGAAATCAAGCAAAAATTCAGGGATTCTCCAAATCCTTATGCCGGGGATGAGATAGCAAAGAAAAGCATTGGGCTTATTAAGGAATACGCTGGCAAAAGGTGGGGCTGAAAGTTCGGCAGCATTCAGGCTGTGCGTTGATGGGGCGTGCTTCTTTTGCGTAGAAAAATTGTTATTGATAGTCTTTTTTGATTTAGGAGTCTCAGCAAAATACTATGAGCGATACGATAGGGGAGTTCGGAGAAATGGGAAACTTTTTTTACTTTAGGAAAATGATTTGAGAGCACCTCAATTCGAGAAATTCTCAAGACTTGCTTTCATCAAGTCCGAGCAAAAACTTGGTCAACCCGGGCTCAAGCTGAGGTTCTACCGAAAGGTCGTTACCGAATTCTTGAAATATCGCAATCTTGAGAAAAGGAAAGGGTATTGTTGTATATGCGGTCGTCAAACCTATTTTATGGGCGTTGAGAAAATTGCACGTTCCAGTTTCTGGTGCAGCTCCTGTAGTTCTAATGCCCGTAACAGAAGCCTCGCGAATGCGATAATGGAGCAACTAAAAGCAAGCCAGCCATCGCTTCGAGAATGGTTGAAAAGCCCGGATGCGCAAAAGTTGAGAGTCTGGCAGCTGCAAGCGAATGGTCCATTACACTGGGCGCTTCACGAACTTCCCGGTCATGTCCCAAGTGAATACATAGAAGGTATCGAAAGCGGGATGCAAAAAATGGGAATAAGGTGCGAAGATGTCATGTGCTCAAGTTTTGAATCTGAAACCCTGGATTTAATAATAAGTGAAGATGTAATGGAGCATATTCCCGACCTATACACCGCACAGAGATAAATTCGCCGTATTTTGAAGCCCGGAGGAATTCACATTTTCACAACCCCCCTGTACAGCCATCCAACCTTGACCAGAGCTGCCGTTCATGATGGAGACTTTGTTCATTATCTGCCGCCAGTCTATCACAAAGACCCTCTTGGCAAGGGCTCACTGGTTTTCACTGAATTTGGTTTCGATATCTGCGACATCCTGGACAACTTCGGCTTTGATTGCACCATCCATCGATTGAGCGTTCCAGATAAGAGCATTGAAGAAGTATATGTACTTGTAGCAACGAAAAAGAGGGAATAGCGGGCTTCGCTTAACTCGTTCAAAGTAGCCAATTTGCTATTATCCAAGCAAACTGGAGAGGACGTAAAAGTTTAATGGCTTACAATGGACAACAAAAGACTAAAGCCCATATATAAATGGGCAAGAAAGCAATCAAAGCATTTTATTCCTCCTCAAACAAGGGGAAAATTAGCGCTGTTTTGGAATCATCTTTCCATTTATAATTGAAGCCAGTTAGGAATTGAGAAAACAAACTCATTCGAAGAAAGAAAATGCAAAACTCGAGAATGTTAATCGAAAGAACAAAGGCGAAATGTTTGAGACAAGAGAAACTTTGAAGCGATTTACTCCAACAAGAATTTGCCTTGCTGCGATAATTCTCTCTGCATTCATCCTTTTCAACTATACAAACATGAGAGGAATGAACTGGTTTGTCCATCCCGATGACTACGAAGCGTACGTGGTCGGGAAAAATCTAAGGGAGAATTTCAGCCTGGTTTATGACGAGCCTCTGAACAACGAATTTGAGTATCCAGTATTCACCCACTCTGGAATGTCTTTCATAAACCATAGAACCGTTCCAACCAGAGCACCTGGACTTTACTTTGCCGTTGCTCTTGGGTTAATAGCTGGCAAAGAAGGACCGTTTTTTTTCATTCCATTTTTTGGACTACTCCTGCTTTTCTTTTTCTTCAAGCTCGTGAAACTCATTGGAAGCGAACAGCAGGCTCTCATTTCAACTTTTCTGATTGCTTTTTCGGCACCAATAATCTACTGGAACAATATGCTGTATTCAAACCTTCCAGGGGTTTCTCTGTTTGTAATAGGTGTTTACTTCCTCATGAAAGTAGCGTATGGAAAAGACCCGAGACTTCGTTCTTATCTTCTTTGTTCCATTTCATTCGCGTTTTCAATCTGGATGCGCTATGAAAATGTGCTTTTTGTTTTCATCGTTTGTTTGGTTATCATTATTCGTTTCCGGTATTCGTTCAGAATTAAGAGATTTCTTGTAAGCCTGCTACTCTTCTTGCTGCTCATGACACCCATCCTTGCCATAAACAACGCCTTATATGGAAGTCCACTTTCATTTGCCTACACCCAAAAAGTTGGGACAGACAAAGCCGCAGAAGAAGTTGCCGAGAAACCGGAAAAATCGATCTGGATATCCATAGAGAACATAGGAAAGAGGTTCTTTGTTCAGGACATAAAACCAAACCTCTCCCGCGTGTTTCGTAACGCGAAAATGTTCCTCTTCGATCCCTTTCCACCGCTTGCAATCGCAGGCGTAGCCGGAATCGGACTCGGTCTGTTAAGAAAAGAAAGATTGCGGGCACTCTCACTCGCATTGTTTATCATTGCTGCCTTATGGACATACGATACCTGTGGCGGTTATCACTGGGCAGAAAGTTCTCCAACTATATGCTCGAGTTACGTAAGGTATTTACTGATTGTATATGTTGTTTTCGCGCTCTACGTACCCTACGCCTTGGAATACATCCGCTCGCATACCGGACGAAGACTATACAGAGCAGTACTTACTCTATTTCTTGTTGCTTTTGTTTTGTCTCAATCCTTCTGGCTTGCAGGCAGTTCATTTAACATAGAGAGCACAACCAAATACAAAGCCCAAGCGTTTCACGTTGAAGAGATAGCCAAGGGCCTGCCGGAAAATTCAATAATTGTTTCAACAATATACGGAAAAGCAATCGTTTCGAGAAAAACACTTGAGCCGAGACGCTTTCCTGAAAGGAAAAGAAAATCTCTGACCATAGAATATATCAAGAAACTTCTTCAAAAAGGATATGAAGTGTACCTCCTTGAGACTCCGTGGCACAAAGCATCATATATTGCCTTGCGTGATGCATTAGAGAAAAAGCCTCAAGGCTTGACCTGTGAGGAGATTCCTTTTTACCAATTTTTGAATCCTGGCGATAAACTTGTTAGAGTTAAACTCGCAACATGAAAATAGCAATTGAATCCGGCGCAAAAAGTCGATCGCATTTCTCAAATTCATTATGTTTATAATTAAGTGGATGGTGACGAGAATTGGCTGAAAATTTTCGAATAGAATCAGATGAAATAGGCTCAAACTCAATTCAGGAAGAAATTGAAAGGCGCGTTGAAATCAAACGCGAGGCTGGAATTTATTCCAAGGAAATTGAAGCTCTTCTTGCGGAAAGATTGCCGGAAGAAGAGCAAAATTTCGGTGCGTTACGCCCTATCGCCGAACTCGATTACGCAGCCACAAGAGCGCTCGAATCATGGGATGTAACATGCGCATATCCTGTTTCAACCGAGAAGAGGCTTCTCAAACCATTCGTTATTTTCTTCAAGCGCCTGGCAAGATTCTGGGCAAGAATCGCTGTTGGTCCAATTCAAAGGGAACAGTCTTCATTCAACAGGCATGCCGCAAGGGCTCTCGAATCATTGAAGAATATAGAAATTGAAAAAAGACAGCAGGCACTTGCCGCCGAGAAAGACCTTGCCGCTCTCTCGGAAGCGCTCGTTGACATCCATGAGACCTCATCGTTCGCCGAAATTATCACACATAAATTGCAGGGAAAGAAAAACGTGGTCCTGGCGGGTCCAGCCCCCGAAACCCTTGGAAAAGCGCTTGAAGAAAAGGGTTTTGAGGTTCTTCGCATTTCCTCGCAAACAACGGACGGCTCACTTTCTATCGAGACAAGAAGACCGGTCTCGTTCATATCCGAGCTTTCTGAAGGAACCACCGACGCAATTCTGTTTTGTGAGCTTTCATTCTGGCTTGAACCCGAAAAAACTGTCTCGCTCGCGAGAAAAGCGTATCTTGCTCTGAGGAATGACGGTCTTCTCGCTCTTTTAGTTCATGGTTTCGCAAAAGCAGGACCTGCCCCCGCGTGGTGTTCACCGGTAGTACTCGAGCGCGCACTCGAGATCGCAGGTTTTCGAGAACCCACCTCAGAGAACGTTGATGGCGGCGCCTTCTTGGTCTGCGCGAGAAAATAAACCAGTATGAGAAACCGAAAGGCTGAATTCTGGCCAGCATTCATAGTCCCGAGATACGGTCATGAAGTTATAGGGGGCGCTGAGGACCTCGTTAGAAAAACCGCAGAGGAACTCGCAAGAAGAAACTATCGGGTAACCGTTCTTACCACCTGCGCGATAGACCACCTCACCTGGAAAAATGAATACCCCCCCGGAAAATATTACATAAATGGCGTGGAGGTTTTGAGATTTCCAGCAATAACAAGACTCCATGAGCCATCATGCGCAAAGGCAGTCGAGCGCATAGCCTCAGGAGAAAAAGTAGGCAAAACCGAGCAGCGCATCTGGCTTGACGGAGTCGTGGTCAGTCCTGAGCTTTTTGGTCACCTCGCAACGAAATCCAGTAACTACACTCACCTGATATTTCTCCCATATCTTTTTGGAACTACATACTTTGGCTCTCAAATTTCTCCAGAACGCTCCTTCATTATCCCCTGCCTCCATGATGAGCCATTTGCGCATCAGGCGCTCGTGAGTGAGATGCTCATGAGCGTCAGGGGGCTGATTTTCAACAGCGAAGGAGAAAAAAAACTTGCCTCGAGAATTCTCGGAGAAAAGGAGTTAGGCGCGGTGGTTGGAATGGGATTTGAGGAACAAAAGGGCGATGCCAGCGCTTTCTTCAACCGCACATCAGTAAGGGGCAGGTTTCTTCTATACGCCGGCAGAAGGGAGGAAGGGAAGAATACGCCTCTTCTCATTGATTACTTCAGAAAGTTTTCAATCCAGTACCCCGGGGAACTATCCCTCGTCCTGACAGGCGCGGGAAAGGTCAGAATTCCTCCGGACTCCTCGAACTTCATATTCGACCTTGGAAAAGTAAGTGAGAGTGAGAAGTGGGACACGTATGCTGCTTGTTTTGCTTTCTGCCAGCCTTCCGTCAACGAAAGCCTTTCAATCGTTCTACTCGAATCATGGCTTGCAGGAAAGCCCGCACTGGTAAACAGAAACTGTGAGGTTACAAGCGAGCACGTTCGTTCAAGCGGGGGTGGTCTCGTTTTCGGCGATTATCCCGAATTCGCCGAAAGCCTTCTTTTTCTTCTCGAGAACCCCGAAATCGCCTCAAAGATCGGGCTAAAGGGTAAAAACTATGTTCTTGAAAACTATAACTGGGATAAAGTAATAGATAAGTTGCTAAAAGCCCTGGGAGTTTCAGAAAATTGAGAATAACGCAGGTCTGCGCAAGAATTGAATTCGGCGACGCCGTAAGCAACCATGTCATCGAAATAGACAGGTATCTGTCTTCACTCGGTCATGAAACTTCCATTTTCGCAAACACCCTCGATGAATTCGGGAAAAGTGTCGCTTCTGATGACGGAAACCTTCAACCAATAACCGATAGTAACCACGTTCTCATATACCACTATTCAATCTACTGCGAAAACTTCAAGAAGTACCTCGAAAGTAAATGCAAGAAAGTCCTTGTCTATCACAACATAACGCCGCCTCAGTTTTTCGAGCCATACGATGCTGGAGTCGCTTCCTTCTTGAAAAAGGGTCGCGAACTTATTCCTTCCTTGAGAGAATGCGACCTTGCCCTCGGGGATTCCGAATTCAACCGAAGAGAACTTGTCGAAATGGGGTTCAGGGAGGAAAACACGGGAGTTCTTCCAGTATTCGTTGATTATGAGAGCCTCACGCTTGAAAAGCCTGTTAGCCAGATCCTAAGGGAATATAGGGATTCCTTTAACATACTTTTCGTTGGAAGAAGGGTTCCCAACAAGCGCCTCGAGGATGTGATAAGAGCATTCTTCTACTATAAGAAGTGCGTAAACGAAAACTCCAGGCTGATTCTCGTTGGTCCGCAATGGGTTGAAAAATACGATGCCCAGCTCAGGTGGCTTGTTGATTCCTTCGGGTTGTGGAGCGACGTTCTCATGACCGGAAAAGTCTCAAGAAGAGAACTTGCCTCGTACTACAGAATCGCGAGTGTTTACCTTTCTATGAGTGAACATGAGGGTTTCGCGGTACCGTGCGTTGAATGCATGGCTTTCGGCATTCCAATAGTCGCGTATCTTTCAACTGCGATTCCTTTTACTCTCGGCGGTTCGGGAATCATGTTCACGGAAAAAGACTTTCCGAAAGTCGGAGAACTCATGGAAATTATCCGAACAGACGACAAGTTGCGCGAGAAAATCGTTACGAATGAACGTTCAAGGCTTTCGTCTTTCAGCAGGAAGGCGCTCGAGAACGCGATTGATTCCGCCCTTTTGAGGGTTTAAGGGGGGTCAGGTCTTGCAATAACACATTTTTCTGTTTGCCTTATTGAAAATGGGTCGGTAAATGTGTTATTGCAAGACCTGACCCCCCTCTATGCGAAAAACCGCGTGACTTTCAAACGTCGAGACTCTTTTCAATTTCTTTCCGCTGAACTCGGTCTTTTGAAGCCATGTCCTGAACTTCTGGCCTCCCGTTCCGAGTTCAACAACCAAGAAACTGACTCCGCTTTCTTTTAGTTTCAGGAGAAGACGGTCAAACTCGTTAGACTGATACAGGCGAAGGACTTCCTTGTAATAGTCAGGGGTAAAACTCGAGTATCCATTTACAATTTTTTTCCAGTGAAATACCGAATAGTATGTTCTCTGGCTTTCCAGATCGAGCCACTTGCTATAGTTGCTCGGCAGAGGCAGTTCCACGGATGCCGCTTTGCCTTTTTGCTTGGAAAGCCACCCGTAAACCCGCGGGACCTCATCCCCGACCTTCTCGCGAAAAACGGGTAGAGGAACAGTCATCACATCAAGAATCAAAAGAATGGATATAAGAAATGAAGCCACAAACTTCGCTCTCTCTCCCCTCATCTTGAAACGAACAAGAAGCGCCCGAGCCCCGAATCCCGCAAGG
>JAQUKT010000021.1:6347-25087 GCA_028718945.1 Actinomycetota bacterium | reverse complement strand
TCCATTTCGAGAATACGATTGGCAATTCCCGACGCAAGGGTCTCTATGAGATTGAAGCTCTCTTCAGCGACCATCCGGCTTGCCTCCTCGACCACCTCCGAGTAATCGACCGTTTTTGAAACATCATCACTTTCTATTGCAGCAGTAGCATCCGTGTCAATATCGATATCAACCAAAAACTCCTGATACTCTCGCCTCTCCTCATCACTTACTCCATGACGACCAGAAGTTTTTATGTCCCTTATTGAAATCCTGTCAAGAGGTGTTCCGCCCATTTCCGTTGTTTTTCCCCTGCCTTTCCCTTGCCTTATATACTCCTCCGCTGAAGGGCATCCGCCACTCTCACAACATCAACCATTTCTCTGACATCATGAACACGCACGATGTCAACCCCACGCGAAATGACAAAAGCAACAGAAGCCGCGGTTCCAAAAACACGCTCATCAACAGCGCGACCTGTAATCTCCCCGATGAATCTCTTGCGGGAAGGGCCAATCGCAATCGGGTATCCAAGAGATCGAAATTCATCAATTCGCCTGATTATCTCCAAGTTGTGCTCGAGGTTCTTGCCAAAACCAATCCCGGGGTCAACTATTATCCGCCCTGGCTCTATCCCTTTCCCAACCGCGATAGAAACTCGTTCCCTCAAGAATCTCGATACGTCAAGCACCACATCCTCGTAGATGGGATTCTCCTGCATATCTCTTGGGGTTCCCTGCATATGCATGATAATTACCGCGGCTCCCGTATCGCGAGCCACGTCTATCATCCTTCCATCAAATCCGAGCGCGCTTATGTCATTTATGATAGACGCGCCCGCATCTATCGCCCTCCTTGCAACCTCTGCTTTCGTAGTGTCAATTGAAACAGGGATGTCCAACTCAGAGCGAATTCTCTCAACTACTGGAATTGTTCTCCTCATTTCCTCACCGAGAGCCACAGGAGCCGAGCCCGGTCGCGTTGATTCCCCTCCCACGTCAATAATATCTGCTCCCCACTCTTTCATCTTGCTCGCATACTCAAATGCCTGAGTGGTCTCAAGAAAGCGCCCGCCATCAGAAAATGAATCGGGCGTTACATTGAGTACTCCCATGATAAGCGTTCGCTCACCAATGATGAGCGTATGATCGGCGCACCTGATTTCCTTCCTTACGCTATGCTGGCTTCCCCTTCTTAGTAGCTCCTTCAAAACCTCTGAAAGCTCCTTGAGGTTGAAAGGCTGCAATGAAAGGTTCTTCGCCGCTTCAGAGATTTGGGAACGTGTGCCAATCACGATTATTCTTGATGGATCTTCCTCCCCTGTTATCGTGTTTCTCGGGGTCGCGCACTCTCCGCCCTTTGAGAGCATAACCTGCTTGATGATGTTTGCCGCGCGCGCACTGAGATTCTCCACCGATATAGCAAAATGGTTCATCTTTCCCTTCATTATCGAGGCGCCCACCGAATCGCAACCGAGTTCTTCAAGAAGGCGCGAGGCGTGCTTTGAATCCTCCACACTCAAAATAACCGGATTGAAACGTGCGAATCCTTTTTCGAGATCAAAAGTCAAGATTATCTACTTACTCCCTTTCCCTTATAAGAGACATTGCCTCAGCACGAGCGGCCCCGCTTGAATAGAACAATCCACGCACGGCCGAGGTTACCGTTACGGTTCCTGGCTTCTTCACTCCACGCATCGACATGCACAGGTGCTCAGCCTCAATGACAACAAGAACACCGAGTGCGCCAAGCCCGTCCATGATTGTGTCAGCAATCGAAGTTGTAAGTCTTTCCTGAACCTGAAGTCTTTTTGAAAGCACGTCAACAACCCTGGCAAGCTTGCTTATTCCTGTAATCTGCCCCTTCTCTCCAGGAATGTACGCGACATGTGCCTTCCCTATGAAAGGCATCATATGATGCTCACAGACAGAATACAGGGGGATGTCCTTCACTATTATCATTTCCTCATGCTCTTCTGCAAACTTCACGTCAAGGATGCCTGTCGGGTCAACATTCATGCCTGATAGGATTTCTTCGTACATATTCGCGACTCTCGAGGGAGTAAGTTTTAATCCCTCGCGTTCAGGGTCTTCCCCAATTGCTTCGAGGACCTCCTTGATAGCTTTTTCAATTCTTTCTTTATCCACTTTCGCCTCCACATCTTCAGGCTATTTTGCGTTGAAATTAGCAAAAACATATTAGCGGCATATATTTTGCCAGAAAAGGGCTTTCAAATGAAAATGAGAAATGACAAAATGATAAGAAGCTTATTCGGGCTGAACGCCTGGTTCAGGTTTGGGATGGGGTTTTGTTCCGTGCCTTCTTCCCAAACGACCTGCTTTTTCGGGTTCCTCTGTTGTTTCTCCTCTTATCTTCTCGGCTTCTTTTCTCTCGAGATAATCCCTGTAGCACCGCTCGGGGTCTTCTTCCAGGAGTTCGAGTAATTCTTGTTTGTCTATCGTTTCCTTATCAATGAGAATTCTTGCAATCGTGTCAAGCCTTTTTCGTTGCTCGGACAGAATCCTCTGCGCTTCGTGGTGCGCATCCTCGATCAGCCTGTGAACCTCTTGGTCTATTTGAAACGCAACCTCATCAGAGTAATTTGGCTCCGCAACAAAATCTCTCCCAAGGAAGACCTGCTCATGTTTGTGACCGAGAGTTAATGGACCCAACTTCTCGCTCATCCCGTACTCCATTACCATCTGCCTTGCAATCTTGGTTGCCCTCTCGATGTCATTCTGGTCACCGGTAGTGATATCACCAAAGACAATCTCCTCGGCTACCCTTCCCCCTAAGAGCATCGCAAGTTCGTCAACCAGTTCCGCCCTCGTCACAAGATATTTGTCCTCGGTAGGCAAAGTGAGTGTATATCCAAGGGAACGCCCACGTGGAATTATTGAAATCTTGTGAACAGGATCAGCATTGGGCAGAGTATGTGCCACTATCGCATGACCCGTTTCGTGGTACGCGATTATCTCTTTCTCGCGGTTGCTTATCAGGCGGGTTTTTTTCTCCGGTCCTGCAACCACTCTGTCAATGGCTTCCTCCGTCTCGACCATGTCAATTTCTTTCTTGCTATGCCTCGCTGAAAGCAGCGCAGCCTCGTTCACCATGTTCGCAAGGTCCGCACCGGTGAAGCCGGGAGTTCTCCTGGCAAGAATATCGATATCTATCTCCGGGGATAAAGGTTTGCCTCTCGTATGCACTCTCAATATCGCTTTCCTGCCCTCGAGGTCAGGGCGGTCAACAACAACCTGTCTATCGAACCTTCCGGGCCTCAACAGCGCCGGGTCAAGGATGTCTGGTCTGTTTGTAGCGGCGATGAGTATCACACCGGTCTTCGTATCGAACCCGTCCATCTCAACGAGCAATTGGTTGAGGGTTTGCTCTCGCTCATCATGCCCACCTCCAAGCCCCGCACCCCGGTGCCTGCCTACCGCATCAATCTCATCCATGAAAACGATGCAGGGAGCGCTTGATTTAGCCTGCTCGAAAAGGTCCCTGACCCTGGCAGCTCCAACCCCGACAAACATCTCAACGAAATCAGAACCCGAAATAGAGAAAAATGGAACCCCCGCTTCCCCTGCTACAGCGCGAGCAAGCAGTGTCTTGCCTGAACCAGGAGGACCATAAAGAAGAACTCCTTTTGGAATCTTCGCTCCAAGTGCCTGGAATTTCGCGGGGTTTTCGAGAAACTCCTTGATTTCCATCAGTTCTTCTACCGCCTCGTCAACCCCCGCAACATCATCGAATGTAACTTTTGGCATGTCCTTTGAAATCTGCTTCGCTCTGCTCTTCCCAAATGACATGACGCGATTCCCACCACCCTGCATCTGTTGCATGAAGATAAAAATCAACCCCACGAGAAGCAGAAGCGGGAGGATGTTTACAATTATCGCAAGTGCGCTCACGCCTGACTGAGGATTTACATCAACCCTCACCTTCTTGTCCTTGAGCACAGACATAAGATCAAAATTGGAAGGGAATGCGGATTTATACATCTTGTCTTTCTCGCCACGGCGGAAGTACTCGATTCTCTGGTCACGATTGAATATCTTGACGTAGGAAACCTTTTCACCCTCGACATCGTTCAAGAATTGGGAGAATTTGACCTCCTCGGGGGCTTCTTTCCATGGTGGATTTATGATGAGGATGAGAACAAGCACAATAACAACAAGCCAGAATATTATTGTCTTTCCATATTTCTTCATGAATTACTCACGCCTATTCTCATCAATTTTCTCATCGCCTTGATAATTTTAACACAAAGAAGTATCACGAAACATATTCGCGTGTCGCCAGGCTGTGAACAATATTCATTTCCCCTTATTTCAAACAGGCATTGAGATTGGGATTGCCAAGTTTTCGCTTGTTCGTTTAAGGATTTTCGTTTAAGAAACACGGGCGTGCAGCATGATTCTTTAGCAAATGCCTCCTCAGGCTCAACAAGAAATTCTGCCATCTTTTGATTTTAGTGCACCATCCCATGGATACCTCGGTATTCGAGCGCCCCCGCGTCCACCCCAGCCTCAAAGTGCTCCCTCGACGTACGTCCTCATGCGCCTTGGTCAGAAGCCTTGCCGGCGCGGCGCAGAATGACACTCTCGGTGCGTCAACCTACCTATGGGGCTGTATACTGGCAATGTAGGGAAGATTGCGGAATTCTTCAGCAAAATCGAGGCCATAGCCTACAACAAAAACGTCGGGAATCGGGAAGCCCTCGTATTTCACCGGGATATCGATTTTGTTAGCCTCCCTTTTGTTCAGCAATGCGCAAACTTCGAGACTCGCAGGATTTCTTGCCTTGAGGTTTGCAAGAACATAGTTCAGGGTCAGCCCGGTATCAATTATGTCCTCAACAACAATTACGTGAAGTCCGGTTATGTCCGTGTCAATGTCCTTCAGAATACGAACAATTCCAGAAGTTTTCGTGGACATCCCATAAGAGGCAATCGCCAAAAAATCAACCTTGACCTCAATTTCAAGTGCTCGGACAAGGTCAGCCATGAACACGAAAGCCCCCTTCAATATGCCAACAAGAAGCGGGCTTCCCCCCTCATAGTCCCTTTCTATTTCCCTTGCTAATTCTCTCACTCGCAAACTTATTTGTTGCTCGCTGAACAGGATCTCGTCAATCTTTCCCTTTTCCAAAATAGCCCCCTGGTGCTAAAAATCCAGCCTTCCCTTCAAATTTTTCTCACTGCAAGCATCAGCGCCTCGGAATCATGTTTCCCCAGTTTATATCTTTCATCAATTCTCAGTCCTACCACCCACACAACTTCCCCGCCTGACAAAACCAGTCTCACGCTCATTCTATCCCTTTTTGCGATTTTCCTATCAATGAGAAAATCGCTAATCTTCCGCTTCCCCGGTGCCCCAAGCGGATAGAAGAAATCACCCGGCACGGGCTTTCTAATTTCAAGGGGAAATGAAGTGTCAACTCTGACAAATTCGGTCATAGGGTCTTTGCCAAAATTATTTCTATCCAATTTCACAAAAGAAGCGGAGAGAATCATATCCATTCCCGGCATCTTCACGCTGCCCGGAGAATCGAGAAAAACCGAATTGCTTGGCACGGGCTCTTTACAAAATCGGAAAACAACATCATCGTATTCATTCTCGACCACGACTCCCCGCGGCAACATTATCCCCGCTCCCGTACTCCCACGAAAAACCTTTTCAAGAACATCACGGGTATGTGTCCAGGAAAGGCTCTGACCCTCGGGAATCAGCAAAAACCATGCCTGCCTTATGATTCCCCTCTGGACTGAAAGCGGTTCAGAAAGAAAGATCTCCTTTCGAACTCTTACCTCTCTAAGAGACACGGAACAGACTTTTTCGAATGAGTCGCGAACGATAGAATCAAGAAACTTCTTGTCCTCCGAAATAGTGTCAACTTCGCGAATGATCGCTTCCTTCACGGAAGGTCCAAATTCACTCTCGAGAAAGGGAACAAGCCTCCCCCTGATCTGATTTCTCAGTCTCGACTGGTCAAGATTTGAGGAATCAAACCTTGGCTTTACTCCTTTTTCCTGAAGATACTCTTCTACCTCGGAACGCCATACGGAAAGCAAGGGGCGGATCTTTCTTCCCGAAACCGGATCAATTGCCGAAAGACCACCGATTCCCGCCCCCTTGATGATGCGCATAAGGAAGGTCTCAACCTGGTCATCCGCCGTGTGCCCAAGCGCTATTTTTGAAGCCCCATGTGCATCCGCGCACCTTTCCATCAAATCAAGCCTTACTTTTCTTGCCACATCCTCGAGCGAATCCCCCTTTTTCAAAACAGCCCCTACGTCCCTGCGCTCGTGCACAAAATCCAGCCCGAACCTGTCCGCAAGTTCCCGAACGAACAGAGCATCCTTTGAGGATTCCTCCCCCCTCAACATGTGGTCGAGATGAAAAACAACGAGCTTTATGCCAAAACTTTCCCTGTGTTCATTCAAGAAAAGTAAAAGAGCGGTTGAGTCAGCCCCCCCTGAAACTCCAACAAGCACGGTCTCGCCCCCAAATAGCATGTTGTGCTTCTCTACCATCTGCAGGGCTTTTTTCTCAAGAGCGCTTCTATGCACCATCTCGCAAGAAATCCTACGCTTTCTAAAAACCTATCTTCTCCAGAGCAAAAGTGCCCACAGCCTAATTACCCAGCCTTTCGATAAATCCTCTTCCATTTCGAATATCAACCTTAGTGCCCAGTGCTTTCGAATAGCCAGCAACCGTTGAAAGCCACAGATCGGCTTCTTTCCCATCGAGTATCAAAGGGCGGCAGTTGATTATTCGCATTGGAACAACCTTAGCCTGAACGAGGCCTGATGGCGAAAAAAGAGCAGTGACGGCAAGAGTTCTGGATGAAATTTCCCTCGGTGGACTGAAAACGAAGTTCCCGAGGCTGTAGGCTACTATGCTGTTCCTGTAAACCTCAAATCCCTGAACAACGTGTGGATGGTGCCCTATGACCATACATGCCCCAGAATCAATTGCAAGATGGGCAAGTTCACGCTGGTCTTCTCCGGGAGTCGTCGCAAGCTCGACTCCCCAGTGAAATGAAGCGACAACGAAGTCCGCATTTGCTTTTGCCCCTTTTATTGCGCTTGCGATCTGGCGAGAATCAAAGCCAGAAGCACAACCTGGGCTTTTTGAAGTGGCAGCCCACCCGTTAGGCATTATCCTTGAAAACGCGACAAAAGCAATTCGCACTCCGTGCCGCTCTATTATTGCAGGTTTGTATGCCTCCTCCGCATTCCTGCCCCCGCCGCACCAGAAAATTCCATTCTCTTTCAGGTGCGAAGTCGTTTCGAGAAAGGCTTCTTTTCCATAGTCAAGCGCATGATTGTTGGCAACCGAAACAACATCCACGCCAGCCAGTTTTAGCAATTCCGCCGAAGTGGAAGGGCCCCTGAAAGTGAATTCTTTCCCCGGCGCGGGAAAACCAGAAGAGGCAATACAGCATTCAAGGTTTACAAAAGCAACGTCCGCGGGAGAAAAAATGTAACGTGCGTCATCGAAAAGGAATCCTTTTCCATTGCCGAGTAACACGGGAGTAACACCATTACCGAAATTCACATCACCTCCACAGGCAATGGTAACGCACCTGTTTGTTGCCTTTGAGAAACCCGAAAAATTCCATCCTGGCGCTTTGATTTCCGCGCTTTCTCTTTTCGAGCAGCCGCAACAAAACCAGGCAAGAACAAGAAGAAAAGCAGCAAGAATTCTCTTAAGTGAACGAAAACAAAACATGACTTTATTCTAACCCGAGTTAGAAGAGATAGCACATTCAATACTAACAAGTGAGTGTGAAGCGTTTGCTTTACAGCAAAAATTTCATTACAAAACCTGACTGCATGGGATTTTGAATCTGAATATCGAGCCGCCCCCATCACGCGGCTCATGCCAGATTTCCCCACCGTGTGCCGTTATGATCTCTCTCGAAATGTACAGCCCGAGCCCTATGCCAGGTATGGAGTGGTGCAGGGCATCGGTTACCTGATAGAATCTATCAAATATCTTTTCTCTTTCACTTTCAGGAACTCCAACTCCCCTGTCCAGCACACTAAAAAGAATGAAGTCCTCGCCTTTTTCAACTTCAATCTCAATCGGAGATGAAGCGGATGAGTACTTTGCTGCGTTTTCAAGGAGCATTCCGAAGACCCTTCCTATTCTCTCCGAATCCAGTTGGGCAGACGCAACAGACTCGCCAATTCTTGTCTCAACCTCATTCTTGTATCCGGAAGCCTTGAATTCTTCAACTACTGAACTCACCAGCGCTTCAACGTCAGTCCTTTCCTTTCGAACAAAGGTTTCCCCTTCCTCTATTTTCGAGACATCCATCAATTCATTTACAAGATGAGTAAGCTTTCCGGTTGAGCTATCGATATCCTTGAGTATTTCATTGATCATCTCTTCCGGCATGCTCTCCATGTATTCAACAAGGGTGTTTGCGTATCCCTTTATCACGGTTATCGGATGTCTGAGTTCATGAGAAGCAACCGTCAAAAAATGCCTCAATCTTTCCGCTTTTTCCCTCAATTCCTGTTCGTATTCTTTTTCGCGAGTAATATCTATCAACGAAACAACAATCGAGGTCAAACCCGGCATCGGCCCGACGCTTCCAAGCGTTTGGATAACCTTTCCACTTGCATCGCCCATCCTGCACTCAAAATAAATTGGCTCAATTTGCCCTTCGGAAAGGGCTCTCCTGTGACAGCCTTTGAAAACAGCCAAATCCTCGGGCAGAATAAAGTTTGAAACTTTTTTCTTCCCCTGAATACTCTCAGCATCCCAGCCGGTCAGTCTTTCAAATTCTTTGTTCACAAAACTTATGGTTTCATCACTTTCAACAATGCATAGAGCGGAGCGTGTTGACTCAAAAATCATCCTGTATCGCCCCTCGGATTCTCTCAAGCCAATTTCGGCAAGCCGGCGCTCCGTTATGTCTATACCGGTCATGATAATAAACTCAGGAGTTCCGTTATTTCCATAGAGCGATGAAGCCAACCAGTTGATGAGCCTTTTCCTCTTATCCTTCGTCAGCAGGTTCAACTCGAACTCCGTTGTTTGTCCGCTCTTTGCTAACTGCTCAAACGCAAAATCAAGCTGTTCCACCTCATCAGGCACAGCAAGAACATCATGAAGAATTCTTCCCCTCAACTCTTTAAGCAAGAAGCCACTGGTCTCCTCGCAAGTTTTGTTCATCATCACGATGCGTCCGTCCGTGTCAAGAACAATAACCAGTGCGTCGGTGGTATTGAGAACTGCCATTATGAAGTCTCTGTCTTTACTTTGTGCTTCCTCGACTTTCCTCAATTCCGTTATATCGTGAAGGTTTATCGCGAGACGTGAGACATTTCCATCAGCATCAAACACCGGAAAAATAGAATTTTCGAAGACTCGCGAAAGCATCTCCCCCTCAAACTTAATTGGTTTCCTGATTTTTATTACTTCCTCGCAGCGATCGCGCCACTTACTCGATGCGTCTGGCGGCAATTTCTCGAAAACATTCATGCCTCTAACCTCACCGGCATGTCCGCCAAAAATGCGCGCTCCCCTTTCATTAGAAGTTTCGATAACACCGGTTGTTTCAATGAGAAAAAATATCTCTCCGGTAGCATTCAGAAGAGCCCTCGAAGTTTCCTCGCTTTCACGCAACCTCTTATCCGCAATTGTTTTCTCCGTGACGTCCCTCGCATTCACTACAACCAGTGGCTCATTCTCTTCTCCCCTGAACCCCTTTAACACTGCCTCGAGCATCCTGATGGTTCCATCTGAATGCCTCGCTCCAAACATGACTCCTCTTGCCACATCCTGCTTGCCGATGACTTCGGAGTGAAGGGAAAGAAGGGTCCCCGCATCCGAAGATTCTATGAAATCAGAGATTCTCCTATCCCGGACATCGCTTCGCTTATATCCAAGCATTCTCTGAATCGATGGACTCACGTATCTAACAACTCCATCTGCATCAAGAATGAAAACAATGTCAGAGGTGTTTTCGATGATTCTTCGGAAATGCCTCTCGCTTCTCCGCAGGTTTTCCTCAGCCGCTTTTCTTTCCTCATCGGCTTTGAGTCTTTCAATTGCAGTCGAAGTATTCGCTGTGAGTACCTCGAAGAGCTTCATGTTTTCCTCGTCGAAAAACCCGGCAGTTTCTGAATAGAAATTCAAAGTACCTATGATTTCCTCATTCACAATCAATGGGAAAGCCGCGCAAGAATGGAATGAACGCTTGAGCGCTTGGCTCCTTTGAGAAGGCATGTCGGAAGAATTCTCTATGTCGTTGCAAACCTCAGGGCGTCCAGTTCGCACTGCTCTTCCGGGTGGACCCATGCCATCCGGCACTTCTAAGGTGGAAAAGCGAACTGAGTTCAAAAATCCATCATCTGCTCCATTGTAAGCAACTGGCTCGAGCGTCTGATCATTCTCGTCAATTATTCCAGCCCAACAAAGACGGACATCCCCATCCCTTACAGCAATATTTGTTGCCTTTTCATATATTTCCTGGGGGCTTTGAGAATGAAGAAAAGAAACATTCGCTTTGGTCAGAAAAGCAAAGAGTCTGTTGAAGTAACCGGCGCGCTCATCCTTTGGCGGCTGCTCTTCCACAACCAATTCCCCCATTTCACAAGAAATTCGTTATTTACCCAATCGATGATAACCAAAACTTGCTTGCCAAAGCAAAGTGTCTTTTGTTTCTCGCTTCAACGAGACATGAAGCCCTCCGCCAGATGAGCCTACCATGGCAAGCGTTGTCGGAGTCACTTCCATCAAAATGACTGAGGGAGAATTTGAGATATCGACAACCAGCCCACAGGAGGCACTCATGGGAATCTTCGCCCTGGCTCAGCAAAAAGGAGCAAAAGTCACCAATGTCAACATGAAAAAGGCTTCACTTGAGGATGTTTTCCTGAGAATAACCGGGAGGCGCATCAGGTCATGAGAAAGTTCACAAAGATGCTCTTATGCGACTTCAAGATGACCGTTCGCGAAAAAGCGGCCCTCTTCTGGTTGTTCATGTTCCCAATATTAATGATACTCGTCTTCGGCGCCATTTTCGGAAGGCAAAGTGGTGTGGTTCTCAATGTTGGGGTAGTTGATACTGACCTTTCCAAGCCAAGCGAGATGGTCGTCTCCGTATTCAAAGGCATAAGCAGGAAGAAGGACGCTCCGCTGAAGGTCGAAAGCGGTAACGAGAAGGAAGAACTATCGGAGCTGCGGGACGGGAATCGAAATGCAGTGGTGGCCATAAAGAGAGGTTTCGGCGATGCGATAAGAGCTGGCTGTCCAGGCAAGGTAAGAATCTATATCGACGAGTCCCAGGTGAATACCGCAGAGGTTACCCGCCAGACCATAAACGGAATTTTAGGAAATATCTCAAGGGAGCTGGCAAAGCAATCAACCAGGATGTCCGATCTCCCGGAGATGATACTGGTGGAGGACAGGAAGATGTTTAGTAAAGAACTTAGTGCCATGGATTACATGGTTCCTGGAATACTCGCCATGGCAATTATGTTCTCTGGTCTGATGGGGTTAGACGTGGAGATTGTCGAGTACCGCGAGAAGGGCATCCTGCGCCGCATCAAGGCTTCCCCGGTTTCGCTTCCCGCATTCCTCGGAAGCGCAATTACATCGACGCTCATCTTCGCTTTGCTGCAGGCGGTAGTCCTGCTACTGGTAGGCGTTCTCGCATTCAAAGTAAAGATCGCCGGGAACTACTTCTACATGGCGGTGACGATGATTGTCGGCAGCGCATCGTTTATCTGCATGGGTTTCATGATCTCATCGTTGACAAGGACATCCAAGAGCACCGCGTTGATGGGGAGCGCGGTAGCAATGCCGATGATGTTTCTGAGCGGGATATTCTTCTCGATGACCATATTACCGAGGGCAATGGCCATCATTGCCCAGTGCTTGCCCCTATACTACCTCGCCGACGCCATCCGTGAAGTGACAATAAACAAGGCCAGCCTTTCCGCGGTGTGGCTGGACCTGGTGATACTCCTCGGAGTCGGTCTCGTTTGTTTCGTGATATCGGTCAAGTTCTTCCGCTGGGAGTAGCAACCTTCCATGAAACAAGATGCATTCCGCGAGGGGACAAACATCTCAATTTGCGTAATTCCTACTCCAAAGGCCATCTTTGCAGATGGAAAGGATGCTTCAAGTTGAGTCTCTTGAAGATTTATGGTTTCCCTCAATATAAAAATCGATTGACATTTGCATTCATTTTTGTGTATGTATAAAATCTAAACGTTCGTTTTTCGGATTTGAGATGCGGTGCACCCTTCTATTTCGGGTGCACCAAATTTTGTGGAGAGGCATGGGCGAAAATGGGAGTCGAACAGGGAACATTTGTTCAGAAGTATGATTTGCTCGGTTGTATCCAATGCGGAAGGTGTACCGGCGGATGCCCGGTGACGTCTCGGACAGAACTCAATGTCAGGCGCATCGTTTACGAGTCGATAGATGATGAAAAGCTCGAAGACCTCTCGAACAAGCCCGAAATCTGGGACTGCACGACCTGCAATACCTGCGCAATAAGGTGCCCAAAAGGCCTTGAACCTTTTGAGGTACTGATTGGTCTTCGCAGCATGAAAGCCGAGGAAGGGGATATAGAGCCAACTGCCCGGGACGCTCTCGAAAGTATGTTCAACAATGGCAATCCATGGGGAAAGCCTGCTGCAAAACGAACCGACTGGATGAGCGATATTCCAGGGGTGAAAAAGGTCAGAATTCTCTCTGAGGGAGAAAAAGCAGATGTTTTAGTGCATGTCTGCTGCACAGCGGCTTACGACCCTCGAATAATACCACTCGCAAAGAATCTCGTACGCGTCCTCGAAGCCGCGGGTGTGGACTATGGCTTCATTGGCAACGAAGAGAAGCACTGCGGAAGCGAGGCGCGAAGGCTTGGCGAGGAGGGGCTCTTCGAATACTTCGATGAGGAAAACACCGAACTATTTTCAAAATACGAGGTGAACCGAATCGTAACGATATCCCCGCACTGTCTCAACACTTTTAAGAATGAATATCAGAATCTCAATATCCCGGTCATGCACTACACCCAGTTAGTCGCTGAACTGATCGAAGATGGAAAAATAGATCTCAAAGGAGAAATCCCCAAAAAGGTTGTGTATCACGACCCCTGCTACCTTGGAAAGAAAAATCTCGTTTTCGACGAACCAAGATATATCCTCAATAAAATCAATGGAATCGAACTTGCAGAGTTTGAGAGGTCCAAGGAAAGGAGCCTCTGCTGTGAGGGAGGCGGAGGCAAAATGTGGGTGGAATCCAGCTCAAAAGCGGAAAGACTCGCTGAGTTGAGAATTGCGGACGCAAAAAACCTCGGGGCGGAAATCGTGGCGGTTGCGTGTCCGTTCTGTCTTCTGACTTTGGAGGATGCAATGAAGGTCAAGGGGTTTGAGGAGGAAATGAGAGTTGCTGACATCCTCGAGCTTCTTGGCGAGGTGATATAGTTTTGGCTGTTCTTCGAAAAATTTGGTAAGAAATTTTGAGCAGAGGAATCGAGGTGAGCAGTATGAACATTGTTGTCTGTGTAAAACAGGTACCAGACACAAGTGACCCCGATACCGAAGTGCATATTGACAGCACAGGCAGAGGGGTAGACGAAAGCAAATTCAGTTTTGTTATCAATGATGCGGACAACTATGCCGTCGAAGAAGCCATACGCTTGAAGGAGAAACATGGCGGCGAAGTAACAGTCGTGAACATTGGTCCAGAAGGGGCAAACCAGGTCATCAGAATGGCGCTTGCTAAAGGGGGAAATTCCGCGATAAGGCTCTTTGATGAAAAGTTTGCGTTTTCAGACATTGTGGCAACCGCCAGAATTCTTCACTCGGCAATAAAAGATCTGAGCTATGACATCGTGATGACCGGATGTATGGCAAGTGATGATGGCTTTGCCGCTGTCGGGGTCACGCTTGCTCAGATGTTAGGCATTCCACATGCCGCCATGGTGAAGCATGTTGAGGTAATTGACGAGAAAAAACTGAAAGTTGGGCGCGAACTCGAGGGCGGACTCATGGAAATGCTCGAAATTGAAATTCCATGTCTGCTCACAATACAGACCGGTATCAACGAGCCAAGGTATGCCTCGTTCAAGGGAATACGCGAGGCATCCAAGAAGGAAATCAAACTCATGGACCTGTCCGCTGCTGGGCTTGGCGATGACATGGTTGGAGAAGCTGGCTCGGTAGCGGTCATGAAACAGTATTCCGTTCCTGAAGTGGGCGAACTTGCAGAGATGCTCGAAGGCGATGCGGGTGAAACATCAACGAAACTCGCCCAGATATTGAAAGAAAAGGGGCTGGTATAAATGGCAGAAGTATTTGTACTGGCAGAACACAGGCAGGGAGAACTTCGCGAGGTTAGCCTCGAGCTTCTAACTCTTGCCTCAGATTTGGGTGACAAAGTAACTGCGGTTCTTCTTGGAAGCGGCACCGATGAGTTCGCCAACAGGTGCGCGAACTTCGCTGACAGAGTTCTTTACGTCGATGATGTGATGTTCTCGAACTTCAATGCAAGCGCATACCAGGCTGCCTTAAGCGAACTCATAAAAAAAGAGAAGCCGAAAACAGTCCTCATCGGAAACACAGTCCAGGGAGTTGACCTCATAGGATCGCTCGGTGTCGAGCTTGACGTTCCATTTACAACCGACGCAATCGCGATCCAAATGGAAGGCGATAAACCGGCAGTAACACGACAGTATTATGGTGGCAAGATAAATGGAGCTGTTGAGTTCAAAGACTCCGAGATGTACCTCATCGGAGTAAGGGAAGCTGCAGCGCCGGCTGGAGAAGGTGGAAAGTCGGGCGAAATTGTAAAAGTAGAAAACCCAGTTACTGTAGAGATAACAGCAAGAAGATTCCTGGAATATGTTGAGGCTCAAGTCGGTGAGGTAGATATAACCCAGTCGGCAACGCTCGTTTCCGTCGGGCGTGGAATTCGCGAAGATAAAAACATACCAATGATGGAAGAGCTTGCCGGTCTTCTTGGAGCAGACCTCTCCGCAAGCCGCGCGGTTGTTGACGCAGGCTGGCTTCCACAGGACCGTCAGGTTGGTATTTCAGGCAAAACTGTGAAGCCCAAACTTTATCTCGCGGTTGGCATATCCGGCGCGTTCCAGCATGTTACCGGCATGAAGGGCTCTGAACTCGTGGTGGCAATAAACAAAGACCCTGACGCTCCCATATTCCAGTATGCTGACTACGGGATTGTTGATGACCTGTTCAAGGTTGTTCCGGCTCTGATTGAGAAGTTGAAAGAAACGAAAGGATAAAGTTCCATAAAAGGATGCAACCTATGGAAAGCACAAGACCAAAAATTGGGGTTTACATCTGTCATTGTGGAATCAACATAGCAGGAGTAGTTGATGTCGAAGCTGTTACGGAGTATGCTTCTAAACTTCCCGGCGTGGTCGTTTCCCGCAACTACTCATATATGTGCTCTGACCCGGGACAGACACTCATCAAAGACGATATAAGAGAAAAGGGGCTAAACCGGGTAATTGTAGCCTCATGTTCACCCCGGATGCACGAGCCAACTTTCAGAAAGGCTCTTGCGGAAACTGGTTTGAATCCGTACTATCTCGAAATGGCAAACATCCGTGAACAATGCTCATGGGTTCACGAGGACAAAGCCAAAGCTACCGAGAAAGCGGAAAAACTCGTTGAGGCGGCAGTCGCCAAAGTTCTACTGCTTGAAGCTCTGGAGGAAAAGGAAGTCGATGTGACTCCTGCCTGCCTCGTTATCGGCGGTGGAATTGCCGGAATACAGGCAGCCCTGGACATTGCAGAAGCGGGATTCAAAGTTTACCTGGTTGAGAAAACTCCCTCGGTCGGCGGGCACATGGCGCAATTAGACAAGACTTTCCCAACCCTCGACTGCTCCGCCTGCATCCTCACTCCCAAAATGGTAGATGTAGCAAACCATCCTAACATCGAACTCATGACCTACTCTCAGGTTGAATCGGTGGAGGGTTATGTCGGAAACTTCAAGGCTACAGTAAGAAAAAAAGCGCGCTACGTAGATTTCGACAAATGCACGGGATGCGGAATATGTGCCGAGAATTGCAGGTTGCTCAACCGGATTCCATCCGAGTTCGACGAGGGAATCGGGATGCGGAGCGCAATATATCTTCCCTTCCCGCAGGCTGTGCCTGCAAAATACACAATTGACCCTGAACGCTGCCTGCAACTCACAAAAGGTAAATGCGGGAAAGAAGGTCCTGCCTGCAAGGCTTCATGTCAGGCGGATGCAGTGAACTTCGACCAGAAGGATGAATTGCTTGAAATTGATGTTGGCACGATAATCGTCGCGACCGGATACGACGTTTTCGACGCAAAAAGGAAACACGAATACGGATATGCCGAAAATCCGAATGTAATGACTGGTCTCGAGTTTGAGCGGCTTGTCTCCGCGTCCGGACCGACAGGGGGCAAGATAATCGTAGGGCGCGACAAGAAAGGCGAGGGAGGCTTCGAACCAAAAAAGATCGCATTCATCCACTGTGTTGGCTCCCGCGATAAATCCCTCGGAAACGAGTACTGCTCGAGAGTGTGCTGCATGTACCTTGCAAAGCAGGCTCACCTCATCAAAGACAAGCTGCCCGATGCCGAAGTAACTGTTTTTTACATGGACGTGCGTGCATTCGGAAAGGGCTTCGAGGAGTTCTACGACAGGGTCAGGCGGGAAGGAATCCGGTACATCCGCGGGAATCCCTCAGAGATTTACAAAAAGGGCGATGACCATGCCTTAATCGTCAAAGTTGAAGATACTCTCCTCGGAACTCCAATGGAGTATGAAGCCGATTTGGTCGTGCTCGGGGTGGGACTCGAGCCAAGGCAGGATGTGCGAGAGATAATTGACCTCTTCAAACTTTCTCAATCAACGGATGGATTCTTCCTGGAAGCCCATCCAAAATTAAGACCGGTTGACACCGCCTCGGATGGCATATTCCTTGCCGGGTGCTGCCAGGGACCAAAAGACATTCCGGATACCGTAGCACAGGCGAAGGGGGCGGCATCGAGCGCGCTCACGCTAATAGCAAGGGGAAAGGTAAAGGTTGAGGCACAGGTATCTGCTGTCAACGCCGATGAATGCAGGGGCTGTGGACTATGCGTAGAGGTATGTCCTTTTGGCGCAATTGAACTTGTGGAAACAAACCGGCAAGGAAATATCGTAAATGTTGCAAGCGTCAACGAGGCTCTCTGCAAGGGTTGTGGGAGCTGTGCTTCTGCTTGTCTATCAGGAGCAATTCAGCCTAAGTCCTTCAAGGACGAGCAGATACTGCCGCAAATTGCGGTTTTGGGAGTGAGGACTGAATGAACGAGGATTTTGAGCCAACAATTGTCGCTTTCCTCTGCAACTGGTGCTCTTATGCGGGGGCAGACCTTGCCGGCACCTCGAGAATGCACTACCTTCCAAATGTGAGAATCATCAGGGTGATGTGTTCAGGCCGCGTAAATCCGCTGTTTTTGTTAAATGCCCTTCAGCAGGGAGCAGACGGAGTCCTAATCTCAGGGTGCCATCCAGGGGATTGCCACTATCTCGAGGGTAACTATTATGCCCGAAGGCGTTTTGTCCTGATGAGGAAACTGCTCGAGCATGTCGGCGTTGATCCGGGGCGCATCAATATGAGCTGGGTTTCAGCGTCCGAAGGAGCGAAATTCAAGGACATTATCGAGAAGGCAGTTGAAGGCGCAAAGGAATCCGGTCCAATGGAGCAATTCAAGCGGAGGAAAATCAATTGGTAGATATTGAGGACCTGAGAGAAAAAGCGAGAGAGACGATTTCAAGGGATGATGTCCGTTGCGTCTTTGGCTGGAAAAGGGGCACGTACGGATACGAATCGGCACCAGCAGTTGTCAGAAAACCTGAAGACGCCGACTCGCTGATATTCGATGCCACCTGTGTTCAAAATCCCGCCTCGTTCGTGGTGCTCGAGGAAAAACTTCCTGTTCCCCGGGGCAAGGAGCCAGACACAAGAAAAATAGCGGTGTTCGTAAAGGGATGCGACTCGAGAGCGGTTGTTCAGCATCTTGTTGAAAACGCATACTTGAGAGAGAACATAGTAGTATTAGGCATTCCGTGCATGGGAGTAATCGACCGTCGCAAAGCCGAAAAACTCTTTGGTGAATCACTCGAGCCGGTTGAGGCTGAATGCTCAGGTGACAAGGTGGCCCTCAACTTCGGAGGGGAGAGAAAAGAAGTTGAGCGCTCCGATGTCCTGAGTGAGAAGTGCCTGAGATGCCGTTATCCAAATCCGATTCTTTCGGATATCATGCTTGGCACCGAAGTCGAAAAGCGTGCCGAGGATGAGTTCGCCGATGTTTCCGAATTCGAGAAAAAATCGGCGGACGAAAAATGGGCATTCTGGGAGGAGCAGTTCTCAAAATGCGTGAGGTGCTATGCATGTAGAAACGTTTGCCCGATGTGCTATTGCATAGACTGCGTCGTCACAAAGCTCAAACCACAGTGGACAAGAAGATCAACCGACATAAGTGAAAACACTGTTTACCATATTCAGCGAGCCTGGCACCTTGCGGGTCGCTGTATCGAGTGCATGGAGTGTGAGAGGGTTTGCCCCATGAACATCCCGATAATGACGCTCAACAGAAAGATGACAAAAGAGGTAAGGGAGATGTTTGACCACGAGCCCGGAGTTGACCCGGAGGCAAAGCCGCTTCTTGCAAGCTACAATCCCCAGGATCCAGAGGAATATATCCTCTGAGGAGGCGGTGGAATATGAGCAACCA
>JAQUKT010000021.1:0-6337 GCA_028718945.1 Actinomycetota bacterium | reverse complement strand
AAAGAAAAAATTGGCGAGGTCGTGAAAGCACTCGAATCATATAGCGTTTTTGCGCCCGTGGCGAACGGTGAAACAGTTCGGTTTCAAAAGATGGATGGCAAGGCACAGGCAACTATCGATTACAAGAATACAAACGTGCCACCGAAAGAGATTTTCTTTCCTCAAACTGAAACTCTTTTCAGGTACCGAGCCGGAAGCGATGAACTCAAGCCAAAAGTTCCGGATAAAGATGAAAAACTTCTCGTATTTGGAATAAGACCATGCGACGCAAGGGCGATTTCGATTGTCGAGAAACTCTGGCAGTGGGACTACGCCGACCCCTATTTCAAAAACCGAAGAGAGAGCGCAACTCTAATAGGGCTTGCGTGCCTCGAGCCGTGCATAAACTGCTTCTGCGCGAGCGTCGGGGGTGGACCAGCGGATGAAGAAAATCTCGATGGAATCATGTTTGACCTTGGAGAAGTAGTTCTCCTCAAAACGATTACCGAAAAGGGCGAGCAGGTAGCAGAAGCGCTTGGGGGCATCCTCGAGAAGAAGGAGGGCAAGGTCGCGGAAGCCAAGAGGAGAGCTTCCGAGGCAGCAAACAAGATAAAACGCTCCATTGATACCGAGGGAATATCCGAAAGGCTCCCATCCCTTTACGACCATCCTTTCTGGGAAGAATATTCACTTCGGTGCCTTGGATGCGGAACATGCACATACCTCTGCCCCACATGTCACTGCTTCGATATCCAGGATGAAATCGAGGGTTTTGATGGAAGGCGCGCGCGGATGTGGGATACATGCATGTTCGCGGAGTACTCCTTACATGCATCCGGGCACAATCCCCGACCCACCCGAAAAGAAAGGACCAGAAACCGCATAAGCCACAAATATTCATATTATCCGAGGAAGTTCGGGGTAATAGCCTGCGTCGGATGCGGGCGGTGTACAAACAATTGCCCTGTCAACATTGATATACTGGACATTCTCTATAATGCGAAAAATGTTCCTCTCAAGGAGGCAAAAGAAGCATGATGGACGAAAGCAACCCATACCTCCCATATACAGCAAAAATACTGGAGACCTGGTATGAGACTCCTGGAGAAAGGAGCATAAAAACATTCAAGGCAGCTTTCGAGGATGAAAAAGTCTGGGATACATGGGAGCACAAACCCGGGCAGTGCGCGATGGTTGGTCGCCTTGGAGTTGGAGAATCAATGTTCTGCATCTCCTCTTCTCCAACCGAAGAAGGTTACTTGAGATTCTCGATAATGAAAATGGGCAAGGTAACAAGCGCTCTTCACGAACTCGAGTCAGGAGATACCATCACTGTTCGCGGTCCGCTCGGAAACTCGTTCCCTCTAAAAGAATGGGAAGGGAAAAACATTGTAACAATAGGAGGCGGAATTGGTCAGGCTCCGTTGAGACCCGTCATAAACTATATCCGGGCAAACCGGGCTTCTTATGGTGAGTTGACCGTGATTTACGGCTCGAGAACATCGAGCGACCTCTGTTTCAAAGATGAACTTGATTGTTTCATGTCTGAGGAAGAAACTTGCTGCCATCTCTCGGTTGATATCGAGGAAGAAGGCTGGCCACACTATGTCGGGTTCGTCCCGAGCCTTCTGGTGGAAGTCTCCCCATCCCCTGAAAACGCGATAGCGGTAACCTGCGGTCCTCCAGTGATGATCAAATTTGTGATTCAAAACCTTGAAAAACTCGGTTTCGCTCCCGAGCAGATATACACCACCCTTGAGAATCGCATGAAATGTGGAATCGGAAAATGCGGTCGTTGCAACGTCGGGCACCTGTATGTGTGCAAGGACGGACCGGTCTTTTCATACGCGACACTGAAGGACATCCCCGAAGCCTTCGCCTGATGGGGTCACCTGATGGGGTCAGGTCTTGCAATAACACATTTTCAGTTCTTCTCTTTTCAAATACACTCATCTTCGATGAGAAACCGCGCAAAATGCCTTTTGTATCTCCTGTTAGAAGAAATCCAGCAGAGCAAAGAGATGGTTTTTCATTTGTTAGGGATACGCGCAAGGAAGGAATCCACCTGTGACGGAAAATGAAGAAGTGGGTCATAAGAGAAAGACCATAGACTTGACGTTCTCCATTCTAACAAATGGAATTTTTCCTCGATCGAATAAGAAGTACTCTTTCAAATCGCAGCAGAGATTTTAGCCCCCCGTCCTTTTGCTTTGCGTTTCAACAAGGGGCTGAAAACAAAATGTGTTATTGCAAGACCTGACCCCCTGCCCTTATTCCTGAGGAAATCGCTGACTCGACTGATGGCATGCCGAAGTATTCTCCCGCCAAGTGCAGACCTTCGAACCGGCGCAGGGCTGTCTTCAGTTTCTGAACCGCTTTGATCTGACCGGGGCTCGAGAGGCAAACCGCTTCTTTCCACCTGAATATTTCAGTGAAAATTGTCTCATCAGGAAACTTCGGGGCAACCATCTGGATATCCCGTGTAACTTGAGAGATTACCTCCTCGTCGGTCATATCGAGCATCTCGCGCGCAAAATTTCCAAAGGTAAAAGCGTGCACAAGCCCGCAACCAGGCGGCGCGTATCCCTCCGCCTTGTTTGCGTTTTCCGTGAATCCAGAACCACACAAGCCTTCCTTCCTTGGTGTCGCTATCGCATAAAGGTCTCCCATCACTTTCTCAGGAGTTGCAAACATCACATGCGTGCAGGCGCTGTACTTTATTTCGGAAAGTACCTCACGCGCGGAAGCGGGAAGGCCGGGCAGCAATTTCACCGCAGCAGAAGCGGTTGTCGCGCAAATAACATTACGAGCCTCGATAAACTCCTTTTTCTTGCCTGAACCGATTTCAACCCCTTTGACCTTGTTCCCGTCAATAACAATTTTTTTTACTTCCGTAGAAAGTCTCAAGTCCCTGACGCTTTTCGCAAGGCAATCAGCAAGAAGCCCTATTCCCTTCGTAGTTGTAAAAAGACCAGGAGCGAAATACCACACAAGCGCAAGTCCATAAGCGGCGGAAATTTCCTCTGGCTCGCCAAGAGTCAAAGCGCTTGCAACCGGCTGCATTACATACTCGAGTATTTCAGGACCGAAATGCTTTCTTGTATAATCAGCAAGCGAAACTGAATCGAGCTCAACAGCCTTCAGCGGATCATTGAAATCAAGTTTATCGACCAGGCTCAAAAGTTTCACTGCAAACTTAGAAGCTTTTAACTTTCCTCTGCTCGAAAGGAGCTGGAACCTCATCATGCTCGGAAGGTGCCTCAAGACACCCGTGACATATGGATAAATGATATGAACTTTTCCATCCCTGAGCATTCCCATTGGATTCTTGAATTTCACCAACTGGTCAGCGATTCCCAAGTTTTTCATTAAGTCGAAGGTGTTTTTGAATCTCGTAAAGAGGAATTGAGCACCAAGGTCAAGTGTAAATCCGTCTTTGACAGACCCGTAGGTTCTGCCGCCGGCGAAATCTCCCTTCTCAAAAACGGTGCACTCGGCCCCAGCTCTCTCGAGTGTGTAAGCGGCAGCAAGACCCGACGTTCCTCCTCCAACCACAATAACATCTTTCATTCTTCCCCCCAAAAAGATCCAAGGCAAAAGCCTGTTTGAAAATTCCTTGTTATTCTATCAAAAAAGGAAATTCGCTTTCCTCTTCAACCTGCATTTTCTATATGAAAGGGGAAGGAGGACCGGCTTGCACTGCTGAAGTACGCACCAGAATGGGCAATTTCGGCGATGCGAGGTTCAAATGAGAGAAAACCCAGCGGGTGAAGTGAAAAACGGGGATATCAGGCTGCTTTTCAACCGCTGACTGAGGCTCGAATTCAGAGGAGCAAAGATAACGAGCGACGCGGGTCTGCTCGCGGTTCGAGAGCTGGACGAGATGATGGGGCTCACCAATATCGCTGCCGATTTGATAGTAGAGGGCAGGAAGGGAAAGAACATCCGGCACCAGATACCAGGACTGCTCCGACAATCTGTTTACGCTCGTCTCGCCGGCTACGAAGACACAAACGACCACGAGGGGCTATCCCGCGACCCGGCGATGAGGGCGGTCATAGGCAAGAGGGCTATCGACAGGACTGCGGCAAGCTCGGGAACGGTCTCCCGCTTCGAGACTCAGATACTCGCCCGGGATGAGAACATCCAAGCGCTCGCCAATCTCAACAGCGCGTGGGTTTCCAAAGCAGTATCGTTCTCAAAGGCGAAGAAGGTGATACTCGACATCGATAGCTCCGAATCGCCCGTCCACGGCAGTCAAGAGGGCTCAGCCTACAACGGCTTCTTTGAATCCACCTGTTACCATCCGCTTTTCTGCTTCAACGACTATGGTGACTGCGAAGGAGCGGCACTGAGGCCCGGCAACGTGCACTCAGCAGACGGCTGGCGGGAGTTCCTGGAGCCTATCGTCAAGAGGTACAGGGAGATGGACAAGAAGCTCTATCTCAGAGGAGACGCCGCTTTCGCCTCCCCGGACATCTACGAGTACCTGGAGGACAAGGGAATCCTATACGCCATCAGGCTCAAGGCGAACAACAACCTGTACCGCGAGATAGAGCACCTGATGACCCGACCGGTGGGAAGGCCCTCCAGAAAGCCGAAGACTTTCTTCCATGCCTTCTCATACAGGGCAGCTTCCTGGAAGAAGTCCCGGAGGGTGATAGCCAAGGTGGAATGGCATATCGATGAGCTGTTCCCCAGGGTGGGCTTCATCGTCACCAACATGTCCTCCTCCCCCCAAAGCGTGGTCCATTTCTACAACCACAGGAGCACTTGCGAGCAATACATCCGTGAGGGCAAGCACGCCCTCACCTATGCGAGGCTGTCCTGCACGAGGTTTATATCGAATGAGGTCCGTCTCGCCCTGTTCGTGCTGGCGTACAACCTCGGCAACTTCCTGCGCCGCTTCGCGCTCCCGAGAGAGGTGGCCCACTGGTCTCTCACCAGCATACAGCTCAAGCTGATAAAGATTGGCGCAAAGATAGTCTCCCACTCCAGGTTGACTATCTTCCAGATGGCCGAGGTGGCGGTTCCCGAGAGGCTGTTCCGCTCGATGCTCTCTCGAATGCACCGCCTGGGGAAGGCATGTGCGAGAGCACCGGCCTTGAGTTTGTGAAAGGCGAGGGCGCAATCCGGTGGTCGAGAAGAAGGGATGAGTGTTCCCTGACAACGGGAACTCGGGCTAATTGTAAGAGACATAAGAAGGCCGGGCAGTGAGATGGCGGCAAAGGACGTTCAATCTGCCGAAAAGGATGGATTCGTGGTAAAATCACAGCGTTGGAAGTGGTATATGAAGGATGTCGGTAGAAAGCTATCCGGACTTGATGGAGAACATGGGGATATCCCCGATCGCAACAGGGGAAGCATGGTTCAGGATGTTCCGGTACGTCCTCGGAGCCGTGGATTGATATCGACCCCCGGCTGCAGGAAGGACGTGCAACACGACCGGTAGAGAAAGGTTGGTAAAGACGTCGAAGTTGTGGAAGATCGTTGCGCTGTTAGCCGTAATCGCCCTGCTGGTGCCGTTCGTCGGCGGCTGCGGGCAGCAGTCGAAGGGGCAGGCACTGTACGAACAAGCGCAGCAGTGCGACACGGAAAAGATGTACACGAAGGCCGCGAAGGCTTACAAAGAGGCGCTGCCGCTGCTCGAGAAAGAACGTAAAAAAGCGGAGGCGACAAAATGCCGCATGGCGCTTCAGAGGATGCAACTATTCACAATGACGTACCCGCTCCTGGTCGCCGAGGTCAAGAAGCAGATAGCCGAGAAGTACCCCCACGTTTCACAGGCCGAGAGAGACAGGTGGATCTCGAGCGGCGAGATAGAGCACATGACGTGGGACGGCAAGGTTCACTACTTCGACCAGGCCGCCGACAATATCTCTTTCCGCCACATGGACGTGATGCGGCAGAACGTGGAGAAGTGCATATTTTACAAGGACTTCGTCACCAATATTAACGAAACCTTGGCTGCGCCTAACACGCCGCCGTGGCAGCCTTACTCTCGCCCAAATATTTACGTAGGCACCGCAAACGTGAACATCCCGAGGGCAGAGCTTCCTAAAGACGGTACGTTCAAGTTGTGGTGGCCCCTGCCGGTGGTCACCGGACCCCAGGACTCGGTGACGCTCCTGTCGGTGACGCCCGATAAGTACGTGAAGCAACCGGCGTCGCTCGACGAGGACATCTCGCTGGCTTACATGGAGGTGCCGCTGGAGCAGCTCACCGGAGACCTCGACATCACGGTGAAGTTCCAGTTCACCCACTATACCGAGCACTACCAGGTCGACCCTAACAACGTCGGCACGTACGACAAGAGCGACCCTGTGTACAAGAAATATACACGCTCGTACGGCAACAC
>JAQUKT010000020.1 GCA_028718945.1 Actinomycetota bacterium | reverse complement strand
GAGGAGGCTTCCCCATCGTTTCTTTTCAGACTCTTCGATGATTATGAAAGCGAGTCCCGGAGACTCCTCGAAAGAGGGCTCATTTATCCATCTTATGATTCCTGTTTGAAGTGCTCCCACATTTTCAATTTGCTCGACTCTCGAGGCTCGCTCAGTGTCAATGAAAGGACATCCTATATCGGAAGAGTTCGCGCCCTTGCCCGTGGTTGCGCGGCGGCTTACCTTCAATTGAGAGAAAAAGAGGGTTTCCCGCTTACAGGAAAAGAGTGGTGATTCGCCTTGGAATTACTTTTTGAAATTGGAACAGAGGAGCTTCCAGCGCTGGCGGTCAATCGGGCTATAGGGCAGTTGCGGGATGAAGCGGCCGTTTTGCTCGAGCGCGAAAGGCTTTCATTTGATGAAATCAAGACTTACGGTGGACCGCGAAGGCTCTCCCTTTATGTTCGCGGCATTCCTGGAGAAGCGCTTCCTCTACGGAAGAAAAAGAAAGGACCGCCTCTTTCTTTATCGAGAAAGGAAGATGGCTCCTTTAGCGAGGCTGCAGTCGGGTTTGCCCGTTCTCAAGGACTTGATCCACAGGACCTTGTAATCGAAGATGATGAAAAGGGGAGTTACCTCTTCGCGGTAACAGAGGTTGGCGGAGAGAAAACAAAGACACTTCTTCCCGGGATGCTCCTTGAACTTGCATCATCGATAAAATTCGAAAGATCCATGAGGTGGGGTGCCGGGGAACGTTTCGCGAGACCGGTAAGATGGGTCCTTGCCTTGCTTGACGAAGATGTGCTCGATCTCGAGTTTGCGGGCGTCAAGTCTCAAGGATATTCAAGGGGTCACAGGTTCTTGTGCGGCGAACCTTTTGTAAAGGTCGAGAAGCCTTTCCTCTACGAGGATACGCTCGAGCGCGCTTTTGTGGTTGTTGACCATGAAAAGAGGAGGGAAAAGATTATCAAAGAGGCAAAGAGGATTTGCGCCCTGGAGTCGGAAGACTTGACACCTGTGCTTGATGAAGATGTAGTGGGGGAAGTAGTCCAACTTGTCGAATGGCCAAACGTTACTCTCGGTTTCTATGATGAACGTTTTCTTGGTTTGCCTCGCGAGGTTCTCGAGCATGCCATCGAAGAACATCAGCGCTTCTTTCCCGTGGTGGATGGGCAAGGAAGGGCAAGGCCCTGTTTTGTTGCTGTTCACAATGGGGATAAGGCGTTCGAGACTCTCATAAGGAAGGGATATGAACGGGTTTTGAGAGCAAGGCTTTCGGACGCTGAATTCTTTTTCAGGGAAGACATAAAACGTCCCCTCATTGATAGGAAAGCCGAACTTGCTCGCCTTGTCTATCAGGCTGAACTTGGAAGCATGGCGGAGAAGTCAGAGCGGCTCGAGAAACTGGTTGAGAGCTTGGGAACAGAAATTGGGTGCGACTCCGATACAGTTGAGCGTGCAAGAAGAGCTGCCATTCTTTCCAAGTGTGACCTTGTGACACACATGGTTGTCGAGTTTACTTCTCTTCAGGGGATAGTGGGTTCAATCTATGCGAGACTTTCCGGGGAAGACGAAAGAGTCGCAAATGCGATTCAAGAGCAGTACTTCCCCCGAAAAGCGGATGACTCTATTCCCTCTACAATGGAGGGCGCGCTTCTTTCAATTGCAGAGAAGGTAGATAATCTGGTTGCTTCTTTTGGTCTCGGATATGTCCCAAGCGGTTCGGAGGACCCCTATGGTCTCAGAAGGCAGGCAAATGGGCTCATTCAGATTGCGCTTGGCTTGTCCATTTCGATTCCTCTTGCGGCTCTCATTGAAACTTCCGCGGGGCTTTTCGAATCTGAAGCGCACGGGTTTGTGTGGTCTCGAGAAGCTAAGCTTCGACTCGAGGATTTTATCAAAGCAAGAGAAAGAATATTTTTTACTGAGAAAGGCTTCAGATACGACCTTATTGACTCCGTGCTTGGACTTGATTGGAAAGACCCGTTTGTGGCAAGTAAGAAACTGATTGCTCTTTCGGATGCAAGGGAAAGCGGTCTTCTTGCCCGGCTCTATACGGGATTTGAGCGCTGTCACAATCTCTCAAAGGGCATGGATAGCGATACTGTTGACTCTCAACTGTTGAAAGAAGAGGCGGAAAGGGTACTTTACGATATTTCAAAAGAGTTGGAACCTGTACTTGCCGTGGCGGTTGATTCAAATGATTGGAGCAGCTCTCTTTCGAGTTTGGAGAAGCTCTGCGACCCGATTGACAGGCTTTTCGATGAAGTTTTGATTATGAGTGAGGACGAGGAAATCAGGAAAAATCGGCTCGCGCTACTCGTGAGAGTGAAATCTCTTTTCTCGAAGATTGCTGATTATACTCTTTTGAAGTGGGATTGATTCTTCAAGCGCCGTGAAGTCCTGCTTTTGTTGTTTTTTAACAGAAGCCAGTAGTTCAGTGAAGGGAGGAGAAATTGACCAAAAGGTATGTTTACGATTTTGAAGAGGGAAACAAGGACATGAAAGACCTTCTTGGGGGCAAGGGAGCAAATCTCGCGGAGATGACCGGGATAGGGTTGCCTGTTCCGCCAGGATTCACCATTACCACAGAGGCGTGCATTTATTTCAGTGAAAATGAAGAATATCCTCTCGGGCTCGAGGAGGAAATCCAGACGCACCTTGAAAGTCTCGAGAAGAAAATGGACAAGAAATTCGGGGATGAAGATGACCCTCTTCTTGTATCCGTCCGGTCAGGCGCAAGGGCAAGCATGCCGGGAATGATGGACACGATTCTCAACCTCGGCCTGAACGATAAATCAGTTGAAGGTCTTGCGCGGAAGACATCCAATCTCAGGTTTGCTCTCGACTCATATAGAAGGCTGATAGCGATGTATGGTGATGTTGTTCTTGGTTTGAAGCCGGAAAGAAAAGAGGAAAGAGACCCGTTTGACGTGATACTTGACAGGAAGAAGAAGGAAGTAGGGGTTGAGCACGACCATGAGCTTACCGAAGAGCACCTGAAGGACATTGCGAGGTGTTTCAAGGAGGAAATCAAGAAAAGAAAAGGGGTTGAATTCCCGCAGGACCCGCGTGAGCAGTTAAAGGGTGCGGTTATTGCCGTTTTCAAATCCTGGAACAACGAGCGGGCTGTTGCCTACCGCAAAATGTACGATATACCTCATACCTGGGGGACCGCTGTCAATATTCAGACAATGGTTTTCGGCAATATGGGTGATGATTCTGGCACGGGAGTCGGGTTTACACGAAATCCGGCTACCGGAGAGAAAGAAATCTATGGGGAGTTCCTGATGAATGCTCAGGGCGAAGATGTGGTGGCTGGAATCCGAACGCCGCTCAAAATTCAGGAACTAAAAGACATTCTTCCTGGGGCTTATAAGGAATTGAAAAGTACGAGCGAGACACTCGACAGACACTACCGGGATATGCAGGATTTCGAATTCACGATACAGAATGGCAAGCTCTTCATGCTCCAGACCAGAACCGGGAAGCGCACCGGATTCGCAGCGTTGAGAATTGCGGTTGATATGGTGGACGAAAAACTCATAAGTCCCGAAGAGGCTGTTATGAGAGTTGACCCGGACGCGCTGAACGACCTTCTTCGCCCAGTTTTTGATTCCAGGAAAAAGGAAGAGGCAAGAAAAGAAGGCAGGCTGCTTGCCACTGGTACGAAAGCGGGACCTGGCGCCGCTTCAGGTGAAGTTGTTCTGTTCGCTGCTGACGCTCATAAAAAAAAGGCGAAGGACCCCGGAGCGAAACTGCTTCTTGTCAGACACGAAACGAGCCCGGAGGATATCAAAGGCATGGCTGCGTCTGAAGGTTTCCTGACTCAGTTCGGAGGGGCGACCTCTCACGCCGCGCTGGTTGCCAGACAAATGGGCAAGGTTTGCATTGTTGGCTGCGGTTCTGTTGACATCGACTATGAAAATAGGGTTGTTCGTATCTCAACGGACAAGGGAATTGTCAGTGTCAAGCAGGGCGACTGGCTTTCGATTGACGGAACAACAGGAGAAGTTTTCCTTGGGGAAATTCCAACCAGACCTTCTGAAATCGAGCAGGTTTTGGTTCAGAAAACATTAAAGCGCGAGGAATCTTCCCTCTACCAGCAGTATGAAAGACTCATGTCTTGGGCTGACAGTGCGAGAAAGCTTGGGATTCGCACAAATGCTGATACTCCGGAGCAATCCGAGCAGGCGGTAGCATTCGGCGCCGAAGGGATAGGCCTCTGCCGCACGGAGCACATGTTTTTCGGAGGTGACAGAATACTTGCCGTGCGACAGATGATACTCGCTTCGGATGATGCCGGAAAGAAAGAGGCTCTCGATAAGATTTTCCCGATGCAAAAGGATGATTTTGTCGGTATTTTCAGGGTTATGGGGGAGAGGCCTGTAACCATACGCCTCCTCGACCCGCCGCTTCATGAGTTTTTGCCTCATACCGAGGAAGAAATCAAAAGAGTCGCGGATGAACTTGGAACGGATGTGGAACAGGTCAAAGAGCAGAACCGGAAGTTGAGAGAGGCAAACCCGATGCTTGGTCATCGCGGTTGCCGGCTTGGCATAACCTTTCCTCAGGTTTACGAGATGCAGGTTCGCGCGATTCTCCATGCGGCATGCGAGGTGAAGAAAGAGGGAATTGATGTGCACCCGGAAATAATGATTCCGCTTGTTGGCTCACAGGGCGAGATGAGGATTACCGCAAGTCTTGTTCACGGTGCCGCTGAAGGCGTTTTTCGAGAAACAGGGATTCGTGTTTCTTATAAAGTAGGAACCATGATAGAGGTTCCAAGAGCCTGTGTCGTTGCTGATGAGATAGCGGAGATTGCTGAGTTTTTCTCATTCGGAACAAATGACCTCACACAGACTGCGCTTGGAATTTCCAGGGATGATGTAAAAGGGTTTCTCCCAAATTATCTCGAACTCGAGATATACCCGGTTGACCCCTTCCAGAGGATTGATTTTGATGGGGTTGGAAGACTAATGAAAATGGGAGTGAGGAAAGGCAGGGAGAAGCGATCGGATTTGAAGATAGGTATTTGCGGTGAGCATGGTGGCGAACCCGCGTCAGTGAAGTTCTGTCACGGGATTGGCCTCGATTATGTATCCTGCTCTCCGTTCAGGGTGCCGCAGGCAAGGCTTGCCGCTGCCCAGGCGGCTCTTGAATCCTGAAAACCGCGGGCTTGAATAAGATCGAAACAGAGAATTTACAAAAGGTTCTATCGGGCTTTATGGAGGTACGAGATGTTAGTTGTTGGTCTCAATGGCTCGCCAAATCAAGATGGAAATACTGCGTATGTCATAAATGCGGTGCTTCAAAGATGCGCTGAGCTTGGAGCGGAAACGGAAATCATTCATGTGATGGACGCTCTTGCTGGTCAGGAGCAGGTATTTTGCGTGGCATGTGGAACTCCATGTCCCGAGAAATGCCACAGGGTTGAAAACCTTTCAAGTGCTCAAAAGCTCCTGCAAAGGGCGGACGCCCTGGTGGTTGGGAGTCCTGTTTATTTTGGAACAATTTCTGCTCCACTCAAGGCTTTCTGGGATAAGAGCAGAAACCTGCGCTCAAAGAAGGCGCTCGTGGGAAAGTTAGGCTGCGCTGTAGCTGTTGGAGCTGCTCGCTTTGGCGGTCAGGAGACCACCCTGAGGGCGATTCATGATATTCTGCTCGTTCACGGCATGGTAATTATTGGAGATTGTTCCTCCTCCGGTGCGGGGCATCAGGGAGTTTGTGCGTCTGCGCCTGCTCAAGAGGATAAATTTGCTCTTGGGAGAGCAAGAATTCTTGCTGAAGGGATTGTTGAACTAACTGGATGAATGAAGAGGAAAAGCGATGACGATTCGTGAGCGCATTGAGGAAACAGAGCGCCAGATTCTTTCCGAAAAGGCTTCTTTGTCTTCCAAGACAAAGGGAAGGGAACGTCCGGAGAAACCATGCTCGATAAGAACGGATTATCAGAGAGACCGCGACAGAATAATACACTCGAAGGCATTCAGAAGACTGAAACACAAAACCCAGGTTTTTCTTGCGCCCGAGGGAGACCATTACAGGACACGTCTTACCCATACCATGGAAGTTGCTCAGATATCGAGGACTGTTGCGAGGGCACTAAGGCTCAATGAAGACCTTACCGAAGCCATTGCGCTTGGACATGACCTCGGGCATACCCCATTTGGTCACATTGGAGAAGGTGCGCTTTCCAAGTTCCTTACGGAGACGTTCGAGCACAATCGGCAGAGCCTTAGAGTTGTTGATTTTCTCGAATATGACGGTCTTGGACTCAATCTTACATGGGAAGTCCGGGATGGAATCCTTAATCATACCGGCGATGGAATGCCGGGCACTCTCGAGGGTCAGATCATAAGGATTACAGACAGGATTGCCTACATAAATCACGATATTGATGACGCAATCAGAGCGGAGATAATTACTTTCGATATGCTTCCTCAAGAAGCGGTCAGAGTGCTTGGGCGGTATCCGAGCCAGCGAATTGACTCGCTTGCTCACGATCTGGTCAAAAACAGCATGGAACTTGAAAGCGTAAGGTTGAGTGAAGAAGCCTCTTTTTTTATGAACCAGCTCAGAGAGTTCCTGTTCGATAATGTTTACATAGGTTCAATTGCGAAGACGGAAGAAGACAAGGCAAAAAGAGTTCTCGAAGGTCTTGTGGAACACTACCTCGAGCATCTCGAAGATCTTCCCAAGGAATTCAGACCAAAAGGTGACGAGAACCCCGCAATAAGGGTCTGCGACTATGTTGCCGGGATGACTGACAGGTATGCGCTCATGAAATACAGGGAGTATTTTCTGCCGAAATCCTGGGTCGTGGAGTAGAATTTGAAACACTTAGAGCTTGCCGAAATGAATGCTTGGTTTACGGGAAAAGCTTCCTTGAATGATTCCGTTCAGGTGATTGTCGCGAGCGGGATACATTCCAAAACCAAGAGGAGTTTAGTAAAGAAGGTCGAAAAGAAACTTTGACAGGATTTTCGAGGTTTACTGCACCTAAGGTGTTCCGTTCCATAAATATGGTGTTGTACTGATAGCGTTGAGGCGCCGCTACCGCAAGGCGCGCGACCGACGCGTACTTCTGTTGTACTCGGAGGGAGCGGAACGTTCTCGAGTGGATGGATCAGCGATCAAATTCAACCGTATTTATGGGACGGAGCACTAAGGTGCCTGAGGGCTCATCTTTGGTTTCTCGAGGTTAATCAGTTGGACTTCAGAGGAAGAATAAGAGATTCGGACATTGATGCAGTTCGTGAGAGAACCGATATCGTGCAGCTGATTTCAGAGTACATTCCGCTAAAAAAATCCGGGCGTGAGTTCAGGGGACCATGTCCATTTCACCAGGAAAAGGAGCCGTCGTTTTATGTGAATCCAGCAAAGGGCGTCTATTACTGCTTTGGTTGCCAGGCTTCAGGTGGTGTTTTCAACTTCATCATGAAAATGGAAGGACTGAAGTTCAACGAAGCTGTTGAGAAGCTTGCCGATAGAATCGGCTACTCTTTGACGTACGAAAGGCTGCGGCCCGAGGAGGAATCGAGAAAAAACGAGAGGGAGAAACTTTTTAATCTCAACCAGACCGCCGCTGAGTATTTCCACTATCTCCTTGTGGAATCTCCAAAAGGAAAGAAAGCCCTCGAATATCTCGAGAAGAGGGGAATCAAAAAGGAGACCATTGGTGAATTCTTTTTGGGCTTTGCTCCCGAGGGCTGGCACAATGTGTCAAATTTCCTATCAAAAAAGGGTTTCACAGCGGAAGAGCTCGTTCTGGCGGGGCTTTCGAGAAAGCGAGAACAGGCAGATGGCGGCGGGATATATGACATTTTTAGAAACCGTCTCATTTTTCCTATTCACGATTTACGCGGGCGGGTTATCGCTTTTGGCGGAAGGGTGCTCGAGGAGACCAGGGAAAGACATGAACCAAAGTACCTGAATTCTCCGGAAACTCCGGTTTACAGAAAAAGCAGAACCCTTTATGGCTTGCATCAGGCGAGACCCCATATTCAAAATTCAAAAGAGGTTGTCATAGTAGAAGGCTATACCGACCTTCTTGCTCTCTATCAGGCTGGAATGAAGAATGTGGTCGCGACTCTTGGGACCGCTTTGACTCCCGGTCATTTCGAACTCTTGAACAGGTTTTCCGAGAAGGCATATCTTGCTTTTGATGCTGACCGCGCCGGTCAGGAAGCGGCTCAAAGACCATTGGAATTTTGCGGCAGATTCTCTCTCGAAGTTCTCGTGGTAAAAATGCCCGAGGGCGAGGATCCTGCTTCTCTTGTGGAGAAAGAAGGCCTGAAGGAATTTGAGAATTCGGTCAGGCGAGCGGTATCGATTTTCGAGTTTTCTGCGGAAAAGGCGATTGAAGAATTTGACCTTGTGACTCCTGCGGCAAGGATGAAAGCTCTTGCCGCATGCGTCCCGATATTTGAAAGAATTTCGGGTCCTCGCGACATGCCGATTTTCAATGACCTCGTAAGGAAAGTCGGGACCATGCTCGAGATGCCCGATGAGACTGTGCGTGTATTTACAAGAGATGCTCTAAAGGGAGTGCAGGTCGGTGGTAGGTCCGGCGCAACATCCAGAGCCCCTTTGATTGCGGAAAAGGTTGAAAGGGAGGCTCTGCGTCTTCTGCTTCACAATTCGGAACAACTCATAGAGCATCAGTATCTTGAGCCGGAATATTTTCAGGATGAGGAAAACAGGAAGATTTTTGAGATGCTAAAGGAAATCATGTTTTTTGACGAAAAAATTTTGCGGGCGGAATATGACTCGATTGTCGGCAGACTCATGGAAGAGATAGAGGATGAAAACCTTCGCGCACATGCCGGGCGGCTTCTTGTTGAACCACCTCCTGAAACTGAACCAGGGCTTGAGGGAGAAGTCTTTGACCGATTGTCTTATGCGTATTTCAAAAGGGAGGAACGAAAGATAGAAGAGGAGCTCAGGGCTTGCGACAAGAAACTCGAGCCAAAGCGATATGACGAGCTTTTCAGGAGGCTCGTGGAGTATGACAGGGTAATTAAGGAATTGTTTCCTTATGACCATGGGTAAGGAAGAAAGAAAACGAGTGAATTCGCTGAACATTTGAGTATGTTTTTTTGGAGTGTTGATTCAAATGGCAGATGAGTACAAGGAACTGGATGCGGACGAAATAAAAGATCTGATTTCACTTGGCAAGGAAAAGGGATTCCTTACAACCGATGAGATATTCGACAAGTTGAAGATTGTTGATTTGTCTCCTGACCAGGCTGACAGCGTCTTTACCATGGTTTCCGAGGAGGGAATTGATATTACAGATGAGGCTATAGATGAAATAAGGGAGGAAGTCGAGGAGGGAGAGACTGGAAAAAAGAAGCAAGCAGTATTTCCTCCTGAGGATGTCGAGGCAGCGGTAACTCCGGCAACGAATGACCCGGTGAGAATGTATCTCAAAGAAATAGGCAAGGTTCCTCTGCTTACGGCTGAACAGGAAGTTAAACTTGCCAAGAGGATTGAGGCGGGGGAAAAGGCAGCGAACAAACTTTCCTCGAGCGACAACCTGCCAGAAGGTGAAATAAGAAGACTCGAGGAAATAGAACGGGATGGTCTCGAGGCAAAGAAAAAGTTAGTCGAGTCGAACTTGAGGCTTGTTGTAAGCATTGCGAAGCGCTATATCGGAAGAGGCATGCTTTTCCTCGACCTGATACAGGAAGGAAACTTGGGACTCATAAGGGCTGTTGAGAAATTCGACTATGAAAAGGGCTACAAGTTCAGCACATACGCGACATGGTGGATACGACAGGCGATAACCAGAGCCATTGCAGACCAGGCAAGAACAATAAGAATACCCGTTCACATGGTAGAGACGATAAACAAACTTGTTCGCGTCAAGCGCCAGCTCCTTCAGGAACTTGGCAGGGAGCCGACTTCCGAAGAAATAGCGGAAGAGATGGACCTCTCGCCTGAAAAGGTGAGAGAGATACACAAAATCAGCCAGGAGCCGGTTTCGCTTGAATCTCCAATTGGCGAGGAGGAAGATAGCCACCTCGGGGATTTCATAGAGGATTCCAAGGTTGAGGTACCTATGGATACAGCCTCATTCAATATGCTCAGAGAGCAAATTAAGGATGTTCTTGATGATTTGACTACCCGTGAAAGGCGGGTAATTCAATTGAGGTTTGGATTGCTCGACGGGCACCCGCGCACTCTCGAGGAAGTGGGAAGGCATTTCAATGTAACCCGAGAGCGCATAAGACAAATAGAATCCAAGACACTTGCAAAACTCAAGCGCCCGACTATAAGTGGAAAGCTCAGAGATTATATCGAGGAATGAAAGCCGCTGCTTGACAGGCTCATGAGATAATACATCTTGAAAGGGAGCTTCGTTTTTTGCAAACAATTGACTTGAGCCATTCAAACTATGAAACAGGTTTGCCTTCGCCTCCGCTTACGCTCGGGAAGCTCGAAAGAATTTATCACCTGTATAACCGGAGAGAGCTCATAAGCCCCGATCCTCTTGAGTTCGTTTACAGGTTTGATGTCTCACGCGAAAGGGAAATCGCGGGATTCATAGCCTCTTCACTCGCGTTTGGCAATGTCCCTCAGATCAACAAGACTCTTGCCGCTTTGTTTGAAAGAATCGGGAAATCTCCTTATTCACTTGTTTGTTCCGCAAGCAGGCGCGAGCTCACATCCCTTTTCCATGGGATAAAGCACAGGTTCATATCGGGTGAGGAAATAGGGTTGCTTCTCTTTGGCATTGGTCGGGTTGTGAAGGAGCACGGTTCCCTCGGGAACTGCTTCCTGAAGTATTACTCGAATGACGACGGAAATGTTTTGCCTGCGCTCATGGGATTTGTCGCGGAGATGAAAAAACTGACGAACCGGGATTTAGGCTTCCTTGTTCCAGACCCGAAAGGCGGAAGCGCTTGTAAGAGGCTCAACCTTTTTCTTCGATGGATGGTGAGAAATGATAACGTTGACGTGGGGTGCTGGAGTGGGATACCTCCTTCAGCGCTCATTGTTCCTCTTGATGTTCACATGCACAGAATCGGCATCGAATTTTCGCTCACTAAGAGAAAGGATTGCTCGATGAAAACGGCGATTGAAATTACGGAGGGGTTCAGAAAGTTTTCCCCGGACCCGGTAAAATACGATTTCTGCCTGACAAAACTTTCAATGCTCAAAAAGAAGAGCAGCCAGTTCTCATAGACCTGAGGCTCAGCGGCAAGTTGTTCTGGCAAGCAAAGAAGGGAGGCACTCGCGCGCTGTTGATAGTTCAATATCATTGCTTTTTGTCAATGCATAATGTAATTTCAATGAGTACCTTAATCTAAGGTATTTTGGAAAGGGGGTCAGAATGGAGTTGAAAGGTTCGAAAACTGAGGTAAATCTTCTTACCGCTTTCGCTGGTGAGTCTCAGGCTCGAAATCGTTACACGTATTTTGCCAGCAAGGCAAGGAAGGAGGGCTATATTCAGATAGCCGATGTTTTTTCAGAGACCGCGGATCAGGAGAAGGAACACGCGAAGAGACTTTTCAAATTTCTTGAAGGGGGAGAGGCAGTTGTAAGCGCTTCATTTCCAGCGGGAATTATTGGGAACACTGCTGATAATCTGAAGGGTGCCGCGGAAGGCGAGAACTACGAGTGGAAAGAGATGTACCCCGGATTCGCAAAGACTGCCCGTGAAGAGGGGTTCGACGAGATAGCGGATGCGCTTGAAAGTATTGCAGTCGCGGAAAAGCAGCACGAAAAGCGCTACAGGGGCTTTCTTGCGAATATCGAGAGTGGAAGAGTTTTCAAGAAGGACAAGCCTGTTGTCTGGCGATGCTTGAATTGCGGGTATATACACGTGGGAACCGAACCGCCGGAAAGCTGTCCCGCCTGTGCGCACCCGAAGGACTACTATGAGGTTCTATGCGAGAACTGGTAGCAAGAAGCGCAAGTTTTCGGCTTTCAGTTTGCTGCAATGTAGTATCTGTTCCTTCGTGACACCGAAAGGGGGCCATTATGGCAGAGAGGATGCAGGTTTACGAATGTGAGATATGCGGAAACATAGTTGAGGTTTTGAGAGGTCGTAAGGGAAAGCTCGTCTGCTGCGGAAAGCCGATGAAGCTTCTCGAGGAGAATACTGTTGATGCTTCCCGTGAGAAGCATGTTCCGGTTGTGGAGAAGATTGAAGGCGGGGTAAAGGTAAAGGTGGGAAGCGAGCCGCATCCAATGATCGATGAGCACTTCATTGAGTGGATTCAGGTAGTAGGGGATGGCAAATGCGCGAGGGCGTTTTTGAATCCCGGGGATGCACCGGAAGCTATTTTCAAGGTTGATTGGAAGGAGATAGAAGCTCGTGAGCACTGTAACCTTCACGGTTTATGGAAGGCTACTTGAAGGAGAAAGGCAGGGGAAAGTTAGATGAAAGGCGCTTTCGAAGCAGTCAAAATAAGCGAACACACCTACTGGGTTGGCGCGATAGACTGGGGTTTGCGAAACTTTCACGGCTATACCACAAACCGCGGTTCTACATACAATGCGTATCTTATCGAAGCGGAAGACTACATACTTATTGACACTGTCAAAGCGCCGTTTTATCAGGAATTCATCTCCCGCATTTCATCGGTGACCGATGTTCGAAACATTCGTTACGTGATTTCGAACCATTCGGAGATGGACCATTCCGGCTCACTGCCGGCTACCTTGATGGCAGCGAATCCGGAGAAGGTGTTTGCCTCTGAGATGGGGGTCAAGACACTATCCAAACATTTCAGGCTCGACAGGGAGGTAAACGCTGTCGGTGATAATGAGACCCTTGAAATTGGCGGTGTCTATCTCTCATTTCTCGAAACAAGGATGCTTCACTGGCCTGACAGCATGATGACATACCTTGTTCAGGACAAACTTCTTTTCTCGCAGGATGGTTTCGGCATGCACCTTGCTTCGGCTGAGCGTTTTGCTGATGAAATAACGGAGAGCATTCTTCTCGAGGAAGGAAGCAAATATTTTGCGAACATTCTGCTGCCTTACGCGGCTCTGGTTGAAAAAGCGCTCGATAGAGTATCGTCGCTCGGAGTTCCAATCGATATTCTGGCACCCGACCATGGTCCAATCTGGCGAAAGGATATTGGGAAAATTCTTGGTCTTTACGCGCAGTGGGCTTCACAGAAGCCGACGCCTAAAGCGGTTATCGCGTATGACACGATGTGGGGGAGCACAAAACTCATGGCAGAAGTGATTGCGGAGGGAATCGAGAGAGGTGGATGCTCGGTTGTCGTGCATCCGCTGTCTGTTAGTGATAGAAGTGAGGTGATGAAGGATTCGCTCGATGCGGGAGCGCTTATTGTTGGCACTCCAACCATAAACAATGAAATGTTCCCGACCGTTGCTGATTTTCTAACTTATGCAAAGGGTTTGAGACCTAAGAACAAAATTGGCGCTGCCTTTGGCTCTTATGGTTGGAGTGGGGAGGGCGCAAAAGTTGCTTCTGAGATTCTTTCGGGCATGAAGGTCGAACTTATTTCTGAACCCATCATTGCAAACTATGTTCCCGATTTGAGGACCATTGAGAAATGCAGGGAGCTCGGCGCATTGGTTGCCGAGAGACTGAAAGGAGTTCAATGAAAAAATATGTATGTGGTATGTGCGGGTACGTTTATGACCCTGAAGAAGGGGACCCTGACGGGGGGATAGAGCCGGGAACCGCTTTCGAGGACCTTCCGGACACCTGGGTTTGTCCTGTTTGCGGTGCTTCGAAAGACGAGTTCTCGCCGGAATAGGAACGATTCTGCTGAATGTAAATGCTCCAGTTTGTTTGGGTTCTCATGATCACCTTGAACCAAAACGCCTCAACAGCGTTTCTCCTATGAATTCTCATTCTCACCTTGAACCAAAACGCCTCAACAGCGTTTCTCCTGCGAAAATTGCGATTCCCGCGATGAATGTTGGAAGGGATTCGAGTAGTTCGAGTATCCCTTTCATTTCTCCTCTGAGGAGTTTCGCAAGTCCGTTTACGAAACTTGCTATTGAAAGTCCGAGCATGTTGACTCCTCTTGTCCTCTCATATAGAGGCTTGTTCAGGATATTCTCCTCTTGCGTGATTGCAATATATGCGCGGTTCCAGCAAAGAAATGGTCCTATGCGGACATTTGCCCATGCGTTTTCGAGTTCATTTGAACTTATTTCTTCCCTGAGCCCCCACGGATTGTATATGCCAAGCCAGTTTCCTTCTTCACTTTCTCTTGCCGATATCGCAACAACGTAATGAAGGTGCAGGAAATTGAGCCTGCTTTCTGGTTTTGTCTGAATGAGGAGTATTGAGGGTATTCCCTTCTCGATGAGTTCTCGTATTTCCTCGAAACTTCCATTGTTTCTGTATGTTGCGCTGAGACCAACTAAGCGCGCATAGCGGATGATCGAATCGGGAGCGGTGAAGATGTTAAAGTTTCTTACCTTCCTGTCAATTTCTGTTTGCGTTCGGTCAATACGGAAATGTCTCAGTACCGCGGAAAGCGAACATGTCCCACAGGAATTTCCCTTTTGTGTAAGGATTTCACCACCGGGGAGATTCCCGATGTCGAGAAGCGGGCTTTTTGCCTTTATCGGTCTTGCCTTCCTGAGCCCTGTCGAATCCGATACGTCATTGCCTGTCTTTTCCATGATTTCCATCATTTCATCTTTTTCCGCGAAAGCTCTATTTTCGTTCGCCAGAATATCATAGATTCTTTCATGCACGTGAAACAAGGATGCGGCTAACTCGAGTAAAAATTGCCCCAGGTGTTTTTCTTGTCTATAATCTCATTGGTAACTGCGGATTGAACTTCCACTCCCCGGTAGCTCAATCGGTAGAGCAACTGGCTGTTAACCAGTGTGTTGCAGGTTCGAGTCCTGCCCGGGGAGCCATTCTATTTTGATACACGTAACTCACTTACTATTGGTTATCCTATTCTCAAAGGGGTAGAGGTATCTGTAGTCAATAGCCCCCCAACTTTGGTTTATGAATTGGTCAATGGCATGGCTGTGCCTATCGGGCAAAGGCGGATTGTCTCGGATAAGGCTATAGAGGCGATGAGCAATCTCATGTCGCTGAGCGTTGGGCTGAGGGGGATAGACCGCTAAAGGTTTTAGGGCTGGCGCTGCAACATAATCTTTCTGCTTACGATGCGGCTATCTTGCCCTGGCTGAAGCGGAAGGTTGTGAAGGGAATAGGCAATTCTATGAAGGAAGCTGCCCTGTGTGAAATGGGTTGTTGATTATGGCCGGGGGAAGTCACGAACATGGATGCGGATGAAGTTCGCCCACCTACTTTTGTAGTGGCAAAAATCAATGAGCGAAACTGAGATGAATTCCCCTCAAGGCTGCTCTTTCTCGAAGGCGAAGAGGCGGAAGTTATTTACAAAGGCGTGTTTTTGTTTTTGTCAATGATGCGAGAAAGTCAGAACCCGTGTGCACTGATTTTGCGAGTATGGATGAGTATGGATACCAGTAAGGTCTTGTTAGTTTTCCGAGGTAGGGTTGCCTATCCGCTAATAGTGGCTTGCCAAAGGTGAATTTCCTCAGACCTTCAAGTGTATGTGTATAACCCATTCCACTTTCTTTTACCCCCTGCCATGGAAGCTCTATGAATGAACCTGTGAACATGTGGTCGAACTGTGAAATACCGCCTGCCTCCAGGCGACGGGCAACCTCCTCATACCGTCTCTTATCGTTTGTCCAGACGCTTGCAGTCAATCCATACCTGCTGTCATTGGCTAATTTGATTGCTTCCTCTTCATCATGAAAAGCCATAATCGGAAGCACCGGACCAAATGTCTCATCTTGCATAATACGCATATCCTGCTTTACATCCACGAGTACCGTTGGCTGGAAGAAATATCCTGGACCATCAATTTGCTTTCCGCCAGCAAGCGCTTTCGCGCCTTGGGCAATCGCATCATCCACCTGCTCTTTCACTATTTGTAACTGCTCTTCACTGACAAGCGGTCCGATGTCGTAATTTTTACGGTTTTCAGCAGTGCCCACCTTGAGAGCCTTCACCTTGTTCACCACTTTATCTACGAATTCGTCAAAGATGTTTTCCTGTACGTAACAGCGTTCAATGGAGGCGCATATCTGTCCGCAGTTGAGCATTGCGCCATAAACGATACCTGACGCTGCAAAATCTATATCTACATCGTCAAAAACCAGTGCGGCATCCTTGCCTCCGAGCTCTAAATCAACGGGAATGAAATGTTCGGCTGCCCGCAGAGCCACTTCTCTGCCCGCTTCTGTGCTGCCCGTGAAAACTACATGCTTCACGGGAGGCTTTACCAATTCCTGTCCAGCAAGCGAACCTGGGCAAATTATGAGGTTGAATACGCCTTCTGGAAGGTCGGCTTTTTTGAAGAGTTGCTCAATTTTCTTGCCGGTGAGAGTAGTTTGAGACGAGGGCTTGTAAAGCACCGTGTCACCTGCCAACAGCGGATATATTATGTTGCCCATGGAAAGGAAGAATGGAAAATTCCAGGGCGATATGATTGTCACTACGCCAAGCGGTTGATAGACCATCTTGGCTTCTTTCATTACTCCTGCAAGGTGAATGGGCACCCTTCTATCAGCAAGTATTCCCGGGGCTTTAACTGAAAGATAGTATAAGAAGTCCGTAATGAGAGAAATTTCACAAATGAGTGCTTCCGTCACCGGCTTTCCCACTTCCAAATGAATGGTTTCCGCTATTTCCCCCGCATCAATAGATAATATCTCGCCAACACGCTTGATGTAATCGCAGCGCGTCTTCACAGGCAGGGCTCCCCAACTTTGCGAAGCTTCCTGTGCGGCAGATACTGTTGATCGAATATCTTTTTTGCTCATCGCCTCTACTTCATTCAACAACTCTCCCGTGGCGGGGTTGATACTTTTGATTGTGCGTTTCTCTCCCATTTTTCCTCCTCAGGCTATACTCGAAGCTCTGCGTCTAATAATTATAGACAAAAAATTCCCCACAGTTGCTAATAACCTTCTTCTTGTTCAGAATCGTCGCATAATAATTTCCTTGCTCCGAGGGCAAAGAAATATTCTTCAGGAATCTCGCCTTTGGCACTCAAGTTAAACACGGAACAACGGTACAGAAGTTTCTTCTTATTTGCCTTTGTAGAACGATTACAGTCACTTGGCGAAGCCAATTTCAATAATTTGACTTTAGCCGGGGTTCTCAAAGCAGTACTTAGATGTTTTTATTTCATTTTCGGTAAAGCACTGGAATTGGGAGGTGTAACTTGTTTTTCTAACTTTGTTTTGTCGCCTCTTTTATCATGGCGATGAGATCTTCTGGATGGAAGGGTTTCGTGAGATATCCGGAAGCGCCGAGAGATGTGCCCATCTCCATTGCCTCGGTTGTTGTCTTGGCAGTTACGAATACCACGGGGATGCTCCAGGTATCGGGGTCCCTCTTTAGCCTTTTTATTACTTCATACCCATCGAGTTCGGGCATCATTATGTCGAGGAGAATAACATCGGGGTTTTCTCTTTTCGCGATTTCAATACCGCTTATTCCGTCCTTTGCCTCGGTGGTTTCAAAGCCACGGGTTTCAAGAATCAGGCTGATGACCTTTATGATTCCGGGGTCATCGTCTATTATGAGAACCCTAATTCTTTTCTCTGCATTTCCTGCTGCCAAGCTCCACCTCACAGATGTAAGTACCGAGAGCCATGAACCGACCTAAATTCGATTCTGAGAGAAAAAATCTATAACTTTTCCTTTCGGGGCTCGACCGGCAATCCGAAACTGAAAATAGAACCCCTTTCCTTGCGGGGTTCCACTCTAATCCAGCCTTCTTGAGCCTCGATATATGATTTTGCTATATATAGTCCGAGTCCAAGCCCGGGTATCTTTTCCTCTTTTGCGGCTTTTCCTTTGTAGAAACGCTCAAAGATTGCTTCCCTTTCTTCAACTGGGATTCCAGGACCGCGGTCTCCGACGAAAAAGACAATTTCTTCCCCTCTTTTTTCAGCCCACAGCATGATAATACTTTCCTCTGGTGAGTACTTCAAGGCGTTATCAAGGATGGCAGAAAGCGCCATTTTGGTTTTCTCGGGGTCTATTCTTACCTGAGTGTTGATGGGTTTTCCGGTCGCGAGTTTATCCTTGTATCCTCGAAATTCTACCTCCTGCACAGCCCTTAGTATGAGGGCTTCGGGCGTTACTTCCTTATAGGAAAGGTCGAATGTTTCTCTCTCGATTCTCGCGGTATCGAGTAATTCAGAAACGAGGTGGGCAAGTTGCTCTGAAGCTGACTCAATGCCTGCAAGTGCCTTCTGAGCGACTTCTCCTAATAGGTTATCGGCTTGTTCACGAAGAATGTAAGAATATCCTTTGAAGACTGTAGCGGGATGTCGTATTTCATGCGCGGCAATTTCAATGAGCGTCGCGAGTTCTTCGGCGCTCTTTCCGTCTCTTTGCTCGAGAGGAACGGATGTTCTTGCAGCTTCTCTATCTTCTTCGGATTTTTCGGCTTCTTTGGGAATTTTGGCATTTTTTATGAGCAGCGTTTGCAGGGCTTGGGCAAGTTCAGAAGGAAAATTCTTTTGCGCACAGAGAACGCTTATGGCTCTGAATGCAATTTCCTCTGGTTCTTCTTCTGTTCCAAAAATCAGAATCTCTGGCCTCTTTCTGGTACCGGAGAGCGTGACCCCGACGAGTTTTTGCGCTTCCCCGGCTGGAACTCCTGATACCATGGCAAGGTCGAACTCCGAGACATTCTCAAAAGGAATGGCATTGGAAATCCTGACAGATACTGATGAGCATGATTCAAGAATGCTTTCTATCTCCCTTGCCTTTTGGGCGTCAGAATGAACTATGAGAATATTTTGTGTTTTTTGAAGTTCACTCCCCTTATGAATAGCCTCTCCTGTCATTCACGCTCCAAAATATTTGGCAACAAACCTCATTGCCATGCCAACGAATTACGGTGTACCCAAAAAAGGCAAAATGTGATATATCCCGAAACTATCATCCCTTTTAAAGATTATATTCTGCTGAACAACCAATATCAATCTGTCATTTACAGTTTCTTTTCGATTCAACACTGAATTGTCTTGCTTTAATCAAATATCGATAGCGCTCCTTGCAAACTTGAGAGCAACGAATTCATGGACCGCAGAAACGAGTTATTACGCTTGTTGAGTTTCGACGAATTCCCGCATGTCTTCAGATACACTGGCTTTCGCTTTTCCAGCCGAGCAATCTGGAATCGAAAGGATCACATTTGCGATTCTTTCGTATGGGATTGTTACGAAAACGGTATCAGGTGAATAATCGCATATTTTTCGCGCCGTCCAGTCACCGAAAGTCATGTTTGTTCGTCCTGTTACAGCGCTGTAAGCAATCGCGCCGTGGCAGAGTGAGCCTGAGATTTCTACCTCGGGTGGTATGCCATCCTGGAACTGGTCGAGTGTGAGCAGCCTCGTAGCCTGCTCTGGATTGCAAAGGAAAAGAACAAGGTCGGGTCTTTCAGGTGATTCTTCAAGGGGGCATATCACTATTCTCTCTGAAAGCCCTGTTGGTGGCGGTGAACCGAGACTCTGCATCCTTTTGAAAGTAACTATTGTGGAGGTAAGCTTTTCACCTTCTGTGAGGAACTTTTGAAGTGCCCTTAGTGATTTGCCCTCGGGAGGTTTGGAAAGTCCGCAGTGCCAAGAACCACCCCGACAGAGGGAATTTTCATCACCAATCACGAAGTATGCGCCCTTCGATGCTTCCTTTATGGCATTGCATATTCTCACTTTCGTGTTTGTTTCCCCAATCGCCCCGTTTGTGAAATTCACTGCAACTGGCTTGTTTTCAAGCCTGAGCAAGTTGCTCAATTCCCTTGCTTCCTGCACCCATTTCGATTCCATGGCAGTCCTTTCTGTTCAAACCAAGAAACAATCAAACGAAAATAGTTTAACATGACTGTTTTGAAGCTTGATTCTCGATAAGATTTCTTTGGCGAGATGGAGAATCCTTGAGGTTTCAATTTTCGGGCATAATATGTTTGTTTGTAGTAGTAAATTGTTGGAGTGAAGAATGAGGATTGAATCAAGAAGTCGGCTTATCATATTAGTGCATCGTCCCATAGGTAGATTGATGCACCGAGAGTGTCATTCTGCGCCGCGCCAGCAAGGCTCGCGACCGAAGGCGCACCGGATGTATGTCGAGGGAGCACGACGAAGCTTGTGTGGACGCAGGGGCGCTCGAATGCCAAGGTATCTATGGGGCGGCGCACTAATAATTCTTTTGATTTCTCTTGTTTGCGGATGCGGTGTCTCCAAAAGAAGTTCTAAGACAACGAACACAATTGTCAGGGGCAAGCTGCTGGTTGGAAGCGATGTTACCTATCCGCCCTTCGAGTTTCTCGATGATAAAAGACCAACGGGATTCGACGTTGATCTTGGGAAAGAAATTGCAAAAAGACTCGACCTCAAGCTTCAAATTATCGATACTCCATTTGAAAGATTGATCCCTGACCTTATTGCTCGGCGCTTCGATGTCATTATCTCTGCAACCTCGATAACGCCTGAAACCGAGAGCCGGATTTATTTTTCAGTACCATACATGAGATGCGATCAGGCGATATGCGTGAGGAAAAAATCCCCGATCAGATATGAGTCTGATTTGAAGGGAAAGACTGTGGGCGTGCTCATGAATTCGACCGGTAAAAGAGTCGCGGAAGAAATCAAGGAAAGAGGAATTCCCGTGAAATTCATTCGCGTTTATGATTATATTCTTTTCGCTTTTGAGGACCTCGAGTTCAAAAGAATTGATGCGATAATTACGGACTTCCCGGTGATTGCTTACCTTTCCAAAAAGAGGGGGAAGACAAGGGTTACAAAAAGAATAGATACGGGCGAAAGGTACGCGGTAGGCGTAAGGAGAGAAGACGGTGAACTTCTTGGTTTGATAAACAGCGCATTGGAAGGCATAAGAAATGACGGTTCATACAGAAAGATTTGCATGAAATGGTTTGGGACTGCCGACTTTTGAGTAAGAAAATCCGTGGGAAACGGCATTGAATCCGTGTAACAAAGCATTGCTCGAGGAGTGGTTTTTTCAAAGGATCAAGGGAAATAGTTGAGGTAAAGAAATTATGAGTGGGAAGGTGATTCTATGTATGAGGACTTGAAGGAAAGATTCGCTGAGATACCGCCAACGATTACATTTCCATTCGGGGAGAAAGTTGTTGACGCAAGGGTTCAACCCCCCTGGGAAATTCCTGGCAAGGTTATGATAAAAGCAGCGATTACCGGCGCACTTTTTGACCGCGAGCAAAATCCGCATCAGCCCTATACCCCGGATGAAATTGTAAGAGAGGCAATTGAGTGCGTTGAGGCTGGCGCATGCTCGATACATATTCATGTGAGGGACGAGAACGGCTTTCCCTCAGGCTCGAGGGAAATGACTCTTGAGGTTGTAAGTGCATTACGTGAAAGATTTGGGAATGGAGTTCATATCGACGGTGAGTGTCTCTTAGGAGCAAGCTTCAACGAGATTCTCCAACCGGCGTATGAAGACTACTACGAGGCGGCGGCTGTCAACACAACCGCGACATTCATGGGTGACACTCTATTTTGCATTCCAAAACCGACCGTAATCGCAACCGCGGAAGTGCTAAAAAAAACAGGTCACAAGCCCCAGATTGCGGTTTATAACCAGGGAGATGTTGATAACGCAAAACGCTGGCTCATAGATAGTGGTATTGTGGAACCACCACTCGAGTGGGCTATCATACCGGGTGTTCCGGGATGCGCCCCAATGTGGGAGCCCCTTTCAATGTGCGAGACTCTCGTCACATTTGTTCGGAGAATAATGGAAGCCGACCCTTCCGGCAATCCTTTCATCTGGGTTGCTTCAGGTGGAAGGGCATCCATCTATTTGACTGCCCTTTCGATCCTTTTAGGTTTGCACGTAAGGGTTGGAAAGGAAGATACGATATGGCGCTATCCGCACAGGAATGAGAAGATAGAAAAAAACGCGGATGTTGTTCGTGACGCGGTTGCGCTCGCAGGGCTTCTTGGAAGGGAGCCGATGACCGCTTCTGAATACAGGAAAGAAGTTGGACTTGAGGAACGATTGACATAAAAGAGGTGGTATCGTTGGAAGCCATGATGCTTTTGTGTGATTACGCGGAAGTGATAAATGGAAAGTTCTATATCATGGGTGGAGGCTGGACATCATGCCCTCCCGGCAGGCGGAATATGGCGGTGGCGGTAAGAGTGCTCGTCCAGTGGGACGAAACAAATGTCAAAAACAAGCTTTCGCTTGTGTTACAGGATGAGGATGGGAAAACGGTTGAAATAGGGGAGCCGCCAAGGCAGGTGAGACAGGATGGAGATTTCGAGGTTGGAAGACCACCCGGAGTGCCGCGGGGAACGGAACTCGATTTTGCCATTGTTTTTGGATTTACGGGTTTGGCGCTTCTGCCCGAAAGAGGATACAGGTGGCAGCTTGAAATAAATGGAGAACCTATTTGCCATGCTTCCTTCAGGAGTGGTGCTGAGCCTTCTCAATGAAGATGATTGATTTGAATGGTCAGTTTTTCAATTGAGTTCTGCGTCCTTGATCTTAAGGGGAGGAAGCCCCGGCACCGTAGCGCTTGCAAAACCAAAATGCTCAACAAAAACAAGACGGGTATTCCCGCCTGGCGTTTGGCTGTCCTCCAAGACGAATCCATCTAACAATCCCAAGGGGGTCGAAACGCGAATTTTTCCGGTTACGAACATGAGCGGTGGACTTTCTGTTCCCTGGATTGAAGTGTTGAAAGATTGTCCTATCTGGATAGGTTTTTTCAGCCATATATAGGGGGTCTCGAAAAAGTGCGGGGGAGAGCCCGGTTCGCGGATGCCCCAGAGCTTGACCTCATCGGATGAAACTTCAAGAAAAAGCCCCTGCTCTCCAATTTTCAGGTTACCGAGCGAGCCGGATATGGAGAGGTCGAGTATTCCTTCCTTGAGATTCAAAGAAGGGTCTGGTTTTGTTATTTTCATCTCGACTTCAATTTTCGATTCTTGATCCGACTCAAAAAGCCACGCATTGCCCGGAACGAGTCCGAAGTAGTTTTCGCTTCTCAGTGTTTTCTTCGCGCACCCCTGTCCGAGAATAGCAAGAATTGTCATGGCAAGGATCGCGCACGCAACTTTTCTGCTTTTCATCCTATTTTTTCATCTTCACGAGGTCATAAGTTCTCGTGCCGCAACCTAATTTTTGGGCGTGCTCTAACTGACGCCACCACTCGATTCCGAACATAGAATATAGCTTATCTTCAGATACTACCACTTCAGGCGTATCGGCTTCGCTTCCCGGTATCGGAATGGCGCTATTTATTAGGTCGCATGAAGCCTGGTCAACCGCTACCGGGTCTCTCGAAACGAGAACGCCGATGTCTGGAAATATTCGCCTGGCAGAAAAATCCTCGCAATCGCAATGGGGAGTGATATCAGCGAGTATGTTTACGAAGGCTACCCTTTCATCGAAAAGCGAAAGGACTCCCCGGGCGCTTTCAGCAAGCGCTTTCGCGAATTTTTGATAATCGTGAGTTGCGGTAATCGCGCCCTGGGAGCATATTCCTGTGCAAACACCGCACCTCGTGCAACTTTCATTGAGCACGGCAGATTCATTCCTTACCTCAATGCCATTGCTTTTGCATGTTTTCGCGCATTTTCCACAGCCATTACACAGGTCTTCGTTGACATGAATCGTAGTCGTTTTGTGGATGAGCGCTTTTGTTTTCCTCGATGTGCAGCCCATCCCGAGTTGTTTTATCGAGCCAGCGAAGCCTGCTGTCCATCCGTGCCCTGTGGCGTGCGTGATAACCAGCAAACCTGCCGAGCGCGCGATTTCTCCAGCCACCTCAACACTTTTGAGCACCTCTCCATCAACTGATACGCTCGCACCCGGAATCGAATCTGCAACCAAGAATTCGCATGAAAGATTATCGGATGAAAAGCCGTTATACGAGGCTGTTTCTATGAGTTCCTCGGTGGTGAATCTTTCTCTGCAATAAAGCGTGGTTGTCTCGGTTACGAAACAGGGGAATCCCCTTTTCTTCAGTTGCTCGACCTGTGCTCTTACGATTGATGGTCGCACATAAGTAATGTTGTTTCGTTCCCCCGGGTGAATTTTTACCGCTACCCGTTCATCCTTTTCAAGGGATTCGAAAAAGCCTGCGCGGTTGAGAAGCATTGATATTCTTCTGTTGAGAGAATCGAGAGGACCTTCGCTTTCGTATGGTGTATAGAAAACATCTGTTTTCAAGTTCGAGAACCTTTCCGTATTTGAACCCTTCCAGATACTCTTGAAATTTCTATTCTATTGGTGTTCTTTTATCAAACATCAGCTCAGCGCTGCGGTAGTTAACCCGGGAAGAGGGGGTCAGGTCTTGCAATGACACATTTAATCGTCATACGCAAGGCAGGCAAAACAAATGTGTTATTGCAAGACCTGACCCCCTCTTCTTTGGGACGGATGTTTTCCATGCGTATATAATAATAAAACAAACTGCCCGCGTGATTTTCTCATGTTATCTTACTTTAAGAGAAGGGAAATGAAATGTTTCAAAGGGGAAGAGTCGAGGTCAGCAAATATGCGCGTGAATTTCATGATGAGGCGCTTGTAATTGACCTGCACACAGATTCCCTGATTGCTTCGAGGCTTTTGGGTCTTGACCTTGCGAAGAGGCATCGAACACCTGCTGGTTTGACACCATGGATGCTTCATGCAGATATTCCACGATTGCAAGAAGGCGGAGTTGATGCGGTTTTTCTTGGAATAGTTGTGGCTCCATATTCTCGGGGCGCATTCAAAAGGGCTGTCCGCAACATCAAATTCGGGGAAAGCGTAATCGAAAACAACAGGGAATTGGTTTCTTTTGCGGCTTCCGCTGAGGACATAAAGCATGCTCGTGAACGTGGAAAGATTGCTTTTGCCTTCGGCGTAGAGGGAATGCACGCGCTCGAGGGAAAACTCGAAAACCTCGAGAAACTATATTCGCTTGGGGTTAGGTACATCACAATGGCTCACTTCACGTCAAATGAATTTGTTGCTTCATCGGCTTCGAGGAGGAAATCTGGAATCACTCCTAAGGGGAGAGAAGCGGTCGAACTTGCCAATTCGCTCGGCATGATTGTTGATGTAAGCCATACCCACGCCGAGGCGATTGAGGAGGTGACGAGAATTTCGCGTGCACCCGTGATAGTGAGCCATGGTGCTGCGTCCGCTCTTCACCCGACATTCAGAAACCTGCGTGACGAAGACATATTGAACATTGCAAGAACAGGAGGAGTTATTGGTCTCATATATGCGAGTTACTGGCTGAA
>JAQUKT010000019.1 GCA_028718945.1 Actinomycetota bacterium | reverse complement strand
CAACCTCCCAAAGACCAGTGTTGTTTCAAAAGCATTGAAAGAGCTTCGCAGGAAAGAATTCTTTGAGCAACTGGCAACAGATGCGGATAATCTCCGCTCCGACCCGGCCACCTCGCGAGCATACGACGAGGAGTTCAAAGCCTGGGACGCAACTCTTTCTGACGGTCTGGAGGGTCGTTGAGAGGTCAGGTCTGGCTTGTCGCATTCGACAAACAAACAAGGGGCAGGGAACAAAGAGGAATTAGACCTGCCCTTGTCATCTCCAGCGACGATTTCAACTTAAGCGGACTCGACCTTGTCGTGGTAATTCCAATTACCACATCCACCCGTCCTTTTGCTTCTCACATCCCTGTCAAGAGACCCGAGGGCGGTTTGGAAAAAGATAGCTCCATTATGTGTGAACAGATAAAGAGTATCTCCAAAAAGCGCCTTGTTCGGCGATTAGGTAGCATCAACGAAGCGACCATGGGGAAAGTGGAAGAGATTATCGCCAACATTCTCGAACTGCCATTCTGAATCATCAGCACTATGACGAAACGCATCGCTGAGGTGAAAAAACACCAAAAATGAAGGTCTGGCCCCAATTATCTCCACTCGAGGGTTACTCTGTCGCGCGGGAAAGGGCTTGAATAAGAGGCGCCACAAACATTTTTTCCTTCCTCACTGACGAGTGTTAACTCCATTGAATCACCGGTCACGGAAATGCGGCAGTCTGCATCCCTTTCGGGCTGAAGAGCATCCTCCGGCGTACTTTCAAGCAATTTCCCTCGAGAAATCGAAGCCCTTGCATTTTGAAGAAGGGATTTTGGCGTGCCTCCCGCCATCCACATTCGAGCTTCTGTTCCATCCCATAATTTCAAAGTATCCTCACCCTGTCCGTAAAAGGTGAGCCGAATCGTTTTGAGCGCCTCATCATAGCCAGTGATTCCAGATCCCTCCTTCACAGGGGCAAGCGTGTCAACCGGAAGGTCGAGGGTTGGAAGAATGCTTCCACACTTCAGGAAAACCGGTATGTGCCCAAGCGGTGAATCCACAAACAGTTGCTTGCCACCTTCCTCATGTTTTCCGTCCCAGTAATCAATCCATTCTCCTTGGGGGAGGTAAACCATCCTTCCTGCCGCTCCACGCTCTACGACTGGAGCAACAAGTATTCGGTCTCCAACAAGAAATTCATCTTTGATGCCAAGAGCTACCCTGTCTTTCGGGTAATGAAGAAGAAGGTGTCGAATGACCGGCAGCCCGTTACGAGAAGCCTCATGGGCAAGAGTATAGAAGTAAGGAAACAATGCGGTATGAAGTCTCGCGTATTTCCCGAAAAACTTCAAAGTCTCCCTGTCGCTATCAAACTGCCAGCAAGCAAGTGGCTTGGTTCCATGGTGAGTTCTCATTACGGGAAGAAAGGCGGCAAACTCGGTCCAGCGATAGAAAAGTTCCTTATCACGGGCGCGAGTAGCAACAACATAACCGGCGATATCCGCTGCCCAGAAAGGAATTCCCGATATTCCCGCCGATAGAACAGCGGGTATGTTCGAGGGCAATCCGTCATATTTTTCAAAGTCCGTATTTGAATCACCAGACCAGAAAACCGGCGCATATTTTTGAGACCCGATTGAAGCAGACCTCGAGAAAAATACGTAATCGCCATCAGGACGAAGCTCGTCGAGAAGTTCCCTGTGCATCTTCTGCCAGAGTAGAGGGAAAACGTTATGGTGCAAAAGCCCGCTCGAACCATCAGAAGCAACCGATGAAGGAGGCACATATTCCCCAAAATCAGCCATCCATCCATCGAAGCCAATTTTCAAGTTTTCCTCTAAGAAACCCATGTACCATTTCTTTGCTTCCTCATTCGTGAGGTCAATTTGTCCGTATGGATGCCACAACATCAAAACATGAGAAATCCCATTCCGCCTGTTTTTCAGAAGGTAACCCTTCTCTTTCGCCTCTCTGTACTCGCGGCTTCCCCGAAGTATGTAAGGAAAAAAATAAGAGAGCCAGCGGAATCCCTTTGAATGTAACTCATCGGCAACATCCTCAGCATCGGGGTAGAGCCTTCTATCCACCTTGTACCTGACCGGCATAATTGTGTAGAAAGCCTTTCTTTTCCTGAATGGCGGGATGAAGAAACCGCCCTGCCAGTCCTCGGTCCAGATTGAGGTTGTAGGAATCCTGTTTCCCCGAATTTTGTTCGCCACTTCTCTCACTCTCCGGGAACCAAGTATCGCGTCAGCCCATGGAGCAAAAACCCAGGGTGCCGGAACAGATGCTCTTCCCGTATGCTCCGTCAGTAGTTCGATAATCTTTGATGGTTCAGGACCGTAGAAAAGTTTCCACGAAAATGAGCGGTCCCAGATTGTGATCTTCAAAATCTCAGGGTGCGAGGAGCAAATATCATATTCAACCCTCGCCGGCGTTTCGAGAAGAAGCCCATAGCCTTCCGTGCTAATGAAAAAGGGGAGCGGCTTATACGCGGTTGTCGGTCCATTCGGAAATGGATTCCATGGTTTTCCGTCAAAAATCTTTCCGAAACGCTCGCCAAGCCCGTATGCCCCTTCCTCCGCCCAGACATAAAGGCGATTGCCAGTCTGGTCAACCGCGTTGAAGCGTTCGCCAAAACCAAGGAACCTCTCTTCCCCTCGCGCGCGAATCTCCCATTTCAACCAGTCCCCCGTAACGCCTTCAGGAATCTCAACTTTTCCAGACAGAATCCCGTTTTCTTCACATTCTTCTATCCTCAAAAGGGGACCGCCATCGCTCGAGCGCGCGAGTAAACCCTCCGCAGTTTCCTCAACAGAACATGCCTTTGTTTCGCTTTTCATTCTCGTGCGGAAACGCCACCAGGCAAGAAGAGGGTACCAAAAGACTTTTGCCTCGACTACGGAAAAGGCGGGTCTACCCTGGCCTGCCTCCTCAAACACAGTCTGACCATTCGAATCAATCACGCTCAGATTTCCATTGGTTCTCCGCGCATCAATGCTCCTACTCAAAGAGCCTCCCTTAGATTTGCTCCTTCTTGCCTCATGGAAAGAAGCATATAATATCAATGATTGTTGCGCCAAAATCTATGGCGCAATGAAACTGACGGCAAGAACCAAAGGAGGCAACGAATTGGAAGGCAAATATCCTATGTTCACTGAAGAACACGAACTTATCAGGCAAACAACGAGGGAATTCGTCGAAAAGGAGGTTACGCCATTCACGGAAGAGTGGGAACAGAAGGGGGAATATGACATATCAGCATTCCGCAAAATGGGCGAACTTGGGCTTTTGGGTCTCAGGGTTGATGAGAAATACGGGGGCGGAGGCGCTGATTACTGGTCAGTGGTTGCCATGTTCGAGGAACTGACAAAGAGCGGCAGTGCAGGATTTTTGGCTGCCGTTGGAGTCCACACGGAGGTTGCCATGCCCGCAATCTGCTCCCACGGAACCGAGGAGCAAAAACAGAAATACCTGGTTCCCGCTGTCAGAGGTGAGTGCATCGGGGCACTTGCGGTTACCGAGCCAGAAGCGGGAAGCGATGTGGCGGCTATGCGAACTGAAGCAGTGGAAGACGGGGATTCCTACGTAATAAATGGAAACAAGATTTTCATAACAAACGGAGCAAGAGCAGACTGGATTGTCGTTGCGGCGAAAACAGATAAGGACACAGGAGCCCGAGGAATAACTGAGTTTATTGTTGATACTAACACGCCGGGATTCGAAGTATCGCGTAAACTCGACAAAGTTGGCATGAAGGCAAGTGATACCGCTGAGCTTTTCTTCTCGGACATGAGAGTTCCAAAAGAAAATGTCTTGGGGAAAGTAAACAATGGCTTCTACCAGATAATGTCGAACTTCCAGCCCGAGCGCCTGTTGATCGCAATCGGGTCATACGGAGCCGCTGAAAAAGCGCTTGAAGAAACAATCAAGTATGCCAGAGAGCGAACGCAGTTCGGAAAGCCAATAAGCAGAATGCAGCACAATTCCTTCAAGATCGCGGAACTTGCGACCAAATTAGAAGCAGTAAAGGAACTCACATATAGAGCGGCGGACATGTACAACAGAGGTCTTGATTGTCTCAAAGAAGTCTCGATGGCAAAGTGGTATTCCTCAGAAGTAACAAACGAAATCATTTATCACTGCATGCAAATTATGGGCGGATACGGCTACATGATGGAGTATCCAATCCAGAGAGCATGGCGCGACCTTCGAATTCAAACGATTGTTGGTGGGACAACCGAGATACAGAAACTCATTGTCTCGCGATGCCTGAATCTATGAAGAAGCCTGGAAGTAAATCCCTTCTTGCTTCGAGACAACTGTTGGAATGTAATAGCTCTCATCAGAAAAATTTCTGACCCGGCAAGCCGGGTCAGAATGATTTTTGCGCCTCTCGAGCTGCTAACACACTACTCTAAGACTTCTGCTGCAGCATTAGAGACTGCCACCTCGCCTCTTTCTTTTGTTTTCACCTGGAATATGACCTTCCCATCCTCTTTCCACATCTCGGTCACAAGAGTCTCTCCGGGAAACACGTGACGTGAAAAGCGAACCTTTACCGATTTGAATTTCTCAGGGTCGTTGCCGCAGTACTCTTTGAGAACCGCCCGGCACGCGAATCCGAATGTGCACAGCCCATGTAGTATCGGTCTGTCATAGCCAGCCATAGCAGCAAAATTGGGGTCTCTGTGAAGCGGGTTTATATCTCCAGAAAGCGCGTAAAGAAGAGCCTGCTGCTTTAAAGTAGGCATTTCAACCACTTTATCCGGCTTACGCTCTGGTGGCTCATTTCCGGGAGCGGGGCCTTTGTCGCCTCCAAATCCCCCTTCACCGCGAGCTATTATACCGAAAACGTTACGGTAAATGAGTTCCCCCGATTCATCTTTTGTTTCGGATTCGAGCTCTATCAGCGCTATCTTCCCCTTGTCATAGATGTTTAGAACCTTCGACCCGGTAAAAAGCTTTCCCGATATAGGTAGCTGCTTGTGTATCTCGAGATACTGCTCGCCGTGTACAATCATCACCGGATTCAACTCGAGACCTTCAACGCCAAACATGCTCATCAACGCGGGGAATGCCGGAACGACGCCGAAAGATGGAAGTGCCACAAGCCCTGGAGGGTTCTCGTAAACGAACTTCAAATCATCGGGGTCCGTACTGACACCAACGCCAAGCGCATAGAGTATTAGTTTATTCTGGTTGCATTCATACTCCATGGGAGGAGTCTCAGCCCCTAAGGCTTTTGACAAATCTATAGGCATGCCACACCTCCTATTCGAATTTCAGATGACTCAGAGCATAAGCGGTCTGAGCATTTGCCGAATCGTATTCCTTTGCGCCCTCGAGCGAAGTAATCTCGCTTAGCTTTGCGACTATATCATCCGGGGTTACGTTATCAGGATCGTCAAAGAAAACTCCCGGTCCTTCAACAATTGCTGCTCTGCTGAAATACCCCGCACCGGCGGTACAAATGGCACCAGTAAGTTCGCACTGCTCGCTGCATAGATAGGCAACAACAGGCGAAACGTATTCCGGCTTCAGTTTTTCAACCACTTGTGGAGGCATCACCGTAGCGGTGAGTCTTGTTCCGGCAATAGGAACAATCGTATTTGCCTTTATGTTATACTTCGCCCCTTCTAACTTCACGGTGTTCGTCAATCCGGCGATTCCCATTTTTGCCGCTCCGTAATTAGTTTGCCCGAAGTTTCCGTAGATGCCGGCAGCAGATGCAGTGGAAACGATTCGTCCGTAGCTGTTCTCTCTCATAATTGGAAAAGCCGCCTTTGTGCAGTAGAACGTTCCATAAAGATGAACCTTCATGACCTTGTCCCAGTCTTCAATCTCCATCTTGAGCATTGACTTGTCTCTCAGAATTCCCGCATTGTTTATAAGAATGTCAATCTTTCCAAAGTTATCTACCGCGGTTTTTATGATCTCCTGGGCTCCCTCCCATGTCGCAACACTCGAGTAGTTAGGCACTGCCTCTCCACCTTGAGCCCTTATCTCATCGCAAACTTTCTCAGCAGGAGTTTTGTCCGCACCTGTTCCATCAAAGGTACCACCAAGATCATTGATGACAACCTTTGCCCCCCTGCTGGCAAGGAGCAGCGAGTGAGCTCGCCCGAGCCCTCCTCCAGCACCCGTTACGACCGCAACCCTTCCATCGAATCTGATCTCCTCCGCCATGCTACCATCTCCTTTCCTGAATCCAAAAAACTCGATTTCAATTCACTTTGCGTTCCTTAGTATTTTATACACATTCGCAATTGATTGCACAAGGTCAAAACGGAAAATAAAACCATAATAGGCCTCTGGTGCTAAAAAACTAATAATTCAGCGATCTGATCATCGCTCATTAGAGTGGTAGTGGTACATGAGTATGATTTCGTAATCAACAGGCATTACATGTTGGGTCCTACTGAGCTGGCCATGCAACGGTAAACAAAATGTGTTATTGCAAGACCTGACCCCATGAACTATCCTTGAAAAAAACAGGGAGGGAAAGTTGTACAAGGAAATGTTTGATTTGTCAGGGAAAGTCGCGATAGTAACGGGTTCGAGCCGCGGCATTGGTGAAGCAATTGCGCTGGCGTATAGCGAATTTGGGGCGAAGCTTGTCCTTGCAAGTCGGAAATTAGAAGGACTGAACACCGTAAGGGAGAAAATTGAATCTTCCGGTGGAGAAGCGATTTGTATCCCGACGCACATGGGAGACCCGACATCCATTGAAAACTTAGTTGCGGAAACGATGAAGTACTTTGGCACGATAGACATCCTCGTGAACAACGCGGCTACAAATCCTTTCTTTGGTCCGACAATCGAGGCTTCTGAATCGGTCTGGGACAAGATAATTGATGTGAATCTGAAGGGAGCGTTCCTGCTGACGAAGGCCGTCGGCAAAATAATGATTGAGAAGAACGAAGGCTGCATAATCAATATATGCAGTGAGGCGGCAATAAGACCGATGCCCGGACTCGGGGTATACAGCATATCAAAAGCAGGACTTGACATGATAACCAAGGTATTTGCGCAGGAGCTTGGGCAGTATGGAATCAGGGTGAACGGAATCGCGCCGGGACTCGCTCAGACGAAGTTCAGCAAAGCCCTGTGGGGAAACGAGGAGATAAAAAAGATGGTGGTCTCGAGATTACCCCTCGGTAGAATTGCTCAACCGCATGAAATCGCTGGAACCGCGGTTTTCCTCGCCTCGCGCGCTTCCTCGTTTATCACTGGACATACAATCGTGGCTGATGGCGGGTCTCTTGTTTCATGAATTCAAGAAAAAGAACTAAACAAGTTAAAAACAGGGACAACAGGAATAAAAGAAAATCGCCTGAAACCTCCCGTTCCTCAAACAAACTCTCATTCGTAGGAAAAGACTTCATAATTCTCTTCTGCGCGCTTGCCATCTTTACAGGTAGCTGGTTCGGATTGACAAAAGGGTCGAATGTCTTCATGGCCGGAAGTTTCTATTCAAAGGGCTACTACGCCAGGTACGATTTCTCGGACTCAATGAGAAAATACTTCGGAGTAAGGAGCATTGAAATAAGAGTTTCCCATGAAGCGCGGGAAACAGCGGAAGTTGATATAACAGTAGATGAAATCAAGAACATCTCTGCCGAACAAAGGAAAAGAATCAAAGAAAAGATTCCGGAAAAACTGATCGTCGAACGAAAGACCGGAAACGTCATTTCAAATCACGAGACGATGATTCCTCTGATTTTCTTCTACGACATCCCGACACTTCCCGGCGAGCAATCAGCAACATTCGGTGAAAAGCTTGTTCCTTACTTCTCAACCGAACTCACAAACTTCACAAGGAAAGTGCACGCAAGGGTTTCCTCGAGAAACTCCGATAATGTCGTGGTCTGGTACCACGAAAGCAATGTGAAGAGTTATGGTCCTCAATACTCATGGGAACTCGGGCTTTATGACGATGATGGCAACAGGGTAGGAACGATCGTAAATGACTTTACGAGCGGGCTGCTTCTGAATGCTATTATTTTCGAAGGTGGACTTGGCTCCATCAATCTTTCTGATACCAACTTTCCAACAGGATTGAACAGATGGGTAATATTCTACGGGCTCAATTCGATTCTTCTTCTCTGGGGAATATTCCATATATTGAGAGCAAGAAAACACTTGGATGAATGGAATGCTCACTGGTCCGCGTTCGCGCTCGACTGGAAGGGCATATCGAAGTTTTTCATAAGGCTTATGGCTTTCACCATATTTGATTTTGCGGGCATCGGGATACTTACCGGAAACTTGAAGATATTGCTTGTATCGGATTTGATTGGTTTTGCTCTGATGATATACGCAACCGGATTTTTTGCTTTCCCGATAATCTTCAAGTTCGTTCCCTGGATTGCCGGTTTCGCAGTTGGCGCTCAGGGAAGAACACTTGATTATGTTCAGTACCCGTTTGGAGTTCCCCTTTACCTGACCGCGGTGCTAATGTTCCTTCTGCACAGATACCTCGCATACAGATACGAGGAAAAGAAAGGATTCGAACGGTTCCTCTCGCAATTGCCGGAAGTCACAAGAGAAGCCGTGTTGAAAGAGCTTGAATCTGACGTTGAGAGTGATGAGAATTGATCTCAAATCGGTGGTTTCTCGCCCTGACTCTATCCATGGTTCTCGGTCATCTCACGTCTTTAATATCCGCAGAATATAGCCCGTTTCGCCTTTTTCTGTTACGCCTTTTCGCAAAGTACATAGAAGTTCCACTTCTTCATCTATCCTACCTTGCCTGTCGCGGAAATCTCGATTTTCTCTCAAAATTCTCCCTTACTCGTTGGCTTCTCATCTATCCCATCGCATATCCATTCGGACACTGGTCGGATACCGGAAAACCAGTGCCAGAAGAAGAACTTGAAAAAATGATCGCTTCCCTTGAGGGTCCAATAGCCGTGGGTCCATGCAGGTGCAGAATCGGGCACCGGAATTGCCCTCATCCAATTGAAACGGACATAGTGATAAGAACAGGAACTTCCGTCTGGCTTGAATCTTTTCCCGATGAATACCGCGGGATTGAAAAAGAAGAAGCGAAGAGAATCATCAGGGACTGCGCCTCTCAAGGGCTTTTCCACATGGTTTTCATGCATTGTCTCATAGGCGACGCGGTAAATGAGTATGTAATCTGCAATTGCTGCACCGATGGTTGCGTTCCCTATATCCTCAACAGGACCCTCGGGCAGAAGATTTATCCGCTAATCAAAGGGGAGTGGAAAGCATGCGTCAATGTGGATGAGTGCAAGGTTTGTGGAGAGTGTGTGCGCGTCTGCCCTTTTGGCGCTCGCGCATTTATTAATAACAAGCCGGAAGTCCTCGATTGCTTTGGCTGCGGTCTTTGCGCGCGAGCCTGCCCATCGGGAGCTTCGAAAATGGTCCCTCGGCAAGAGCAGTGAATTTCATCATTTCTCATGCCACTCGAGCATTTCACGCAGATCATTCGCGTATCTTTTCGGAAAACCACAAGTCATTTGCCAGGGTTTGTTCCCTCCCCAGGTAATTCCTCCCACGCAGAAAAAAGAAATGTTACCAGCGTCTTCCAAGTATGGAATTACGGTCGAGTTTCTGCAAACACTCATGTCCGCCATGGCACCCTTTATGAGCCTTTCGAAAACGGCTGTTACTTTCTCGCTTTTGAAAAGCCTGTACGTCAGCCGCCTGAAACTCTCAATCATTCCGAGGCTTGAAAGAACTCGATTCGCAAATCTCGTTAGACCAACGCTAAGGCTCATTCCTCCACCAAGACCAACGGCGCTTTTGCCAATCGCCCCGAAATACCTTTTCTGAATAGCGTCTTCACCGAGCCTTCCTGAAATCTCCTCGAGCAAAGAGGGTTCCCCGCGGATGATGACAACATCCGGCTCGCTTTCGAACATGGAAAGAGGGGCTAAGTATATGCGGGAAACCGGATACTCGAGCCTTGGCTCGATATTGGAAGAAAATTCATCATCGGGCTTCTTGAACCCAAGAACCGCCGGCGCCCATTTGCAAACCTCTATTGAACCCTCCTGGACAACAAACTCTCGCCCCTCAGAGGCAAGGCTGACAGCCTCACAGTAAGATATGCCATGATAAACCGGAATTTCACTTAAAAAGCCGTTATCTGCTTCTCCGAAAATCTTTACGCCGACCGGCTCATCTCCAACAATCAACTTTCCCTGTTTCATGAATTCCCTCGCTCAAGCCCGTTCTTTGCCTTTTTCATATTCAATCATAATTCCTTGAAAAAAAACAAAAAAGTATTGTAAATATGTTGATTAGTCGTAGAATCTCATTCCAGCAGAACAATGGACTTAGAGAACCGGAGAAACTTCATGAATGCCTCGAGACTTCGTGCCGGCGGAATGCTCCTCAAGAAAATCGGGAGCTATGCCCTGGGAATCATCATTGAATCAACAGCAGTTCTTGTACTCTCAGGATTGGCTTTGCTCTTGATGTTTCTGGTCAAAACCATAATGAAATGATTCTAAAACCCACCCGTGAAGACTTAAAACTAATAGCGTGGGGGATCGGAAGAGTCATCCTTGGTATAGGGCTCATAATGATCATCCCTCTTGTAGTTGCTCTTGTTTCAACAGAATGGAACACCGTCCTTGATTTCTTGGTTGGAATATCCTCATGCGTTCTCTTCTGGCTAATAATTGAGAACACCTGCTATCAGAAGAAGGACCTTTCCTGGTCTCACGGACTTGTTGTTGCTTCAGCCGGTTGGCTTATTGCAATGCTTTTTGGCGCGATTCCGCACTTCCTCTCCGGGCACTTCAAGGCATATCTCGACGCCTGCTTTGACCTTATGAGCGGTTACACGACAACCGGTCTTTTTCTTCTTCAGGACCTCGACCATGTCTCGCACGGGCTCAATATGTGGAGGCACCTGTTAACCTATGCCGGAGGACAGGGGATAATAGTCATAGCGCTCACCTTCCTGTTCGCGGGAAGTTCGGGAGCCTTCAAGTTGTACGCAAGCGAAGGGAAAGAAGAAAAACTTCTCCCGAACGTGATAAGAACAGCCCGTGCTATATGGATGATAAGTTTGACCTATCTTGTGGTGGGAAGCATTGCTCTGTGGATTTCTCTTAGTTGTGAGGGGATGCCGGCGGGTCGCGGATTCCTCCACTCAATCTGGCTATTCATGGGAGCATGGTCAACCGGAGGCTTCGCCCCCCAGAGCCTCAATCTTCTTTACTATCACAGCCTGATAATAGAATTGATAACCCTCGTAATATTTGTAATAGGTTCATTCAACTTCGCACTTCACTACGCCGTCTGGACCGGGAAAAGAAGCGAAATCTACCGGAATATCGAGATAAAATCATTCGTGACTACATCGCTCATAACGACAGTTATCCTTTCAATTGGATTCTCAAAAGTTGGGCTCTACACAAGCCTCGGCGAATTCTTCAGAAAAGGATTTTACAACCTGATGTCAGGTCATACCACCACCGGAAATCAAAGCATCTACTCGATTTCATTCCAGCACGAATTCGGGTTCATAGCAATGTGGGCAGTCATTCTCGCTATGGCCATAGGTGCAAGCGCCTGCTCTACCGGTGGTGGTTTCAAGGGCTTAAGAATGGGCATATTCTCAAAATATCTATGGGGAGAAATAAAACAGCTTGTTTCCCCTGAATCATCGCTTCAAAAAGTCAAAATACATCACGTAAGAGACATCTGGCTCGATGATGAAATTGTAAAAGGCACCATGCTTGTTCTTATTAGTTATGTTTCAATTTACTTTATCGGAGGGTTGCTTGGCATTATATATGGTTATCAGCCGTCAGTGGCTTTCTTCGATGCAGTCTCAGCCGGAAGCAACACAGGGCTTTCAGCAAGTCTTACTTCGCCCTCGATGCCTTCTCTTCTGAAAGTTTATTACATTTTCGAGCTGTGGGCAGGAAGGCTCGAATTCATGTCAGTTTTTGCGCTTTTTGGAATGATTATTGCCTCAATAAAGGGCAGGAGGACCGGAAGAAAATGAGGAAATTACTTATCGCGTTGACAATACTCTTTCTTTTGATTTTTCCTCAGGTCTCACTTGCAAGCGACACAATACCAATCAAGCGAATCATATCTAACATGAAGGAATATGACGGAAAAATTGTCACCGTAGAAGGAGAGGCAATCGGCGACAAAATGATAAGGGGCTCATACGGCTGGATAACAGTAAACGATGACCCTTACAGCATCAAGAGCCTCGAAGAAGGCGGAAAATTTAAAGGTCTTTCAAACATGGGAATTGGAGTATGGGCGCCTGTTGAAGAACTCGAGGACATAACCATACTTGGAGGCTACAAAAACAAGGGCGATAAAATCAGAGTCCGCGGTTACTTTCACAGAGCCTGCCATGAACACGGGGGCGATACCGATATACACGCAATATCAATCGAGAAAATAAAGGATGGTCATCCTTTTTCAAAGCCATTTGAATTCTGGAAACTGGCACTTTCGCTCATACTTTTCGGTTTTGCTCTTCTTCTGTGGAAAACCCTCAATATAAAGAAAAGCAAGGCAAAAGGAGCAAAAAAGGAATAAACAAAGATGTATGTGGTAGTAGCCGGATGTGGAAGGGTTGGGGCGCAACTTGCCCTTGAGCTTTCCTATCAGAAAAACGATGTGGTCATAATTGACCGTAACCGCTCCTCCTTCAGGAGGCTCGGAAGCGCTTTCAATGGAATATCATTAGAGGGAGTCGCTTTCGATGAGGAAATTCTTGCTGAAGCAGAAATTGACAGGGCAGATGCTTTCATTGCCACAACAAACTTCGATAACACAAACCTGATGGCAGCTGAAATCGCAAAGAGAATTTACAACGTGCCCACGGTAATAGCACGCCTCTACAATCCTCAAAGAGAGCTCACTTTCTTCAAGATGGGAATTGACTACATCTGCGGAACAACATTTCTTGCAGAACAGATAAAAGAAAAGTTATTCCAGGGCGAGGAACTGATTCTTCAGCACGAGCGAGTTGAACTCGGAATTCAGGTGCTCGAGTTCGTAGTTCCCGCGGAAGTCGCCGGTATGCCAGCAGGATACCTCACCTCCGGCGTAAGTTCTAAGCTCTTATCCCTTGCTCGCAACAATGTCGAAATCCCATTTGACGACGAAACATCCCTTGAAGCCGGTGACCACGCCTTGATTGTGATGAGAAAAGAAGGATGGGAAATCTTGAGAAATTGCGTCACAGAGAAGGCGCTTGAAAGTCCAGCATGCAGAAACTACATATTGCCCCGCTCTGTAGAAGCCACTTCGGTTGCACAGCCCGAGACCAAAAAGTTGAAAATAATCGTTGCCGGATGCAGCGCTGTCGGCGCGCATCTTGCATACCTTCTTTCATTTGAAGGTCATGAAGTGGCAATTATCGAGGAAAACAAAGAGAAATTCAAAAGACTACCGCCAAAGTACGAGGGATTGAAACTCGAGGGAGTTTGCTTTGAGGAAGATGTTCTCTTAAAAGCGGGCGTGAAAGATGCGGATGCTTTCGCGGCTGTCACAAAGCTCGACAACCACAATCTTATGTCATCTGAAGTCGCTCGCAGGATATTCAAGGTTCCACACATAGTAGCAAGGCTTTTCAACATGGACAAGGAAATGACTTATCAGAAACTTGGAATAAAATACGTATGCGGGACAAGGATTATTGCCCATGAAATTCTTGAAAGGGTCTCCAAGCCCGTTCTTCACATCCGCGCATCGTGCTTCAACAATATGTTCTACCTTGCAGAGCTTGCATGCCCACCCTCCTGGAACGGAAAAACCGTAATGGAAGTACAGAAAAACCGGGGAATAAAAATCGCATTCATCGGGAGACGGAGTACAGGACATCTATCCGATGACAAATTTGTGCTCAAAAGCGGCGACACCATCATGGTGCTCGGACTTCCTTCAAAACTTCAGGGGCTCGAGGGATATCTCAAGAAGAATGTAAAGGGGTGATTGAAATTCAGATCGTAATCAGCGGTGGCGGAAAAGTAGGTTCTTTCCTTGCGCGAGATTTAAGCGAGAAAGGACATACGGTCATTATAATCGAGAAGAATAGCGAAATATGCGAAAGACTTGCAACCAAAACAAAAGCAATGATTATCGAGGGTGACGCATGCGATTACCGGTATCAGGAGGAAGCGCGTGTTGACCGCGCGGATGTATTCGCGGCGGTAACCGGTGATGATGACGACAATTTGGTAGCATGCGAGCTGGCAAAGACTTCCTTCAACGTTCCGAGAGTAGTTGCAAGGGTGAACAATCCGAAGAATGAAAGGATTTTCAATCTACTTGGGATAGACGCAATTTCAAGCACCACTGTAATAACCCATCTAATCGAGGAAGAGACCACTGTTGGAGACATAATAACGCTCCACATTCTCAAAAAAGGAAGACTTGCGATAGTGGAAGTCGATATACCGGAGGAAGGTTGCACTGCCTGCTCAAAAAGAATAGAAGAACTCGCTCTTCCGGTAGGTTCAGTGCTTGTTTCGGTTTTTCGGGGCGATGAGTTGATCATCCCTCAAGGAAAGGACGTTCTCAAGCCAGGCGATTCTGTGATCGCTGTCACGAAATTAGAAAATGAGGAAAAACTAAGGAAAATCCTTATCTCGTAGGCGGCCATTACATTGAAATCAATCGGCGAACTTGCCTGTTACAAGGTATTGGACCTGCTCACCGATATCAACAGCGTGGTCGGCTATCCGTTCAATGAATCTCGAAATCATGACAACCCTTATCGCAAGTTCAATTTCCTCTTCGCTTTCCCTATCGTATCCGGTAAGAAACTTGCGGTTTATCCTGTCAACAGCGTCGTCCATCGTGGTGAGCCCCTCTGCCATTGAAATATCTCTTTTTTTGAAAGCCTCTATCGCGCGCAAAAGCATTCTCTCCGAGCGACTGAACATCTCGCTCAAATCCTCCTTGACGTAGGGCAAAATCCTCTTCCCGCTGATGCTTTTTATCGCCTTGGAAATATTGACACAAAGGTCACCGACCCTCTCGAGGTGCTGTGTAATTCTCATAATCACAATAATGTTGCGTAAATCAATCGCTACCGGAGCCTGAGTAGCCAGTAACTCGATTCCATTCTCCTCAATACGAATTGTGAAATCATCCAGAACATCATCAAACTCTATTATTTCTTGTGCGGTCTCCGCATCAAGTTCATCGAAAGCCTTTCTTGTCTTCTCGACATCCTCCACGGTGGCGCCCGCCATTTTCAACAACTCGAGATAAAGGTCCTCAAGATTCTGATGGAAAGTCTTCCTCACATTCATCTTTCTCCCCCTTGCCGCTCTAACCAAACCTTCCGGTGATATAGCGTTCGGTTCTTTCATCCTTTGGATTTGTGAACATTGCATTGGTGTCACCATATTCTATCATTCTTCCAGGCTCGCCCTGCCTTTCCACAAGCATGAACGCAGTATAGTCACTGATTCTCGCGGCCTGCTGCATGTTGTGCGTAACGATCACGATTGTGTAATTCTTCTTCAATTCCGCCATCAAGTCCTCGATAAGCTGTGTGGCAACCGGGTCAATCGCGGAGCATGGCTCGTCGAAAAGTATCACTTCGGGCTGAACGGCAATCACGCGAGCTATGCAGAGCCTCTGCTGCTGCCCTCCAGAGAGATTCAAACCAGACTCCCTCAGGTTCGTCTTGACCTCATCCCAGAGAGCCGCTTTCTTGAGACTCTCCTCAACAATGTAGTCGAGTTCGTCTTTGCCCCTCATCCCGGTAAGCTTCGGACCGTAAGCGACATTTTCATATATGCTTTTCGGAAATGGATTGGGGCGCTGAAAGACCATGCCGACCCTTCTCCTCAGAGTAATTGCATCGTAGGTGGGCTCATAGATATTATCTCCATCGAGAAGCACTCTTCCCTCGACTCTAACGCCGTCTATGAGGTCATTCATCCTGTTCAAACACCTGATGAGAGTGCTCTTCCCGCATCCTGATGGACCTATGAGCGCGGTTATGTGGCGCGACAGAATATCAAGCGTTACGTCCTCTATAGCCCTGAAAGACCCGTAGTTCATGTTCAAACTATCAATTGCTATCTTCTTTTCCATCATTTACCCGCATGAGACTTGTTTTGAAACCTTTTCCCAAGATACCTCGCAAGAAGGAAAACCACCAGCACCATTACCAGTAAAAGTGCGGCTCCCCCATCAACAACGCTCTTGTAATCCGGAACCATCGCCTCTGACTGTGCATACCAGATATAGCCCGCAAGTGGCGCAGCAGTATCAACTGGGCTAAGAGGAATATTTCTTATGAAAAGACCCGTCGTGTATATGATAGCCGCGGATTCTCCCATGATCCTTCCTATGGGAAGAATTGTTGCTGTAATGATTCCCGGCATCGCGCTTGGTATGACCACCTTCCTGGTGGTTGTCCAGCGACTTGCTCCCAGACTCATCGAAGCCTCCCGGTAAGTTATCGGCACGAGTTTCAAGGCTTCCTCTGTGCTTCTCAAGAAAACCGGAAGGTTGAGAATTGAAAGAGTAAGAGCGCCCGCAATGAGGCAGTAACCCCACCTCAGATAAATACAAAAAAGCGTCATGCCAAAAAGACCAAAAACTATCGATGGGAGGGTGGCAAGACTATCGAGTGAAAATCGAATGAACTTCACTATCAGTCCATCTTTTGCGAACTCAGAAAGATACACCGCCGCCCCAACGGATAGCGGCAGGGAAATCACCATTGTGAGAGCGACAAGGTAAAGAGTTGAAATAATCATCGGCAGAACGCCACCTCCAGCCTTTATCGCTTCCGGCTTTCCAAGAAAAAAAGATGGCTTGAAAGCGGTTGCGATTCCGCGCACCAAAATCTGAACGACGATGAAGCCAAGAACCAAAATGGTCAAGGCACCGAATATCCAGAAAACAAGAGTTGCCAGGCGATCGGATTTCCTCTCGTCCATCACGTGGTAACCTCCCTCGAACGAGTAACAAACCTGACAAGTAGAATCAAGCACATGGCAAGGATTAAGAGAGCCAATGCCTGGGCATATAGAGCCGACCTGAAAACACTGGTTGCTTCCCCCATATCGGTAACTATGCGCGATGTAAGCGTGCTTGTTCTCTCGAGAGGTGAAAAGGCAAGCTGCCTTGCATTTCCAATAACCATCTGGACAGCCATTGTTTCCCCTATCGCTCTCCCCATCCCGAGAATTGTTGAAACAATAAGGCTCTCTTTCGCCGCGGGAATGATTATCTTGTAAATCGTCTGCCACCTTGTAGCCCCCATGGCAACGGACGCTTCCTTCAACTCAGCGGGAACCGCCTTCAAACCTTCAGTACCGAGCGTTGTTATGGTGGGAAGAACCATTATCGCTAAGACAAGCGACGCGGGAGCAATTCCATAACCTGATGAGCCGGTAATATGCGCGAGAAAGGGAACCAATAGAGTCAGTCCAAACCATCCTATTATCACGGAAGGAATGCCGGCAAGCAATTCTATTCCCCTCCTGGTAATTTCTCTAATCTTTGGCGGAGCAACCTGGTCTATGAAGATGGCTGTCCCAATCCCCAATGGCGCGCCTATTATCATCGCAAAAAAAGTAGTCATCAAAGTGCCACTCAAGAAAGCAAGCATTCCATAGCTACCTGCCCGAGGATTTGAGACATTCGGTCTCCAGGTTGTGGAAAAAAACAGGTTTCTAAGCCCAAGGCATGATATTGCGGGAATGCTCTCCTTGAGTATAAACAGGAATATCAAAAGCACCGAAAAAAACGCCAAAAAGGCGCAAAGGAAAAGCGGAATACGCACCAAGAACTCGCTTCTCGAAGCACTGAATATTTGCCTTAGCTTTCCGTTGCTCTCCTTCTTACTCACTTCCCTTTTCTCTCCACCAGCCTTACAGGTATATACTCCTGCGAAACCACATCCTTCTGAAACTCATCCCCAAGAACAAAATCAACAAAATTCCTGGTAACTCCTGTTGGTCTGCCTTGTGTGAACATGTGAAGATAACGAGCAAGTGGGTATCTGCCAACACGCGCGTTTTCGAGGTTTGGGGAAATCCCGTTGAGCATGACAGGTTTGACTCGGGTCTTATCAACATAACCGTAAGAGAGATAGCCTATGGCGCCTTTCGTACTCGAGACAATCTCCCTTACAACACCATTGCTCGCGCACTCTATCGCCGAAGGCGCGGAATCAACTGACTTTACTTTTGTTGCCCCCAAAGCCTTCTCATCAAATATCTCCCTTGTTCCTGAGGCAAGGTCGCGAACCACCACAGCGATTTCTTTTTCCGGACCGCCAAGCTCTTTCCAGTTTTTGATTTTCCCGGTGAATATGTCCTTGACCTTAGTGGAAGAAATGCTTCTAAATGGAGTGTCGGGATTTACGACTATCACAATTATGTCAAACGCGATTCTATGGTCAACGAGTGTCCCGTCATCCTCATCCCCCTTGAGTCCTCGCGAGCTATCCGCAATCTGTACTATCCTCGAGCGGAGCTGAGAAATACCGACACTCGAACCCCCTCCCTGAACTTCAATCCTGACACCGGGGTTCTTTTCGCTGAACTCGATTGCCGCCTCCTGCGCAATCGGGAGAAGGGTCGTTGAGCCAGAAATCTTTATCTTTCCTTTGAGAGCGCTCGACCCGCTCGACCCAACACCACAGCCGGACAAAAAAAGAACAAGCGATAATACAATAAGCGATAATACAATAACAGCTTTGAAAAACCTCCGAGCCCAACTAAACAAAAAACAGCCTGGTCGCAATAACTCCCTCTTGTCGTTTCAAACCCATTCCGCGTCTACGCAACGAAAAGTACGTATGAACTATAGTTTGAAAAAGGTTAAGCATGGGTTAAGAATTGATATAGATTTTCTTAAATTTCTTCAGGAGCCTACCTGGGAAATTGCTGACGCGCGAGGAATGACAAGAGTGAATGTTGAGCCTTCATCCTCCTTGGTTTTCAAATCCACATATCCACCATGTAGTTCGGCAACGTGTCTTACTATTGAAAGACCAAGCCCGGTTCCTCCCGTTTCCCGCGACCTCGCTTTATCAACCCGGTAGAATCTCTCAAAAATTCTTGTGCGTTCACTTTCAGGAATTCCTATGCCCTCATCAGAAACAACGATTGCAAGCTCATCAGAAGCTTCAATCAGGCCAACTTCAACCTTCCCTTCCGGCTTGTTGTACTTTATGGCGTTATCAATTAGATTCAGGCATGCTGTCTTGATGAGTTTCCTATCTCCAAGAAGCGGCTTCTCTACTTCTTCGACGTTGAAAACAAGTCTTATGCCGTACTTCGAGGCAAGTTCCTGCTTCTCCTCCTCAACCTCCTCGAGAAGCCTTCTTACATCGAACGTCTCTTCCTCCATTCCTATCCTGTCTGATTCCATCCGTGAAAGAACGAGCAAATCCTCGATTATTTCCGCAAGCCTCAAAGATTCCCTGTCGAGCGCATCCAAGAAACGAGCCCTGGTTTCGCTGTCTTCTTCCGCTCCAATCATAGACTCAATCACCGCTCTCAAATTTGCTACCGGCGTCCTCAATTCGTGAGAAACATTCGCAACAAAATCTCGTCTGGCTCGCTCGAGGCTTCTTATGGCTGTAACATCCTCGATTGCCACAAGGGTTCCGGAAAATCTTCCACTCTTGCGCTTGATGGCACACGCGGTTGCTTTCAGAATGCGTCTCTTTGGATATGAAATTTCGATTTCCTCATTGACCATCGATTCTTCCCTTGCCCTTTCTACAAGTCTTTCAAAACTCGGGTCGGGGTGAACCTCGACAAAAGTCCTGTTTAGAGCAAAATCTCTTGTGGTACCAAGCAGTCTTTCCGCTGAAGGATTTATGACTTCGGTCTTCCCATTTGCGCCCAGCACGATTATTCCGATATCAATATTGTCAAGAATTGTTCTCAATCTGTCTCGTTCCCTTTCAAGAAGGCGAACGTTTCTGCGAACCCTCGAGCCAATTACCTCCATATCGCGAGCAAGCCCGGAAAGTTCTTTCAGTGCCGGTTGGGGCATTCGCTTTATCTCGTTTTCAACAACGAGCCTCCTCAAAGCATTGGATACTTCGCCGAGGTCTCTCTCCAGGGATTTTCTCGCCCATATTGCAACGAACGTAAGAGCGCCCATCAGAACCAAGCCACCAATCGCAAGAACCACTGCGTCGGCAAATCTCGAACGCATATATATGACAGCAACAGCCACAGGTAGAAGAATCAGCATGACTGTCACAAAATAGCGAATGAAAAGTATGCGTGTCAGACTTTTCATAAGTTCCCTCAAGCCTCCTCAAGCCTATAACCGGTTCCTCTTACAGTAACCAGGATTCTTGGATTTGAAGGGTCGTCTTCGAGTTTCTCCCTTATGTGTCTGATATGGACATCAAGAATTTTCGGCGATCCGTAAAAATTGTCATTCCAGACAGCATTGAGTATCTGCTCTCTCGAAAATACCCTGCCGGGACGCCTTGCGAGAAAATCAACTATCCTGTATTCAAGAGGTGTCAAGGGAACCATTCCCCCATCTTTTTCGACCTGGCACCTTGAAGAATCCACCATGAGTCTCCCAAGAGCAATTTTCCCCTCTTCACCGGAAGCTCCCGAGGTTCGCCTCAAAAGAGCCTTTATCCTCGCTATGAGAGATCTCATGCTGAACGGCTTGGTTACGTAATCGTCAGCCCCGAGTTCAAGACCTAAAACCTCATCAACCTCGGAATCCTTCGCTGTAAGTATGAGAATTGGAACGTTTGAAGCCTTTCTAATTCTTCTGCAAACCTCAAACCCATCGATACCGGGCAACATCAAATCGAGGATTACAATATCCGCGCCCTTTCTCTCCCATGTCTCTATCCCGGACTTGCCATCTCCGGCTATCTCGACATCGTAGCCTTCCCTCGAAAGGGTATATTTTATTGCCTCAGCAAGAGTAGATTCGTCCTCAACTACAAGAATTCTTTTCATTCCGTAAACATCCCCTTTTTTTGATTATATCCTTTATTGATTCTGACAGCACCACCTATGTTTTGGTGAATCAAACAATTTCCTGTCCTTCAGCAAGACCGCTTCCGGCAACTTTCAATCAGGAAAACAAAAAAGCATCTTTCAGCAAAAATGGGGTTTACAAAAAGAACCCATGGTTATATTATCTTACCGGCTATTTGGATAATAGTATAAACAAATTGGTCAAAGTATTAAGTAAGTTATCAGGAGGTGAGCTATGGGTACGATAGAACCGCAATTGGCTGAGGTTATTGTCCCGGTCGACTTCCCCTACAACTATCGGATTGGACAATACCTCGAGAAGTACATCAAAGGGCTTTCTGAGAAGAAAATAATGGCAACAAAATGCCCGAAGTGCGGGGGCGTTTTTGTTCCGCCCAGAAAAGTCTGCGGTAATTGCAACGTGATAATGAAAGAATGGGTCGAAGTTGGTCCTGGGGGAACCGTGGAAAATTACGCACTTGGGCATGTTCGAGTGGTGAATGGTCTTGTAGAAAAGACCGACCCTGTTGAAATTTTTGCTCTTGTAAAACTCGATGGAGCCACCGCACTTCTTGCATCAAAGCTTCTCGGAGTGAAGCCAAAAGATGTCAAGAAGGGGATGCGCGTAAAAACAGTTTTCAAGGAACCGCCCGAGGATAATTTTGGCGACCTCATTGGATTTGAGAGCACTTAAGAAGAGGAGGTGAATATCATGCAGAGGAAAGTAGCAGTAGTTGCCGCCGAACAGGAAAATAGCTCTGATATCGGAAAATCGCGTGAGAGGATGCTTTTCGACCTTGTGAAGCGCCTTTATGAAAAAGCGGGAATCAACCGGAACGACGTAGGTACATTCGTTATATGCTCAAACGACTTCTGCACAGGTCATACTATCTCTAATGTTTTCGAGGACTGTCCCATTGGCGCTTTCATGAAAGACGAAACGAAGGTTGAAGCCGATGGATTGATGGCGGCAACCTATGCATTTATGAGAATCCTTTCCGGAGGTTACGAAACAGCTCTAATCGTAGCGCACAGCCAAGGCGGTTCTGTCATGAGACCTTATCTTATGATGGAATACGAGTTACCGCCGGTTTACGAGCGCCAAGTAGGGCTGATGAATGAACTCTTAGCCGCTGCTTTTCAAGCCCGTGCGTATCTTGAAACTTTTGGAATAGGAGAAGAAGTCCTAAATTCAATAGCGGCAAGGCTTCTCTCAAACGCTTCTATGAACCCCGATGCTTTCAACGGGAAAAAAGGAATTACACCTGAGGATGTCTCATCCTCGCCATATCTTTATGAACCCCTGCACGAGATGCACTGCTACCCGCCAACAGATGGCGTCTGTGCTGTTCTACTTGCAGCCGAGGAAAAAGCAAAGCAGCTAACAGAAAAGCCGGTCTGGATAAAGGGAGTTGGAAACTCGATTGATTCATTCTATCTTGATAGAGACCTGTCCCGATCCGAATCAGTCAAGCTTGCCAGCAAGCGTGCTTTCGAGATGGCTGGTGTAAAGGATCCGTCCTCGGAAATTGACCTTGCGGAAATATCGGTCAAGTTTGCACATCAGGAACCAATAATTTGCGAGGCAATGGGGCTATTCCCCGAAGGAAGCGCTGGAAAAGTTTCCAAGGAAGGGGAGGCTCTATTTTCCGGGAAGATGCCAGTTTCCCCCTCGGGAAGCGGACTCGGGGCATACGCTTTCAACGCAGCGGGTCTTTCAAGAATTGCAGAGTGCTCGAAACAACTGAAAGGCGAGGCTGGTGAAATCCAGGTTGAAGGAGCAAAGACAGCAGTGGCTCATGGTCAGGATGGCTTTTGCCTCCAGCACAATGCGGTAATGGTTCTGAGCGTGGAGGAGGGATAAGAAATGAGAAATGTTGCAATAATTGGCGTCGGCTATACCCCTGTGTTTGTCAGCAAGAGAAAAGATGTGAATATAGCGGAGATGATAAGTGAATGCGTGGAAGCAGTTTTTCGAAATACCGGACTTAACCCGGATGATATTGATGCCTATGCCTTCGGGAACATGCAGACCTTCGAAGGATTGAACCACCCTCATCTCTGGGTAGCCGACCACATCAGAGCGATTGGAAAGCCAGTGATGAGAATAGCAACCGGTGGAACGACTGGAATGTCAACTCTTCATGCTGCCTATTATCATGTTGCGAGTGGCATCCATGATGTTGTGATGGCTGTTAGCTGGGAAAAGCAATCTGAGGGAGATTCCCAGGTAGGGCTTGCCGGAATTGTTACCCCTGACGTAATGGCTGTCGTGCAACACGGAATGGACATTACCGGGGCAGGTGGCTTGACCGCGATGGGAGGTGGCTCAACCGGCGCTGCCGCATATCAGGCTACAAGCTATCTTCACCATTCAGGGGCGAACCCTGAGCACATCGACAAGATGGCATCACTCGAGCGCAGCAACGCTGCCTTGAACCCGTATGCGCACCTCAGGAAGAAAACTACCGTGGAGGATGTTCAGGCAACACCTTTCATTGCATGGCCACTCAGGTATGGTCACACGTGCCCGACATCGGATGGCGCAACGGCATGCATAGTCGCTTCCGAAGAAAAGGTAAAGGAACTTACTGATGGAAACGTCGCCTGGATTGCCGGGATTGGCAACGCGGCATCTGACCCAACATCGGGAAACATCATTGAAGGGCAGATCACCGACCCCGCTGTCCAGGAACCCTGCAAAATTGCCGCTAAGAAAGCATACGCAATGGCTGGAATAAAGGACCCGTCGAAGGAAATAGACATGGCGGAACTTTATGACGGGTTTGCCCATCAGTCACTCATGTGGATTGAGAGACTCGGGCTTTGCAAGGAAGGTGAATCGCACGTTCTCCTCGACAAAGGGGCGTTAAACATTGATGGGGAACTTCCGGTCAATGCTTCAGGTGGAGTTTTCTCGACAAACGCGATAGGTTCATCTGCCATGAACAGACCAACGGAATGTGCACTTCAGATGATGGGTAAAATCGAGGGAGAGCACAAGATTCCAAAAAAGATAAGAAAAGCACTCGCTCATGGATGGGGAGGTCTTTTCCAGTATGTCACGGTAACAATTCTTTCAGATGAGCCAAGAAAACTTTAGGAGGTGAGCAAAATGGCATTCCAGATGGGCGAAGAAACAAGGCAGGTCCAGGGAACGTGGGCTATTTCACAATATAAATTCCGCATAGAGTCTTCGGGGCTGAAGCTCCTGTGTGATGGAATGAAGGAAAAGAAACTATTAGGCATCAGGTGCAGCCAGTGTGGAACCGTTTACATACCGGGTCCATTCTATTGCAGGAAGTGCCTCATTGAAATCAATGAGGTCGTGGAAGTCGAGCCAACTGGAACGGTTATGAGCTATGCAGCGGAGATGGCTGATGTCCGTGGGAATCTACTTGAAGAGATTCGAATAACAGCGATGATAAAACCTGATGGGGCGGATACCTGGATGATTGGCAGAATAATGGGCATCGACTGGAAGAAAATGAAAGTTGGTATGCGTGTAAAGGTAGTCTGGGTTGACGAGCCACAGGGTAATTTCGGAGATATTGCAAGATATGAGCCATTAGCGGAATAGGCAAATCTCTTCCCTTACAAGAAATCCTTGGGTTGTGAAATGATGCCTTTCAAAATGAGGTGGTGTCGAAGTGTTGAGAACTACAATATGTGAATTCTTTTTGCTCGCCCATGGTGGTTTCAAGGTTTTTGTTTTTAATGTTTCCCACCTCATCATAGGTTGCAGTTGTTGTCAAAAATCCACTTGAGGCAGTTTTCATTCTTCCATTCTCATCATAGGAAAGTTCTATCAGAGAATCTTCAGAAATATACCACACGGGGCGGTTGTTGTTATCATAGCGGATATGTTCTTCAAGACCTTCTGGGAATGAGGAATCAGTCAGGTTTCCCTTCCAGTCATATGTGTAGGATGAGGTTTCTTCACCATCTTGTTTTTCTGTCATCCTTCCTGCAAGGTCATAAGTGTAGGAGGTTACCTCTCCTTCTGGGGTTTTCTCAGTTGTTGTCCTTCCACAGGGGTCGTAGGAGAAATTTGTAACTCCTGCTTTTGGATTCTTCACAGAGGTTCTTCTTCCTGCTGAGTCATAGGTAAAACTCACTTGATTCCCTTGGGGGTCTTCTACTCTCAGGAGCAATCCTCTTTTGTCGTATGAGAGGGTGGTGGTTGAGCCCTCTGGGTCTTTCTCACTGGGATGAGTTTACCCATCGTAGTAATTTTTATGTGTCTTCCATTAGTTTATGCATAGAGCCATACTACGGATATTCCCTGCTTCCGACCACAACCTACTGATAGCATGTTAGAATTACTCCCTTTTGACCTTCGGTTGTAAGCGTATACAAATAGCCATCAGCAGATATCACATTGAGAAAAAAGTATGAGTCCTTCGGACTTAACGATTCGACTATTCTGCCACTTTCAATATCGAAACAAAAGAGCGGTCCCCTTGTACTAACTATCCATGCAAATCTCCCAGTTATTATTGGCTCCCAAAGCAAACCATGCTTAGAATCAAGAGTTCTCTTCCACTTAAGCTGACCTGATTGTCCGTCTAGACAGTGTACCTCTATGGCTTTCTTGCCACTGTTACCGAAAAAGAGAGAATTATGATTCATAGAGTACGCAACATTTCTTATGAATATTCTGAAAGGCGGGCCTACTACGCGAGGCTTGGGTATCTTGGGCATCTTGTCTATTTCGAAAGGTCCTTCTTCAGGAGGTTTAATTTTCTCATCGGTCATAGAGTTTTGAGCATTTTCTTGATCTACGTCCCCACGTATGACTCCCACAGATGAATATCCCCATTTTCTTTCGCCAGAATTGACATCAAGGCAATCTATGACATCAGATTGAATTTGGCCTGACGCAAAACTCGGCAAAACGACGAGCGAACCATCGTAAGCACAAGCAGGTAGAACGCCATACTCGTATTCTCTAGTCCAAAGCACACTGTAGTTATTGATATCAATACAGCATATGGTTCGCGTCACCATAGAATCTTTTTCATTTCCTGTTGCTATGAACAGTTTTTCGTCTTGAGCAAATGGAATCCAGATCGAACAGGATGAAGATGACGGCTTGAATGTGCGCTCAATCTTTCCGGTGGAAAGCTTGATGATTGTAACATACGCATTGTTATCCACCATGACCAGGCGGTCTTTCATAATGCAATATCCAGACACAGAAGGGTCTGTCATCCTCGGTAGCGAACAGCAGAAAAGCAACTTTCCGTTATCTATGTTTAGAGCGTAGACGGCAGTTTTTCGCATCCACTCGAATCTGGAAGTGCTTTTATATGATTTAGAAGCCCCAAGGAAAATAACCATATCCTTATATACTGATGGTTGACTTATGAACCCATTTGCTACTGAATGGCTCCATATTTTCGAGCCGTTTGACCTGTCGAAGCATGTAATCTTACCTGGAGCGGTGATGATTATCTTTCTTCCCGAAATTACTGGAGCGGTCAAATCATCACTAAGGTCGTATTCTATCTTCCACTTTTGCTCAAGAGGCAATTTCGGCTCATCAACGACGCAGGCTGTCCGCTCGCTATCGTATCTGTATGTAGGCCAGCTATGCTTGAGTTCCAAGTATTCAATGGGTTCTTTGCGCTGACAAGAAAAAGCAAGGATTGAAATTAGTAGAAAGACGCATGCAAAAGCAAGATATGTCTTTTTGCTTCTAATCTTATACTCATTGATCACAAACAGGATAATCCCTCCAACTAAATTTTCCGAAGCTTACCGATAGAACCCAATCTATAATGGCAGTAAGTAACATAACGCTGCAAATTAGACTGTGCTCTTAGAACATCAGAAATAAAATACAAGTTTTCTATCTATCAGGCGTTCACCTAGGTAGTGAATATCCTTTACTTGAAATGCCCCATCGCTATAAATTGTAAAGGGTTTTACCCGTGGCACAGTTATCATTAGACGCATGCTCCATGCTTTTGAACCTGCAGCAGGAAGATTCTGATTAACATGTTTAATACACTCCCAAGACAGTATGTAGCCCTCTACAACCACTCGATACCAACAAAACATCTTTGCTGTACAGCCCATATCCCAAACCCGCCAGCCACAATATCTAAGTCTGTAAAATAGTATTCCATCATCTGAATAAAAGTAATCATAGCTGATAGTGCACCTGACCCTAACCACTTGATTAGGAGCTTTAAAGAGCGCAAAGGTATCGGTATCGCTAACTTTACCAGACCAAACATGTGGCCCATCCCAGAACCCGTCACAATTCAACATCGGGTTTGATTCGCCCGCACCAGGAGGAACGTTTCCCATTGCCCTCAATCCCATTATGTCCATCATGTTCACTGGATCATCGTTTGCATAGATGTATGGGTTCTGTGTGATGGGAATCTCATCTTCTCCTTTAAGAGGGTCTCTTGAGAGGAATCTTGCTGTTTGCGGATCATAGAATCTTACTCCCATCTTGATGAGACCCGGGAAGTTCCTTCTCATGTATTTTCCAAGGT
>JAQUKT010000018.1 GCA_028718945.1 Actinomycetota bacterium | reverse complement strand
CTCTTTTTCTCTCAATTGAAGGTAAGCCGCCGCGCAACCACGGGCAAGGGCGCGAACTCTTCCGATATAGGATGTCCTTTCATTGACACTGAGCGAGCCTCGAGAGTCGAGCAAATTGAAAATGTGAGAGCACTTCAAACAGGAATCATAAGATGGATAAATGAGCCCTCTTTCGAGGAGTCTCCGGGACTCGCTTTCATAATCATCGAAGAGTCTGAAAAGAAACGATGGGGAAGCCTCCTCGAATGAATATCTCGACCATTCAATCTCGGACTGCCTGTAGAGCTCACCATAAGTCACATTCCCGTTCCAGCGAACATCAAATACATCGTCAAGGTTCTGAACGAACATAGCAATACGCTCGAGACCATAAGTTAATTCCGCAGTGATAACTTTCAAATCAATTCCGCCCGCCTGCTGAAAATATGTAAACTGGGTGATTTCCATACCATCAAGCCAGACTTCCCATCCAAGCCCCCATGCCCCGAGTGTTGGTGATTCCCAGTCGTCCTCCACAAACCTGACGTCGTGTTCTCGAAGTTTTATGCCAAGCGCGCCGAGGCTTTCAAGATAAATATCCTGAATATCGTGAGGAGATGGCTTGATAACCACCTGGAACTGGAAGTGTCTTCCCACCCTGTTCGGATTTTCGCCGTAACGTCCATCGGAAGGCCTCCTCGAAGGCTGAACATAAGCTGCCCGCCACGGTTCAGGACCAAGAGAGCGCAGAAAAGTAGCAGGATGGAAGGTTCCAGCACCGACCTCGAGGTCATAGGCCTGAACAAGAATACATCCACGCTTTGCCCAGTATTCCTCGAGTGAAACTATGATTTCCTGGAGTGAAAGACTCATTTCTCGATCACCAACTTGGCACTTTCGTAAGTCATCATTTTATCCCAATCTTTCCAATGCATATCTTCATGTTTTCATAAATCTTTTCTTGCGAGCATTTGCATATCAAAACCCCAGCTACCGGAACAAATCATTTCAACAGTAAGCCGGTGAAAAATGGATAAAGGGCAAAGCCAATTGCTCCAGCAAGTATTGAATATTCAAGCCCCTTTTTCCAGTATATATACCCGAGCAAAGCAACCCATACCATAACGAGTGGCGAAAGGGCAATCGTTTCGCCCGTACTCGAATTCGTACCCGCTCCTTTGAGCATGCCCGGTATGTTCACGAGTAAAGCAAAAACCGAGGCTCCTGCTATCCCCGTATGGTGTGGGTCCAGTTTAATCTTTTCCACGAACCGGCTCGCCAGCCAGGTAAAACATGAGACGCCAAGAAACACGAAAAGAATTGAATAGATGACGCCTGTGTTAATAAAATAAAGCGAATAACTCCAGAGAGGATAGTCCGCGAAAACGTGCTTTACGTCTGCAAGGTGGGCAGAAATGTAAGAGCCAGCGACGAGCGGAATAGATGAAATCAAGCCTAAAGGTATCGAGTAAGTGAGAAGTTCACCAACGCCAACCGGCTTCTCGCCAGATGACGCTCTGTCAAGAATCGGCGTGCGCAGGTCGGTTCGACGAGAAATATTTAGCGCGAGAAATGAAATCAGCAAAACCCACAGAACGCCAATTGCAAGCTCGAAAATAATAATTCCGCCCGTAGGCTTCACCGGCTCTTTTGGTTTCGAAGACTTGTGCTTTTTTTGTTCCGTGGAAGTCTTGTATTTCTCCTTCCACTCTTCAAGCTCATTTCTGTAATCGCTTTTTGCTTTCTTGTACTCCTTCTCTGTTGCCGCTCCCAATAGCGGGTATTGAAGAAGTGTTGAAAATATCAGAATCGCAAGAATGCCCTGAAAAACCTTCATCTCGAGAGTCCCACTTCTGATGAGATTCCACCCGCCCTTGACTTCCCGCTTGCCCTTTTCTCCTCCTACTTTTTCAACAGGCTGAACGCCCTTTGCTTGTGCTTTCGGTTTTTCTTCCGGCTTTTTCCCTTTCGCATAACCCGGTCTGGTTGTGCTTTTTTTTCTTTTCTTCTTCGCCAATCTATCACGACCTCCGTCAGGCATTCTTTGAAAGACCCCGATGCCTGGTTTTTAATTCTATCACTCAATTCACGCTCGAAAGTAGAACATCTCCTTACGAGGCAACACGACTCTTCGAACAGAACAGATGTTTTTGCTACTCGTGAAAGCATTTAATATAGAATATTTCCAGGCATTGAAAGAAACGGAAAGGAGAGGAAATGTTTGATTTCCTGCTTACAAAGGAACAGGTGGAACTCCGCGAAGAAGTCAGAGATTTCACAAAATCAATAGACAGGCAGTATCTCCTTGACATGGACGCTGAAAAAATCCAGTTTCCAAAAGAAATACTCGTGGAGGCTGCCAAAAGAAATCTACTGGGCTTGAGATTCCCGAAAGAATATGGAGGAAGGGGTCTCGGTTGGGTCGAGGAGTGCATTGCTGTCGAAGAGGTAGCAACACTCGGAATACCCCCCGCATGTCTTTATTCTCTCGTGTCGATCGTTGGAGAATGCCTGAACGAATTTGGAACAGAGGAGCAAAAAAGAAAATACCTGAAGCCCATAATCGAGGGTAAGCTTTTCTGCGCCGAAGCGCTCACGGAACCGAGAGGCGGGTCTGATTTCTTCGGTGCAACAACAATAGCGAAAAAAAGCGGTGACAACTACATTCTTCAGGGACAGAAAAGGTTCATCGTGGGAGCTGAAGGCGCGGATTTCTTTATGGCGTACGCCAAAACGAATCCGGATGGTCCCCTACGAGAAAGCCTTTCATGCTTCTTAGTGGACAGAAACGAAGATGTCATGGTCAAGCATATCTATGGACTTATGGGCGCGAGAGGGGGAGGAACCGGGAGGGTGCTTTTCAGAAATACAAAAGTGCCGAGCGAAAATCTTGTGGGAAAAGAAAATGATGGGGGAAAAATATTTTACAGAATGATGGTTCCTGAAAGGCTGACGTCCGCAGCCGGAGCGCTCGGGGAAGCCAGAGCGTCTCTTGAAATAGCAACAAGGTACAGCACCAGGAGAAAAGCATTCGGAATGCCCATCAAGAACTTCCAGGCTGTCTCCTTCAAAATAGCCGAATCCGTAACAGAACTGGACGCCGCAAGGGCGCTGGTCTATGCGACCGCGAAAGCCGCAGACTCAGAAATTCCACATGGAACCAAACGAAGAATGGTTTCTGAATCAAAGAAGTTCGCGACCGAAATGTCGTGGAATGTTGTGAATCAGGCAATGCAGGTGCTGGGCGGAATTGGCTACACAAACGTTTTTCCTGTGGAACGCGCGCTTCGTGACTGCAGGTTGATAATGATATGGACAGGGACAAATGAAATCATGAACCTGATTATTCAGCATGAATTCTACAAGGAAATGGGACCCGAAGCCAAATCTTTGGGAAGGAATACAGAATTCGATGCTCCGGAGGCTTTCAACGAAGAAGAAAAAATATACGAGTAATAACGACCCGGATACTATCCGGTGGACCACTCAGAAGGCCATGGCTTCACGTTCTGCGGAACTTTCAAATCTAATCTCCTGTTGAATTGAGAAAAGGTAACGATTACCTCATCCTCTGTCCTGTCTCCAGGCTCTGCGTATCCCTCTTTGATCAATTCGTTTGTGGCTCTCGAATTAGATAAAAGTTGAGAACGCTTGAAAAACATGTCGCCCTTACGAATGTAGTAATGGAATTCAGCTCTGATATCCGCAACTTCATCAATTGTTCTTATCTGTTTCCCTGAGGGATCTTTCATCAGGTCAGTAATTCCAGGTTGCTTCACGAGTTCCTTCATGTCGGGAATCCCCTCGATATGATAGCAGGCTTCTCCATCAATTTTCGCGGTTCCGTGCTTTTTCAATTGCTTGAAATATTTGACATACTGTGAAACCGAAAGACTGGTTGTGATGGGAGGCATGAACTGTGCCGCCTCGGGAGTCTGATACCAGTTTCCGGCAATCTCCCAGTACTGCTTTCCCTCAACCTGTAGCATCCTCAAATCCATTCCGGCAAGTTTTGTGGTTACCCTGAAATCGTTTGTTCTAAGGTCGTATTCACCCTCCGACTTTTGAACCAGAACGCGCTTTGCTACCTTGCCCTCAACAACGGGCGCACGTGGGAGCTTCGTTTTCATTTCCATAGTGAAATGAACGGTCTTTATTCCCTTTGAGGCACGAGAAGAATCCTTTAGTATCTGATCGGCGCTGGGACCACATCCCGCAAAGCACACTAAGATTATGGCAACGAAAAACAACGAGATATGTTTTCTCAATTCATTCTCCTTTTTATTTGAAAAAACGCGCATCACACTCGCTAATTATAACGGGATTTGATCGAGTAAGATACTATCCATAGAAACCATCGGCTCTGAATATTGTAAAATAGTGCGAAGTGTTAGCATTGTTTCTCAATATCTCAACTGAAGCAGGGCGACTTTCAAATGGACGGGTACGCGGGAAAGATTCTTAACATCAACTTGAGCGACGGAAGCGCAAGGGACTTCGTCGTTCCAGAAGAAACAATACAAAAATACCTCGGCGGAAAGGGAATCGGGACCTGGCTTCTCTTTCAAGGGCTGGAGCCGCACCTTGACCCCCTCGAATCCGATAACGTCCTTGTTTTCATGACTGGTCCATTAACCGGGCTTGGAATTCCAGCAATGAACAACCTTTCAATCTGCACGAAGTCTCCCCTCACGGGAACAATTGCAAGCGCTTCGCTTGGCGGAGATTTCGCTGTAAAACTCAAATCCTGCGGCTACGATGGATTGATTTTGCGCGGCAAATCACCAAGACCCGTAATAATCGACATAACACAGGGAAAATTCAAGATAAGAGAAGCGGAAAAACTCTGGGGTCAGAACACGGTTCGAACTCAGGAACTTCTAAGAAGCGAGGTAGCAAGCACTTTATGTATTGGGCCCGCAGGGGAAAATTTGGTCAGGTATGCAACAATCGTCTCGGGAGAGCACACCGCTCAATTCGGCGGAACCGGCGCGGTGATGGGCTCAAAACTCGTAAAGGCCATAAGGGCTGGGGGGAAATTCGAAACTCAAATTTTCGACAAAGAACGCCTCGAGAAACCTGTTGAAAGAACAAAGGAAAAACTGCGTCTTTATGAAACTATGGAAACTTTTCCAAAATATGGGACGCCAGGTAATCTCGTCGCCGTAAACAACAGGGGGCTCCTTCCAACAAGAAATTTTTCATCTGGAACATTCGAGCATTATCTAAAAATATCAGGGGAGGCTCTGCGCTCACAGATAAGGAGAAAAGCATTTGGTTGCCCTGCTTGCCCGGTGGCATGCACCAATGAGGTGAAGCTTTCCACAAAGTCAGAAACGATAAGAATCAAGGGTCCTAACTATCAGACACTTGTAATGCTTGGAAGCAACCTTTTGGTTGACGACCTCGATTCAATCATAAGGAATAACTACCTGTGTTATCTTCTTGGAATGGACCCCGTTGTTCTCGGGAGCACGATCGCCTTTGCCACCGAACTATCTGAAAGAGCCCGCCTTCCACTTCCATTGAAGTTTGGAAGCCCACGAGAAATCGCTCCGTTGATTCCTCTCATCGCCCAGAGGAAAGGACCCGGAAGAGACCTCGCCGACGGGGCTTTGAGCATGTCTCTGAAATACGGCTACGGCGATTTGAATATCGCATCCAAGGGTCATGCTATCTCTGGATATGACCCAAGGGGGGCATGGGGACAGGGACTCGCATACGCAACCAGCCCGATGGGTGGCATTCACACAGACTCAATGATGGCTTCTCCGGAGATACTTGGTCGCCCCGTTCTGATACCCGGCTTGAAAGCAACAGGAAAAGCGCAACTTACAATATTCGCGCAAAATATGTGGAATGCCCTTGATTGCCTTGTCTTCTGCGCCAAGGCAGGATACTGCCTATTAGACACCCCGGAATGGGTAAAAAGCATTCCAGGTTTTTTCATCGGGCTCTTCTCAGGTTGGGCTCCTCGCTTTTCCTGCAATTTCATTGACCTCTCACAGATTTGCGATTCGGTCTCGTTCGTCACGGGAGTAAGGTACAGGCGAAAAACGCTTCTTCGAATTGGTGAGCGAATATTCAATCTTGAAAGGCTTTTCAATCTTCGAGAGGGATTCACGAGCAAGGACGACTCGCTTCCCTTGAGATTCATTGGTGAGCCATTGAAGGAAGGTCCTTCATCAGGAAAAGCCGTTCCGCTGACACGCATGATATTGAAATATTACAAAGCGAGAAACTGGGATGAGGTTGGAATCCCAACAAGAGAACATCTTCAGAAACTCGGCATAGAGGAGCGCCCTTCCTGAATGGGGTCAGGTCTTGCAATGACACATTTAATCATTATACGCAAGGCAGGCAAAACAAATGTGTTATTGCAAGACCTGACCCCATCTTTTATAGACCCCCGAATTTTCTCGTCCTCCGATCATACTCCCTTATTGCCTCGAGCAGATGCTCTTTCCCGAAATCGGGCCAGAGAACAGGCATCACAAAAATTTCCGCGTATGCAATTTCCCAGAGCAGGAAATTGCTCACTCTCAACTCTCCAGCAGTTCTGATAAGAAGGTCATAATCTGGAATGTCTGGCGCGTAGAGACACTTGCTTACTGTTTTCTCATTTATGCTGTCAGGTTTGATTCTCCCATCAACAATTTCATGAGCCATCTTCTTGAAAGCGTCAACAAGTTCCGCTCTTCCTCCGTAATTCAATGCAATGTTCAATTTCAACCCGGTGTTGTTTTTCGTAAGTTCGGTTGTCTCCACCATTTTCTTCCAAAGGCGGTTGGGCAGGCGGCTTCTTCTTCCCAAAAAACGAATCCTCACATTCCTTTCGTGGAATTCAGAAGCCCTTCTATCTATGAGCTCTCTATTGAAATTCATCAGAAATCTGACTTCATCCGCAGGTCTTTTCCAGTTCTCGGTCGAGAACGCATAAAGAGTAAGCGCCTCGATTCCAAATTCAACAGCCGCCCGCACGGTGGCTGTCACCGCTTTCTCCCCCTCCCTGTGCCCCTCTATCCTTGGCAAACCGCGAGCGGTTGCCCATCTGCCATTCCCATCCATTATGATCGCAACTCTCTTTGGTATCTCAAGCTCGTTTTTGACCATATTTAACCTCGCAAGCAACAATCAGACGTCCAGACACTGCCCATAACTAATAGATACTGTCTCCTGCCAAAATCTCCTCTTGACTTTCGCCCCTCTGATCTTTGAGTGCATGCATGACGCGAAGAGACTTGAATTCCCTCTCGAGCCAGTGTTCAAGGACTTTCTCCAAGAGAAAATCAAGTTCACGTATCTCATTTTCGAAAGCAGCTTCAGGATAGGCGCCCAACTCATTTCCCGCCATCCACTGAAGAAGAAAAATGGTGCGGTCTTTTATTTTGAGAAGCCTTCCAGCCTTTCCCCTCTGCCTGCACCTCGAGCAAACAAGGCCTCCGAGTTCAATTGAAAAATAGCCTTCATCCAATTTCGACGAGCAGTTTGCGCATTCGCTCACCCGAAGCGCATAACCGCAAGCAGCAATTGCTCGAAACTCGAAGAAGGCAAGCGTGAAGTCAGCAAGCTCCTGTTTGTCACGAAGAAGCTCGAGACCCTTGATCAGAAGATCAAAGAGCTCAGGGCGTGGTTCACGCTCAACTGTCATTTTCTCGATGATTTCTGCCGTTACTGAGGCTCTCAAGTACTGGTTGAGATCTTCCCTCAACTGATGAAATGAAACCTCGATTTCAGCCTGCCTCAATATGTCGAGTGTTCGTCCCTCATAAAGTAAAACTCTCGAACATGTGAATGGCTCAAGTTTCCCAGAGAAACTGCTCGTGGTTTTTCTTATTCCCTTTGCAACCGCCGAACGCTTGCCGTGTTCCCTTGTAATAAGCCTGACGATTCTATCGGTCTCCCCGAGCTTGTGAGTCCTGAGAACAATTCCGGAATCGCAAAATGTTTTTGGTTGCCTCGAAAAAGACATATCAACTTTCCCCCTCTTCTTTTGCTCTTTCAAAATCAATGACAATTTCCTGGCCGGTGCTGGTTCCAATGCGCGTCGCTCCTGCCTCAAGCATCGCTCTCGCCTGGAGCCATGTCCTAATTCCCCCTGATGCCTTCACGCCAATGTGCTCGCCCACAACTTCACGCATGAGCCTTACGTCCTCCACAGTAGCGCCGCCGTTAGAAAAACCGGTTGCCGTTTTGACATAGTCCATTCCAGCTTCAACTGCGCGTCTGCATGCCTCCCTCTTTTGCTCATCATGAAGATACGGAGTCTCGAGAATCAACTTTAGAGTGATGTGAGGTGACCGATTGATCTCCTCCCACTTCTTTACAGCTCCTACAACGACTTCCAAGTCCTCGGAAACAATCTCCCATTCACCTGACAAAGCAGCACTGATGTTCATCACGACATCTATTTCCCTTCCCCCATCTTCCAGTATCACCAAAGCCTCAGAAGCCTTGGTTTCCGGAGCAGCATATCCAAATGGAAAAGAAACAGGCGCGCCGACTACAACATCAGTTCCTGAAAGAATCCCACAGGCAAGCGGAACATAGCACGGTGGAACAAACACAGATTTGAAACCCCACTTCCTTGCTCCACTCAAGAATATGGAGTATTCCTCTATGGTGGCATCAGGCTTTAGCATCGTTTGATCAATAAGCGATACAAGACCATCTACCGTAAGACTATCGATGTCAACAGGATTGAATTGATTCAATCTTCCATACCCCTAATCGCTCACTTAAAAAGGCATCAAATCAGCAACCTGCCAATCGCGAGATATATCGCGAGGCTAAGCACGTCCATGGTTGTCCCTAACATCGGGCCTGAAACAGTTCCCGGGTCCCCGTGAAAAGCATTTATCAAAAGAGGCAGCGTACTGCCAACAATTGCCGCGGCAACAGCTGAAAGCGCAAGTGAAAGACCTACCACAAAACCCACAGATATTTCTATGTGAAACAAAACCGCCAGTCCCGCAATGAGGCTTCCGGAAACAATCCCCACAACGACCGCCCACAGCACTTCTCCTGACAATTTCTTGAATGCAGCGGAACCGCCACGGAAACCAGAAGAAAGAAAGTAGCGGACAACTGTTGATGATTGAATCGCAATGTTCCCCCCCATCGTTACAAGGAGAGGAAGAAAAAACACAAGTACGACAAATTTTTCAAGGATTGGTGAGTACAATTTGAGAATCCCGCCCGCAACCAGCACTTCAACAACAACCGCAACAACAAACCAGGGTAGGCGGCGAGTGATATTAGAGAATAGTGTCCCGGGCTCGGGCTCAAAACCGGTTGCCCCCGCAAACTTCTCGATATCTTCCCTTGCTTCCCGACCAATTACATCAATAACATCATCAACAGTAACTATGCCGAGCATCTTACCCTCATCATCAACGACAGGAATAGCAAGAAGGTCATACTTCTCGATAAGTCTCGCAACGTGCTCCTGATCTGTGAAAGGACCAACCGAAACAGGTTTGCCTTTTACCATTGTCCCGACCCTTCTATCCGGAGGAGAAACAATGAGCTCTCTCAGAGACAGAACTCCCCTAAGACTCCCGTCATCCCCAACAACATAGACGTAATAAATTGTTTCAATATCAGAAGGAACTGCCCTCAAATGTTCTATCACTTCTTCAGCGGTCATGCTCGAATTAACCGAAACAAAGTCTGGCGTCATCAAACCACCGGCAGTGTCGTCAGGATATTCCAAAAGCTCCTTGAACTCTCTAACTTCTTTTTGGCCGAAAAGAAGCATCAATCTATTTTTCTTTTCTTCCGGAATATCCCCAAGAAGGTCAACCGCCTCATCGACGGGCATTTCTTTGAGAACCTCCGCAAGCCTCCCTTCCCTAAGTCCTGCCGCTATCTCAACCTGATGCGATTCCTCCATTTCAAGTAGCGCCCTTGCCGTCAGTGAAGGTTCCATGTCCGCAAGAATTTTCACCTCGTCCTCAAACTCAAGACCCGAAAGTACTTCCGCAGCGTCAAAAGAATGGAGATTTGATATGGTAGTAATCGCTTTTTTCACCTCTCCTTTTTTTAGCATTTCTGAAATCGCTTCAAGTACTACCTGATTGCTCTCGTTCAAGAATCATCACCAACTCAACTCATATTAAGCCTGCGAATAAAGTCGGGGTTTTTCGACCAATCCTTCTCAACCTTCACCCTCAAGTCCAGAAAGACTTTATTGCCAAGCAAGGGCTCTATTTCAGCTCTCGCTTTTGTTCCTATTTCTTTTATCATTCGTCCGCCCTTTCCTATGACAATCCCTTTCTGAGATTCTCTCTCGACATATATCGTCGCCTCCACATCAATTATTTCCCCACCCTCCCTTGGCTTTATCCCTTCTACCATCACGGCAATACTGTGCGGAACCTCTTCCCTTGTCAATTCAAGAGCTTTCTCCCTTATGAGTTCAGCAACAAGTAAACTTTCTGGTTGGTCTGTAACAACTCCAGCATCAAAATAGGCGGGACCAGAGGGAAGGAATTCAACCAGCTGTGCGACAAGCTTGTCCAGGTTATATCCATACATCGCTGAAACAGGCAAAACATCTACAAACCTCTTGCAGAGATGCTTTGCCACCTCTATCTGGGATGACACAGTGTCGGCATCGAGCAAGTCAACCTTGTTCAAAACACCCACAACCGGGTTTTTTGCTTTTTCGAGTTCTTTCGCTATATAAACATCGCGACGCTCAATTATCTGTGCTGCATCCATCAAGAAAACAATCACATCCACATCCATCATTGTATTACGAACAAGCTGATTCAGTCTTTCGCCAAGTTCGTCTTTGGGCTTAATAAAACCCGGAGTATCGACGAAAACGAGTTGATATGAATCAGCAGTCACAACTGCCCTAATCCGATTCCTGGTTGTCTGAGGCTTGTCCGAAGTTATCGCAACTTTCAAACCAGCAAGTCTGTTCAGAAGAGTTGACTTCCCAACATTTGGGCGCCCGATAATCCCGGCGAAACCAGATTTGAAGCCTTTTCGATCGTCTTCATCCAAAAACGAACACCTCCCCAACATTGCGTGATTACACTATTGAGTTGAAAACAATTCACACTTCTTCTCGTTAACTCTGGACATCCTGCGGAAATTTTCTCATTCCTATGTTGAGAATAAGCCCAACACACATGAAACTTACAATCAGGGAACTCCCCCCGTAACTCAAAAAAGGAAGCGTTATTCCGGCAACCGGCATAATCCCCAGTGTCATGCCTGTGTTCACAAGAACCTGAAAGAAAAACATTATGATGACGCCAGTTGCAAGCATCGTCCCAAATGAATCGCGCGCACCCGAGGCAATCCTTAGCAACCTCCAAAGGAGCAGCCCAAAAAGAAAAAGAATAAGCGCTGCCCCAATAAATCCAAGCTCCTCCCCAACGACTGAAAAAATGAAATCAGTGTGGTGCTCGGGAATGAACTTCAAATTTGTCTGTGTGCCCTGAAAGATTCCTCTTCCAAAAAGTCGCCCTGATCCTATTGCTATTTTCGACTGGAGAAGATTGTAACCTGCGCCATAAGGGTCTATGTCAGACTTTATGAAGACTAATAACCTCTCGAGCTGGTATCCCTTGAGAAGGTGAAGTTCGATACCCGCTACCACTGTAGCTATAGTAGCAAGTCCAAGCACTGCAATCTGCTTGAGCCTCGCACCGCCCACAAGCGCCATCCCCACGAATATCACAAATATTGAAATTGCGATCCCGAGGTCCGGCTCAAGGAAAATCAACACCATTGGTACGAGCGCGATTCCAAGAGCCTTCAAGAACTCCCTGTTATCGCTCATGTCCATATTATGGTCTGCTATGAATGTAGCAAGCATAATAATGGTCACAAGCTTCGCAATCTCGGAGGGCTGGAAATCAAAAATACCAATAGACATCCACCGATGAGCGCCGCTTCTCGCGGGAAATACAAATGTCAGGAGAAGCAAAAACAACGTGGCAACATATATGAATTTCGAATAGGGAATAATCCTTCGATAATCAAAACCGGCGCAAAGCACCATGAACAGCAAAGCAAGTATGAAAAAAACCAACTGTCGTTTGAGATAGTAAGTGGAAGGCGTATCTGCGCGTGTAGCGCAATAAATCATAATTATTCCGATGATAGAAAGCGCGAGCACGCTCAACACAAGTACTCTATCGATATTTCTCGTCGGGAACCGCTTCAGAAATCTTCGTGGAAGACTTTGATCAACAAGATCCGGCTCAAACTTGAGTTCAGATTGCGTCCTCACCCTTCCCCTCCATCAATCGCCAGCGCTCGGAAGTATTTCTCCAGACGTCTTGATCTTGAAAAGCCCCTCGAGAATCATTCTCGCTACCGGTGCAGCACTTTCACCACCATGTCCACCCTCCTCGATCGCCACGGAAATGACATACTTTGGGTCACCAGCAGGAGCATAGCAAACGAACCACGCAGTAGGGTTCTTGCCAAGTATTTCGCTTGTCCCAGTCTTGCCCGCAACTGGGATCGCATCAAGAGGAAACCCCTCAAACGTTGCGGCGGCTGTTCCCTTTCCTTTTACAACTCCCTCAAGTGCCGTTTTCTCGGTATTGAGCGAATCCTGTGGAATCTGAAGTTCGGCATAAACATCCGGTTCGACCTTTCTTATAACCTTGCCACTATCATCCTCAGTCCACTTGAGCACATGAGGTCTTGTGAACTTGCCGTTGTTCACAATAGCAGCATAAACACAAGCCATCTGAAGAGGCGTCACAAGAATGTCACCCTGTCCGATTGCCATGTTCACCGTGTCACCTGGATACCATACGACATCGCCACCATGTTTCTCGTTGAACTCTTTCTTCCAATCCGGTGTGGGGATGCGACCATCCATCTCGCCTGTCAGGTCAATTCCAGTATCCTTTCCAAGCTGAAACTCCCTGGCATATTCCCATATTGGCTTCCCCTCCTCCTTCTGCTGCTTCAACCAGAACATATAACCAAGTCTGTAGAAAACAATGTCACATGACTGAATGATGCCATTGAAGAGGTCTATGCCGTGATGCATACTCCAGCAGTACTTAGGATAGTCCTTGAATGGGCCTTCAGTAAAAACATGATTACAGTAATATGGAGTATTCCACTTCGAGATTCCCTCGCATATAGCAGCAAGTGCTGTAACCACCTTGAAGGTCGAGCCAGGAGGAAGTTCACTCATTATCGCCCTGTTGTTAAGTGGAAACATATTTTTAGGGTCATTGAGTTCCTTCCATGCCTTTTTACTAATTCCTCCCACAAATTCGTTCAGATTGTACGAAGGATAACTTGCCATTGCCAATATCTCGCCTGTTTTCGGGTCAAGCACAATCGCAGCCCCTCCACCCGCAGCGTACCTCTTTCCTAACTCTGGGTTATACCTTTTCCTCGCAATGGATATACCCGCTTTCAGCGCATCTTCAACAAGTCTCTGTGCGTCTTCATCAACCGTGAGCCTCAGGCTCATTCCGGAGCGAGGCTCCTCGCGATAAAGCTGCCTTACCGAGTTTCCTGACGCGTCCACCTCAATGCGGTAATTGCCTACTTTCCCCCGTAGCACCTCGTCATAGGTGCACTCCACACCCGAAAGACCTATTTCGTCGCCCAGTCTATAACCCTTCCCCTTTTTTTCTTTCAATTGTTCCGGTGAAATCTCACCAAGATAACCAAGAAGGTGACAGGCGAGCTCGTTGTGAGGATACTCTCTTACAGGCTTGGTTCCAGCAATTACACCCTTGAATTCCCTCTGGTGCTCCCGAACATATGTTACGATTTCCTCGCTTACATCACTCTCGAGAACAACAGCGCGTTGGTTGGGAGCCCGAGATTTTTCTATTTTTCTTTTTATTTCGCCCTTTCCGATTCCAAGTAACTTCGAAAGTCTGTCGATTACCTGCTCCTCATTTCCCATCTCCTCGGGAACAACAGAAATAGCAAGCGCATTGCGGTTCTTTACCAGAACTCTCCCATTCCTGTCGAGTATCTCCCCCCTCGGGGCTTCAAGAGCTATTTCACGTATCCTGTTTCCTTCAGCCTTCTTTAGATATTCATCACCTGAGACGATTTGCATGAACCACAGACGGGTAAGCAAAAGAACAAACGAAGCGGCAATAATTACCGCAAGAATCGCAAGCCTTCGCCTGAGTTTCTCGTGAGCCGCATCAGGGCGATAATTTATTGCTTCATTCGACTCTATCTTGAGTTTCGACCTGTCAATAAGTCTCATGACCCATTATTCCCTTAAGATCCCTTTCCTGTTAAAGTCAAGAGTTTTTCCCTTTCCTGGAAACTCAAAGACCTCAACAAAGGGTAAATCACAATACCCGCAAGAACATTATAGATTGAAACGGGTAGCAACATGCTCAAAGCTCCCATGGGCGGAATGCCGCCCTGACCGAGCATCATTAGTGCAAATTGATGAAGCAAAAGTTCAAATACGCTCATGAGGAAAATCAAAATAACCGGCAGAAGTACGCTATATGTCATGAATAGTTCTTTTAGGATGCCACCAAGATAAGCAGTCGTGGCAAATGTAAAAGCGGACAATCCGGGAATCTGATACCCCGCAAATGCCTGAAGTAAGCCTCCTGAGAAACCAACAATAGCTCCAGTAAGAGGAGAGTCCTGAATTGCCACCACAATCGCCAGCACAAGGAGGAGATTAGGTTGGCTTCCAAATAGTTTCAGTTCCGGCGCAACTGATACCTGCAACAGGAAACAGGCAAAAACTGCGCAGATAAGAACAGCTTCTCTCTTTCTTGTCACTCCGTCTCCTTAAGGATGATCGACTCGGGTTCTGGGGTCAGAATAACCAACACATTATCAAGCTTTGAAATTTTCACAAAAGGCTTCACCTCTATGCGCCGAGCGTGCCCCTTCCTTGCGGGTTCAACTTTTACCACCCTTCCAATCGCTATTCCAGATGGGCATGTCCCCCCGAGTCCAGACGTTTCAATTGTATCGCCGAGCTTCACAGTAGCCTCGTCATTCATTGGCACGAATCGTACATTCGAACTGTTGTATCCTTCAACAATACCAGTTTCGCGGCTTTCTACGCACCTGGCGCCTATTCCGGAGCGCGAATCCGTCAGCAGTTGAACCACGGAAGAGTCAGATCCTGCTGATATGACACGTCCAATCAGCCCCTCCTCGTTCACGACGGACATATATTTCTTGATTCCCGATGAGGAACCCCTGCTGATTATCATGATTCTCTGCCAGTTATCAGGTGATTGGGCAACTATACTCGCTCCTGCTGTCTCATAGGTGTTTTTCTCCGACCAACTAAGAAGTTTTTTCATGTCAGCAACTTCTTCTTCGAGCGCCTTACTTTCAAGAACCTGTCTTCGCAAGTCGTTCAACTCTCGTTCAAGTTCACTCTTTTCCCTGGACAAAGTGGGAAGATGCCATAGATTCACAAATCCATCCTTGATTGGTCTTGTTACCTTCGTTATGACGGAAGTGATTGGTGATATCAGATCTGTAAAGAATTTCTGGATTTTGTGGACTGGTCCAGAATCGCTCTCCCGAACATACAGGGTGATAAGCGCAACGCAAACGATAAAAATGACAACCAATATGAAACGATTTCTTGTTGTCCTCGAAGAACGCAAGGCCATGACAATGCCGCCGACTTTATCGAGCCGCGGAGGAAATCAATACCTTCTTCATAATGTCGAATTCTTCAAGGCATTTGCCGGAGCCAATCGCAACGCATTTTAGAGGCTCCTTAGCAGTAAAAACTGGCATCCCTGTCTCATCTCTAACTCTATCCTCAAGCCCGCGCAAAAGAGCTCCGCCTCCCGCCAGCACAATTCCATTTTCCATGATGTCGCTCGCAAGCTCTGGAGGTGTTTGATCAAGGGTATCTTTGATGGTTTGCACTATCGAACTCACGGGTTCCTCTATTGCCTGCCTTACTTCCCCCGTAGTAACCTTCAAAGTCACGGGAAGGCCACTTGTGAGGTCCCTTCCTTTTATCTCTCCCTGGATATCATCATCGCCTATCGGGAAGGCTGAACCTAAATTGACTTTCAATTCCTCGGCAGTTCTCTCACCTATCAAGAGTTGATAATCACGCTTGATATAGCTTATTATTGCATCGTCCATCTCATCACCGCCAACTCTTATTGACTGACTTGCAACAATTCCCCCAAGCGAAATCACAGCCACTTCGCTCGTTCCGCCACCTATGTCAACAATCATGTTGCCAATCGGTTGATGAATGGGAAGCCCCGCTCCAATCGCAGCAGCCATGGGCTCCTCGATGATGTACACATCTCTCGCGCCTGCCTGAATTGTCGCTTCCTCAACAGCTCTCTGCTCAACTCCGGTTATCCCGCTTGGAACCGAAACCACAACTCTTGGCCTTGCAAGAGACCTGCGGTTATGCACTTTCTGAATGAAGTAACGAATCATCTTCTCGGTAACTTCAAAATCCGCAATTACGCCATCCTTTAGAGGTCTCGTGGCAATAATATATGCAGGAGTTCTACCTACCATCAGTTTTGCTTCCTCGCCCACTGCGATGATGGCGTTCGTTCTTGTGCTTCTCGCGACAACCGATGGTTCGTCAAGAACAATACCTTCGCCTCTTACGTAAACGAGGGTATTTGCAGTTCCAAGGTCAACCGACATGTCCTTGCCGAATGCCCCATCTCCAAAAAGTCTCGAAAAAATACTCAAAATCTACCACCTTCGAACTTTCTCGCGGAATAACCTCGTGTAAAGGCTATCACAATCTTCCACACTATATTCCTGTGAAATATTAACACAAATTTACAACTCGAACACTAAATATATTAAGCAACAATAAAGTGATATTTTTGATTTGATCAAAAAGGTTATTGGCTATTCCAGGAATCACTCCTTTGATTCCGGAAAGAACAGCTCGATTTCACGCTTCGCGGCCTCTTGTGAATCCGAGCCGTGAACAAGGTTTCTCGTTGTACTCGTAGCATACGCGCCGCGTATCGAGCCCGGTGTTGCCTCGAGCGGGTCGGTCGGTCCCATTATCCTTCTCACGCTGGCAATCGCGTTTTCTCCACCGATTATGGCTACAACAACCGGGGCTTCAGTTATGTATTTGATGAGCTCATCGTAGTATGGTTTACCCTTGTGTTCAATATAGTGACTTTCCGCCAATTTCATATCCATCTGAATCGTTTTCATCTTTTCAATCCTGAGACCTTTTTGCTCGATTCTTGAAAGTACCTCTCCTACAAGTCCGCGCGCAACCCCATCAGGCTTTACTATTAAAAGCGTTTTTTCAAATCCCATCTACACCTCATTATTGTCCAGCCTCACAATCTGTCCTGATAAGCCTCACGGGAATATTTTTGTCGCTTGAACAAGACTCTTGCTTCTGAAACAGTGAAAAGCGAACCCGTAATGCATATAAGATCATTCTTTCCGGTAATATTATACGCCAATCTTATAGCCTTCGGAAAATCCGGTTCCACCTTGTGTGGTATTCCGTCCATGCTGCAATAGTCAGCAAGCTTTCGAGCGGTGAAGCGGCGCGAGCTCCTATTCTCGGTAAGAATCAACATGCCGCCAAGCGAAGCGAGCGCCTGCAAAATCCTTCTCGCATCCTTATCCCTTAAAATAGAAACAATGAACACAACCTTTTCATATTCAAACTCGGTTGAAATAGTGCTCACAAGTCTTTCAGCACCAAGCTGATTGTGAGCACCGTCAATAACCACCATCGGTTTTTCAGAAACTATCTCGAGCCTGCCGGGAATCTGTACTCTCTCAAGAGAAGATACAAACGATGATTCATCTGTTTTCCCCCTGGGATCTGTATATGATTGAGCGGCAGCAACCGCGACAGCCGCGTTCACAGCCTGGTGCTTTCCAATCATCGGAATTTTGATATCCTTGAACTCCAAGCCACCAAGACCAAGGATCGTGATGTACTGCGCGGGTGATTCACCCGGAACCCTGTAAGGGACCACATAATCAAGTCGAAAATCACGACCGAAAACTTTCATAATAGAACCCGTCTGCTCGCACCGCTCACTTATCAGAAAAAGCAAATCCCTTGAACTTTCTGCTGTCACAACAACCGAGCCGTCTTTGATGATTCCAATCTTCTCAAAAGCAATGCTTTTTTTTGTTCTTCCAAGTTCATTCATGTGGTCAAGATGAATGTTCGTTATCACCGAGATGCAGGAATTGGCAATATTTGTTGAGTCCCACCTGCCACCCATCCCGACCTCGAGCACCGCAACATCAATCTTTTCTTTTGCAAAATAGTGAAACGCGAGCGCGGTCAAAGTCTCAAAATATGAAAGTTTTTCCATGACTTCTTCTTCCGCTTTTTCAATCGCGGGTCTAATTTCCGAGAGCTCCCGCGCGAACACGCTTACAGGTATCATTCGACCATCAACCGAAATTCTTTCCCTTACTGTCTCGAGATGCGGGGAAGTGAATCTTCCAACACGATAACCGCTCTTCCCCAATATCTCCGAAATCATATGCGCGACAGTAGTCTTACCGTTTGTTCCGGTGATGTGAATTGAATCAAAGCTATCTTGAGGGTTGCCTAATTCCCTCGAAGCGGAAACAATTCTTTCAAGGCTCGGTTTGATCCCGAGTAGCGCTTTTGAATCGAGGTACTCAATAGCCTGGGAATATCTCATTCTAACTCAATCGCCTCCCAAAGCCGCTATTTGCTCAAGAAGCTTTCTCTTTTGCTCTAAGAGCTCGCTTGATTTTCGTTTTTCCTTTTCTACGATCTCAACCGGTGCTTTCTTTACGAACTCCGGGTTTTCGAGTTTGCTGGAAACTCTCTCGAGCTCCACCACTGCTTTTCTGAGCTTTTTCTTGAGTCTCTCGATTTCCTCACTCCGCGCCAATCCCCTGCCCGTAGAGATGTACGCTTCGATACCTCCCTCAGCTACCACCCTGACATCAAAATCGCCGGTGGGGGTTGAATTCGGAAAAGAAAGTTCCTCGATACCGGCAAGACTCATAATGTACGAGCTATTCTCTTTGAGAGCCTTTTTATTTCTCTCGTCGCAAACAATGCTCACGCTGATCTTGATAGAAGGAGAAATACCATGCTCTGAGCGCGCTGACCTTATCCCGGTAACAGCTGATTTTATGATTTCCATAGTTTTTTCAGCCTCTCCATCAAACGCGAACTCGCTTTCACGGGGCACTGAGGAAATCATTATTGACTCCCCGCTTCCTGGCATTTGCTGCCATAGCTCCTCGGTTATAAAAGGCATGAAGGGATGCAAAAGTTTGAGAGAGCACTCGAGAACTCTTAGTGAAACCCACTGTGCTTTCTGCCTTTCTTCTTTACTCCCCTTGTAGAACCTCGGCTTTGCAATTTCGAGGTACCAGTCGCAAAACTCTCCCCAGAAGAACTCGTGAATTGATTTGCACGCGACGCTCATATTGTACCTATCGAGCGCGTTCCTGACTGCTCCAACCGCAGAGCGCATTCGACTCAATATCCACCTGTCCGAAATATCAAGGGCATCCGCATCAAATTCCGTTTCATGGGAGTCGAAATCCGTGGTGTTAGAAAGTACAAGTCTCGCGGCATTCCAGACTTTGTTCGCGAAATTTCTGCTTCCCTCTATCCTCTCCTCGCTCAAGTTTATGTCTCGCCCCGGAACCGCGATTGATGCAAGGGTTAGACGAAGCGCGTCACAGCCATACTTCTCGATTATGTCGATGGGGTCTATTATGTTGCCGCTGGACTTCGACATCTTCTTTCCTTCATAATCCCTCACAAGCGCGGTTACAAAGACCTCACGGAAGGGCACATCACCCATACAATGAAGTCCGAGCATCATCATCCGCGCTACCCAGAAAAATATGATGTCAAAGCCAGTTGTGAGAACGGAAGTTGGATAGAAGACCTCTAATTCTCTCGTGTTTTCAGGCCAGCCCATAGTGGAAAAGGGCCAGAGACCTGATGAAAACCATGTATCGAGAACATCGGAGTCCTGCTCGATTTCTACTGATCCACATGGGCACCTTTCTGGCTCCTCAATTTCAACGAGTTCCCTCCCACACTTTTTGCAATACCAGACCGGAATCCTGTGCCCCCACCATAACTGCCTTGAGATACACCAGTCCCTTATATTTTCCATCCACTCGAAATATACTTTCTCCCATCTCTTCGGTATGAATACCGTACGACCAACCTTCACCGCCTCAATCGCGGGTGCAGCAAGTGGTTTGGCCTTGACAAACCACTGGGTTGAAAGATACGGCTCTATTTCAGTGCCACAGCGGTAACACCGCCCAACAGCGTGATCATAATCCTCAACCTTCTCGAGCAACCCCTCTCGCCTGAGGCCCTCAAGTACTGCCTTGCGCGCATCATACCTGTCTAAGCCAGAATACCTCCCGCCATTTTCGTTTATCCTGCCATCCTCTGTCATAACGTTGATCTGCTCGAGCTTGTGTCTTATCCCTATTTCAAAGTCGTTTGGGTCATGAGCGGGAGTCACTTTCACGGCGCCTGTTCCGAAATTCGGATCCACAAATTCGTCCCGAATTACCGGAATCCTCCTCCCGACGAGTGGAAGAATGACAGTTCTTCCCACCGAAATTAGATAGCGTTCATCCTCCGGACTCACAGCAACAGCCACGTCTCCGAGCATTGTTTCCGGTCTTGTTGTTGCAACACTTATGTGACCTTCTCCGTCCTCGAAAGGATATCTTATGTACCAGAGATGCCCTGATTTCTCCTCATGCTCAACCTCTACATCTGAAAGAGCAGTGTGACACCTTGGGCACCAGTTGATGATGTATTTACCGCGATAAATAAGACCCTCGTCATAAAGCCTCTTGAAAACCGTTCGAACCGCAAGAGAGCATCCCTCATCCATGGTAAACCGCTCACGCTTCCAGTCACACGAACAGCCAAGCCTCTTAAGCTGCCTTATGATGGTTCCCCCGTATTCCTTTTTCCACTCCCAAACCCGCTCTATGAAAGCTTCTCGCCCGATTTCCTGCCGGCTGGTTCCCTCGTTTTTCAGGTTTCGCTCAACAACGTTCTGAGTGGCAATTCCTGCATGGTCGGTGCCGGGTATCCACAGAACCTCGTATCCCTCCATCCTCTTGCGCCTTGCGATTATGTCCTGAAGGGTATTGTTCAACGCATGACCCATATGAAGAACGCCCGTTATGTTGGGAGGTGGTATTACCATGGAAAACGGGGGGTTACCGGAATCAGGGTTCGCGTGAAAATATCCTTTTTCCTCCCAGTATTTGTACCAATGCTCCTCTATGCCGGAAGGTTCATACGCCGGCGGCAAATCAGTATCGAGAGTTCTCTTATTCGCCAAAGACTACCATCCTTCTTTCAGTCTTTCTAACACTTTCCGAATTGTACCTGAATATCACTTTGTGTGATAGATTCATAAACGTGAGATGGCGCACATCAACCGAGAGTCACGCTCAAATTCAGATTGCATCTGTAATTATTCACACTGCTTATCTGTCCTGTATCCATTCATCGAGATGTCATGTTAGAATACACGCGTAAGAAAGGAGCAAAAATGGTCTGGATATATTTGATTATATGCCTGTGCCCGGTTTTCTTAACCGTTCTCGTTCTCGTTGCGATCGGAGCAGGGGGGGTAAAAGTCTATCGAGCGGGAAAAAGAATGGGAATTTATCTAAAGCCACACTTCACGCAGATGAAAGAAAGCGCGGAACAAATACAAAAAAGAGGAACCGATATAGCCAACAGGGGCGAGGAGCTCGCTGGGGTCATTGAGGAGATTGGCGGAAGGTGGAATTTCATCCGAGACTACTGGAAAGATTTGACAACCTCACCGATATCAAAAACCTCCGGTCTGGTCAGTAGAATACTCAAGCGCACTCATTGAGCACTTAGTAATTTATTTCTCCCAAAACTTGATAAGAAAGGAATGTTAAACTCGTCAGGCAGTTTCTTCTTCGTTTTTGACCTTGGTTCTCTTGCTCTTTGAAGTGGAGGTCAGAAGCGTTGGCTTGAAGTTCTCTGAGACAACTTCTTTTGTTATCACACACTTGACTATATCCGACCTCGACGGAAGCTCAAACATCGTTCCAAGCAGGGATTCCTCCATGATGGCTCTCAAGCCTCTGGCACCGGTCTGAAGATCGAGAGCACGTTTGGCAATTTCCTCAAGAGCTCCATCTGTGAAGACAAGCTCCACACCGTCAAACTCGAAGAACTTTCCATATTGTTTCACAAGAGCATTTTTGGGTTTCATAAGGATATCCACAAGATGTTTCTCGGAAAGCGAATGCAGAGTGGCAACGACAGGAAGGCGGCCAACGAACTCCGGTATGAGCCCAAACTTGAGTAAATCCTCGGGCATTATATTTGATAATATCTCTCCTAAGTCCTTTTCCCCCTTTGACTTGATTTCTGCCCCGAAACCAACTCCCTTCTTGCCTATTCGCTCCTCGATTACGCTCTCGATGCCCGAAAAGGCGCCGCCACATATGAAAAGAATATTGGTAGTGTCAATCTGCAGGAATTCCTGATGGGGATGCTTCCTCCCTCCCTGAGGTGGAACACTCGCAATAGTACCCTCGAGAATCTTCAAAAGCGCCTGTTGAACGCCTTCACCCGATACATCCCTTGTAATACTCGGACTCTCACTCTTACGAGCGATTTTATCTATCTCGTCTATGTATATGATTCCCGTTTCAGCCTTTTTTACATCAAAGTCCGCCGCCTGTATCAGTTTGAGAAGGATATTTTCAACATCCTCCCCAACGTAGCCAGCCTCGGTAAGACTCGTGGCATCCGCAATCGCGAATGGAACATTCAAGAATCTCGCAAGGGTCTGTGCAAGAAGCGTCTTCCCGCAACCCGTGGGTCCAACAACCAAGATGTTTGACTTTTGTAGTTCAACATCCTCATTTGAGCCTGCTCCCATCTCTATTCTTTTGTAGTGGTTGTAAACCGCAACCGAAAGAACTGTTTTTGCTCTTTCCTGGCCTATTACATATTCATTGAGAAAAGAGTAAATCTCCTTGGGTTTCGGAAGAGCCTTCTGTTGAACCTCGGGCTTCTCTTTCTGTTGCTCCTCGATTATGTCGTTGCAGAGTTCTATGCATTCATCGCAAATATAAACACCAGGTCCAGCAATCATCCTCTTGACGTGACTCTGAGTTTTTCCGCAAAATGAGCACTTCAAGAGGTCGGTTCCGTCATTGTATTTCGCCAAATCCTACCTCCATCACACCTGTGCCATGCTACGACTTTTCCAGGACTTTCCGCTGTGAAATCACCTCGTCGATGATCCCGTATTCCAAAGCCTGTTCTGGAGCCATAATGAAATCTCTGTCGGTATCGTCATGTATCTTTTCCACCGGTTGACCCGTGTGCCTCGCAAGTATCTCATCAAGAAGCTCTCTGCTTCTCAAAATTTCCTTTGCCTGTATGTCTATGTCTATTGCCTGCCCTTGAGCGCCTCCATAGGGCTGGTGAATCAATATTCTCGAATGAGGTGTCGCAAACCTCTTCCCCTTCTTCCCAGCAGCGAGAAGAACAGCAGCGCCGCTTGCTGCCTGCCCGATGCAAACTGTGGAAACATCACAGCGTATGTATTCCATAGTATCGTATATAGCCAGCGTGCTGGTTACATTGCCACCGGGAGAATTTATGTAAATGCTTATGTCCTTTTCCGGATCCTCGCTTTCAAGGTGAAGAAGCTGCGCCATAACAAGATTTGCAACGTTGTCTTCAATCTCCATTCCTATGAAAACAATCCTTTCCTTCAAGAGCCTCGAATAGATATCAAACTGCCTCTCTCCCTTTGGAGTCTGTTCAATTACAATCGGAACAAGCTGGTCTTTCATTGCTACTCCAATCCCTCCTCTTCAACTTTGCCGAGCCTTACCCCGCTTTAAGTCTCTTCATGCGTTTCTCCACACCGTACACAGAATTTTTGGTAAGCATACTTCAACATGATGAAGCTTCACAAACTTTGCTTCTCCTTATCTTCTGATTTTTCCTCCTCTTCCGATTTTTCCCCAATTCCATCTGATACCATTTCACCCGCCACGCAAGCATTTTCTACCAGGAAGTCCATGGCATTCGAAAGCCTGAGATTACCCATCATGGAGGGAAGTCCACCCTGTTCTTCGACTCTGAGGACAAATTCTTTAGGCTCCACCCCGGAAGTTTCAGCAATTCTTTCGAGATATTTCTTTGCTTCCTCTTCGGAAGCCTCAATCCCCTCAGCATTCGCAACAGCGTCGAGTATCAACTGAGATTTTATTTCTTCCGCCACATCCTTGCGAATGGATTTCTCGAGCTCATATCTCGTTAGCTTTGCAGCTTTCAGGTAATCATCTAATGTAATTCCCTTTTCCTCGAGCCTCTCCTCGAATTGCTCGATCTCGCCGGCAACCTCCTCCTCTATCATTTTCTCCGGAATTTCAACATACGTTCGGTCCATAATGGTTTTCAGTATCCTGTCGCGAAGGACTTTGTCGGCAACAGACTTCTTTGTCTCTTCGAGCCTTTTCTTTATGTCTTCCCTGAGTTCATCTAAATTGTTGAAATCCCCAAGCTCTCTGGCAAGCAAATCGTCAAGCGGGGGAAGAACCTTCTTTTTTACCTCTTTTATCATCGTTCTGAAAGTTGCGGGTTTTCCAGCAAGCTCACGCACCTCGTAATCGGGAGGAAAAGTTATCGCCACATCGAGAACATCTCCCTTTCTTGCCTTTAGGAGCTGCTCATCGAAACCGGGAAGAAAATCATTCGCGCCAATCTCAATCACAATATCAGAACCGCTTTTCCCTTCGAGGGGAACTCCATCCGCAAAAACTTTGTAATTGAAAGTCACGTAATCCCCGTTTTCAACTGCTTTTCCCTCGACTGGCTCGAGTGTGGCAAACTTCTCCCTCGCATCATCCAGCGCTTTTTTCACATCCTCATCAGTAACACTGGTATCGGGCATGGCTACCCTGACACCTTTGTAATCCTTGAGTTCAATTTCCGGTTTTACATCAACTTTTGCCTCGAAAACGACAGGACCGTCTTCGCCAACCTCGACAATGTTCAACTCGGGCTTACATACGGGAAGTATCCCCGCTTCCATTATCCCCCTCATGTAAAGTTCCGGAAGCCCGTTTTTCAGCGCTTCAAGGCGAACTCTTTCCCTGCCAATATGCCTGTCGATAATCTCTCGTGGAATCTTGCCCTTTCTGAATCCTGGAATCTTCAGATTCAAACTGAATTCTCTGTAAGCATCTTTGAGAAAACTCTCGAGGTCCTCGTTTTCAGCAACTACCTTGAGAACAACCTGACTTCCCTTCTTTTCTGTTACTTCTGTTTTCAAAAGCCTCTCCTTTTTCCTATATCAACCAGATTAACATTCTTCTCGAGTACCATTTCTAATGCGAGAGGGGGGACTCGAACCCCCACGGTTTGAAAAAACCACGGGGTCCTAAGCCCCGCGCGTCTTCCAGTTCCGCCACTCTCGCTTGCCAAATTCACAATAACTACTCTTGAAATTCTACCATTTTTCACAAACTGAACAGAGTAGAAATGCATTGAACTCATCTGAGAATACTCGGAAAACAAAGAGTGGTATCGTACCGCGAAATCTTTTGGTCTTATCCCATGGGCTTCAATCGGTCAGCAAAAAAGAAAATGTGTCATTGCAAGACCTGACCCCATTTGCGTGTGAGTATCTGGTGGGCCCAGCAGGACTCGAACCTGCGACACGCGGATTATGAGTCCGCTGCTCTGCCAGCTGAGCTATGGGCCCTTTGCCCTTAATGAATGATTGCAAAAATGAGACTCGATTTCAAGCAGCACTCGTTCTCACGCGCTCAACGCAGAATAACCATAGTACTATCGAGGCAATTGCCGAAAGCGAGGCGCCGGTGAGAAATGCCGCGGCAGGACCAACAAGCTGCCATATAAGACCAAAAATCACACTCGCGAGAAGCTTGCACACACCATCGGTTGTATGATAGAGACCAAAGGCTGTCCCTTTGAACTCCTCCGGCGCAAGATCGGCAACATAAGCCTTCGTAACACCCTCTGTTAATCCATAGAAAATTCCATATGCCCCTATTAGAAGCCAGAGGTAGAGTATCCTTTGTGCAAACGCGAAACCGACATATATGCAGCAATATAAGAGGAATCCAAGTACGAGTGTTTTCTTTCTCCCGATGCGGTCCGAGAGAATCCCCGCAGGAATTGATACCGCACTATATACAACATTGAATGTCATCCAGAATGGGAAAATAAGCAATGGAATGCTCGAACTGCTTACTCCGGCTTTCTCGAAAGCTTCCTTCGCGCGCAATAGAAGAAAAGTGTCACTCGAGTTCCCAAGTGTAAAAACAACGACGACGACTATGAGCATCCAGAAGCCCTTTCCAAGTCCTGATAATTTGAAAGAAGGAAACGAAGACTCTTTGGCAACTTTTTTCTCACGAAGGGTGAGCAATAGAAGAACGGCAATAAGTCCGGGGAAGAAAGCAGCCAGGAACAAAGCGTCATACGTGGTTCGACCGCGGTCCCTGAAAAGCCACATCACAAAAAGCCCCAGAGCGGGACCCACAACGGCACCAAGTGTGTCCATTGCGCGGTGGAAACCGTACGCTTTCCCCCAGATTCCCCGGTCAGCTGATTCCGCAATCAAAGCGTCTCTGGGGGACGTCCTTATTCCTTTGCCCACGCGATCAAAGAACCTTACGAAAACAACCTGCCAGGCTTTTTGCGCCAAGACAAAGAATGGCTTTGTAAAAGTGGAAAGACCATATCCTGCAATAATGAGAGCTTTTCTTTTCCGTAATTTATCCGAAATGTAGCCTGAAAAACCCTTGAGAATGCTTGCAGTTCCCTCAGCAATTCCCTCAATCACACCCAAAAACGCGGGTCCCGCGCCAAGAATGGTTGTTATGAAAACAGGAAGAATTGGATAAATCATTTCAGTAGAAGTATCGGTGAAGAAACTTACAGCGCTCAAAATCTTTATTGTTCGTCCCAGGCGCGGCTTGTCATTCGATTTTTTATGCTTCATTCTCATTCCTTTAGATGAAAACAAGAATGGCAAAAAGAAGATAAACTTTGAAAAAAGCTATCGCCCTCATAATAAATTTGAGGTTGAACTTCTAAGTATTTTCTAAACCCAGACAGCACACTCTCAATATGGGATATCACCTGGCATACCTAGCGCGTTCAGGTCCTGCCTTGTGAGTTCACCACCCGTATCCTTCACTGCCCACGCGTCATTCTCCCAGTGCAAGACAAAATACATCGTGCCCGCTGGACCCTGCTGAACTCCCTTAACAATCTCCCAGGATGGGTCGCTTCTTGAGACCTCCGCTACTCCAAACGTCCAGGAATCGGCAGTCACGCCTGGTGGAGCGCTTCCGCTCTGTATCCAGGAAGTAATCGCCTGTGATTCAGTTGGAGGATAAAGCAGGTCAGACGGCACTCCAAGACTTTCGAGTTGGTCACTTGTAAAAGATTGAGCAATAGCAACAACTGTCCAGCTCGTGTTCACTTTATGAAATACAACAGTTTGATCCAACTGGCCAGACTTTCTCGCAACCGCAAGTTCCCATGATGGGTCGAGTGTACTCACCCTGGTTATCAGCAAAGAAAAGCCGGTTGAGTCAAATCCCTTTGATTTTGCGTAGCTTACGAAAGCTTGCCACTGAGTTGCGGGAAGGGGCTCTCCATAAAGATCTGAAGGAGCACCCTTGAAATTGAGTTCAGCTCGCGTGAGAGCGCTTCCCTCATCCTTGATAACCCAGTTTCCGCTTTCAAGATGAAACAGGAAATAAAGGATGGTCGAACCCCTCGTGGCTGAATCTACCTTCCACGAAGGGTCTTTCTCGCTT
>JAQUKT010000017.1:12485-28371 GCA_028718945.1 Actinomycetota bacterium | reverse complement strand
CATCGTACTGAAGCAAGGATAAGCGGTGATGCTTTTAGTTGAATAGTAGGTATTACAAAGAAGTGAAACACTTTCTTGACTAATGTAGTTTTTCAAAGATAGAGTCTCTGCGGCGCGCGGTGACCCCTCCGGGGCTTCTCGTCCCACTCCCCCGTGAACTGTTCTTACGTGGCAAGTTGGCGGAGGGAGAGGGATTCGAACCACCCCACGCGCCGATAAGGTCATCGTACTGAAGCAAGGATAAGCGGTGATGCCTCAAGTTGAATAGAAAGTATTAAGAAAAGCGAAACATTTCTTTTCTTAGGTTGGTTCTTTTAAAAATAGGCAACTGCGGCGCGCGGTGACCCCTCCGGGGCTTCTCGCCCCACTCCCCCGTGAACTGTTCTTACGTGGCAAGTTGGCGGAGGGAGAGGGATTCGAACCACCCCACGCGCCGATAAGGTCATCGTACTGAAGCAAGGATAAGCGGTGATGCCTCAAGTTGAATTGTAGGTATTACAAAGAAGTGAAACACTTTCTTGACTAATGTAGTTTTTCAAAGATAGAGTCTCTGCGGCGCGCGGTGACCCCTCCGGGGCTTCTCGCCCCACTCCCCCGTGAACTGTTCTTACGTGGCAAGTTGGCGGAGGGAGAGGGATTCGAACCCCCGGAGCCTTGCGGCTCAACGGTTTTCAAGACCGCCGCATTAGTCCACTCTGCCATCCCTCCGTGACTATTTTAACTGGTCAATCACGCCTAAAGCCAGTTGAAACAAAAAAATGTCAGAAACATGAGTGGTGACCGCCTGACCGATTGTAAAACGGCGCAGAATTGTGATGGAGGTCTGCCGAGTCATCTCTTTCAAGACTAAAAGGCTTCAAGGAGCCTCGGAGGCACCGCAGCGAAAAGTCTCCGGCACGGCACAACCACCTGTCAGCCATTCATAATGCCTTCGCTTATAAATTAGAATAGCTTTGATGTCTTAGAGCTTCCCGAACCGCCGTCCATCGATAACTCCGCTGAAACCGTATGGTTGACAGCTTTGTTAATGAAGGTAAAGTTGAAGGAAAGGCTGATTTTAGGACAGCAAGTCCTTTAGAATAGTTCCAAAAAAAAGGAGGTTCCTATGAACGATGTTTATGAGGAATTGAGAGAACATCTCGACAAGCACCCAACCGGCGCTCCGTTCTCAGAGGAGCTTATTGAAATTCTTGAAAATCTTTTCACTCCTGATGAAGCAAAAGTTGCCTCTGTTACTCCGTTTCGCCCCAAACCCGCCTCTCAAATAGCCAAAAGGGCAGGGATTTCCGAAGGAGAGGCAAAAGGGCTTCTCGAAAGCCTTGCAGACAAGGGACTTGTTTTTGCCCGGGAGAAAAACGGCGAGTGGGGATACGCGATGCTTCCTATAATACCGGGAATTTTCGAGTTCCCCTACATGAGGGGTGTCAAGGACAGTACGCTAAAGCGCCTTTCGAAACTATGGGAGCGCTACCTCAAGGAGCATATTGTCAAGATGAGCGATACTGGCATTCCCTTTGCAAGGACAATTCCCATTCAGGAGGAGATTGAGAGTGAGCCTACGGTTCTCACATACGAAAAAGTCTATGAACTAATTGAAAACACGAATGTGGTTGGCGTTGCTCATTGCGCTTGCAGAATGGCTTTCGATAATTGCGAAGCCCCCAAGGAGGCTTGCATGCTTTTCGACGATACGTGCAAATTCCTTGTCGATAGGGGCTTCGCGAGATACATAACAAAGGAAGAGATGAAAAACCTCCTGAAAGAGATGGATGAGTTCGGTCTCGTCCACAATGTCAACAATTCAAAGGACCGACTTCAATTCATTTGCAACTGCTGCTCGTGCTGCTGCGGCTTCTTGAGGGCAATAAAGGAACTCGACGCTCCTTCAGTCCTTGCAGGTTCCGGTTTCGAGCCGGAGCATTTTGAGGAAAGCTGCGTAGGCTGCGGTACCTGTGAGGAGCGTTGCCCGATGGAAGCGATTGAAATCAAAGATGATTTTCCCTGCTTCGAGCTTAAGAGGTGCATCGGATGCGGTCTTTGTGCGACCGGTTGCCCTGAGGGGGCCATCAAGATGAAGCGTCGGGAAAGCGCACAAGAGCCGGTTGATACGATGGTTGATATGGGTCTAAAGGTTCTCGAGAAGAGGGGTAAATTGGAGGAATTTCTGAAGGAAATTTAGCGGTTATCATCAAAGCCCTCTCTATGAGACTCTTACCCGATGATGCTCATGTTATTCATGTACGGTCTTAAAGCAGCCGGAATGACAACCCTTCCATCATCAAGTTGAAAGTTCTCGAGTATCGCCGCAATGGTTCTTCCCACAGCGAGCCCTGACCCGTTCAGCGTATGCACGAAACGAGGTTTCCCGCCACCGGAGGGCTTGAATTTGATGCTTGCCCTGCGAGCCTGAAAATCCGTAAAACAGGAGCATGATGAAATCTCCTTGAATTCGCCAACACCCGGAAGCCAAACCTCGAGGTCGTAGCATTTTGTGGAAGAAAAGCCAAGGTCAGCCACGCACAAGACAACTACCCGATAATGAATCTCGAGCCTTTTCAAGACTTCCTCGGCGTCCTGAACGAGGCTTTCCAGTTCGTCAAACGAGTTATCAGGATGCGCAAACTTCACTAATTCAACTTTGTTGAACTGGTGCTGCCTTATTATTCCTCTTACGTCTTTTCCGTAAGAGCCGGCTTCCCTCCTGAAGCAAGGTGTGTAGGCGGCGTATTTCAATGGAAGTTCGCTTTCCTTGAGTGTTTCGTCCCTGTGAATGTTGGTGACCGGGACCTCTGCTGTTGGAGCCAGGATCAAATCATCGTCGCGGCAAACGTACATTTCCTGCTCGAACTTCGGCAATTGCCCGGTTCCCTCGAATGATTTGGAGCTTGCGAGGATTGGCGGGAAAACTTCGGTGTAGCCATGTTCTTTAGTGTGAAGGTCGAGCATGAAGTTAACGAGCGCTCTTTCGAGGAGCGCTCCCGCCCCGCGCATCAGGGTGAATCTCGAACTCGCGATTTTCGCCCCACGCTTGAAATCGAGAATGCCGAGTTTCTCACCAGTTTCCCAGTGTGGCTTTGGCTTGAAGGAGAATTGGGGTGGATCCCCCCATCTTCTAACTTCAATGTTGTCTCTTTCATCCTTTCCCACGGGGACGCTTTCGTGGGGAATGTTCGGCACATTGAGCATTAACTTCAGAAGTTCATCAGAGACGCTATGCTCCTCGGAATCGAGTTCCTTTATTTGCTCGGAAATCTTTTTCATCTTCTCCTTCAGGGGGGTGATATCACCGCCCTCAGAACTCATGGAAACGATCTCACTTGAGGCGAGGTTCCTCTGATGCTTGAGATTCTCTGTTTCGACGAGGATTCCCCTGCGCTTTCTATCAGTTTCGAGAATTCTGTCAACGAGCGAAACTTCCGAGAGGCCACGGCTTTGAATCGCCCTCTTTACCTCTTGCGGGTTTTCCCTTATGAGCCTGATATCAAGCATGGCAAAACTCCCTTTTTCTTCTGACTTATTATAAATATAAATGCGCATACAGTTCCATCCGTAACCCATGTTGATAGGTCTGGCTCAGAAGAAGGGGTAGCACCTGCCCTTTGTGGACTCAGGAGTAATGGGAGAAGAGAGATGAGAAGAATAAAGGAAAGAATAAAAGATACTGATTTTACGCGCTATTTCTTTTGGAGGAAGTTGTACTCTTGTAAGGGAAGAGCTCTCTTCATAATCAGGAAGTCTTTATCGTTGTGGAAAAGAACGATGCCGTAATAAATTGCGACGGTGGCGATTATCAAATCTACCAGCTTGAACTTAGTCCCGCTTTTCCAGAGCTTGTATGCGTTCTGATATGCCGGATTCCACAGTTTCTTGTCGATCAGGCTTTTTAATGGGAGTGCCGAGAAGGCGCGCTTGAACTTCTTGACGTCCTCTTCACTTTTGACCCCAGTGAATAGCTCTATGTAGATTATTTCCGTATAGCATGCCAGTTCATTTTCGATGAGTCGCTCGACTTCGTTTGCGATGTCCGGCATTCCGCGATATTCCGGGTCGAAGTACGTAATCCATGCGTTAGTATCAACTAATGATGGATTTACCGTGATTCTATACCCTCGTTTGGAACAGGCCGTACTCCTGTCAAGGGGAATTCGGACACTTCTAAAGCCGAAAAATCCATTTCTAATCAATAATTCACCAATACAAGCAGGTTTTCCTTCCTCTTTGAAAATGGGAAATCCGGGATAAAAAGAGATACCATTTTCCTCATTATGCATGATTTGCGCTTGAAAAGTTGGCTGCTTGCAATCACGATGAGGTGGGAGCTGCAGCGGGATATGACCCAAGGATTCTTATCTCCCTGAGCTTGCCCATGAGTGAGCCGAGTGCGTCCTTTATTGGTTCATCCTCAACATGCCCCTCGATGTCTATGAAGAAAAAGTAATCTCCAAGCGCTTTCTTTGTTGGCCTCGACTCTATCTTTGTAAGGTTTATCTGTCTTGAGGCAAATTCTTGGAGAATCTCCAAGAGACTGCCAGGGCGGTTCTCTCTGATAAAGCAGGCAAGAGAAGTTTTATCGTTTCCTGTCTTAGGGGAGCGAGATCTTCCCACAAGAACAAAGCGGGTTTCATTGGAAGCGTAATCCTGTATATCCCTTTCGAGAATCTCGAGTCCGTAGATTTGCGCGGCAAATTCGGTGGTTATGGCCGCAAGAGGCTCCGCCCCCTTTGATACTGTTAGGGCTGCCTCGGCAGTGCTGTTAGCTGCGGCAATCCTCAAATCCGGGAAGTTTCTAACAAGATAATTTCTGCACTGAGCAGTTGCCTGGGGATGCGAGATTATTGATTTGACTTCTCTTTTCCCGACCCCCTTTTTCGCTACGAGCATGTGACTTACCGGATGAACGAATTCCCCTTCTATGTAAAGGTGGGTTTCAAACGCGAGGGTGTCAAGCGTTATGTTGACGGAACCCTCGATGGAATTTTCCATTGGAACAAAGCCGGCATCCACTTCGTTCGATTCGATTGCCCGAAGCACATCGGGAACTGTTTGAAATGGAACTTTCTCTCGAATCTTGTCACCGAGGTTCGCTTCAAGTGCTTCTTCAGTGAATGTGCCTTCGGGACCGAGATAACCAACCTTGTCCATAGAAACCCCCTCACCTGCCTTCGTTTCCACCTTTGTTTCTCAGTCTTTCTACGGGCGTGTTTAGTCTCTTTGTTTTTCGCCCGTTTGTCTGTGGCCTCTCTATGCTCGAATCTCTTTCATCTGCTTTTTTATCTGAATCAGGATAAAGTTCCCCCGAGGGGTTGGTTTCTTGCTTTTCGCGAACGGCCCTTCTTCCCGTGGGAACTGTGCGCTTCCGGGAAACGGGCGGGCTCTTGAGTTCATCATCAACTTTCTCACGGCTTCTCTCTTGAGGAAGGTTCATTCTACTAACCGGTTTTCTCCTCGACTCGGCTTTTCGAGTGGCGGTTGGAGAGGGGGTGCCCGGTCTATTTTGCTTTCGCGCTGAGGCCTGCCTTTGCGATTCCCTTTCCTGAAAGAGCCTGAGCGTCTCCATTCTCTGCTCGTGTTCGACATCGCGCGACACAGCTGGGAGAGCTCCCATTTCCCTTGATTGCATCGCGAGCCTTATCGCTTCCTTCTCTTCGGGGGAAAGCTCGTAGTTTGAACTTCTTTCGAAAATTGGCTTTGTATATGTGCGCGATTCGGTTCTTCCGTATATTGATGTGAGCACAATGCCATTGCCTCTGTCGTCGAGGAGGGCAATCGAGAAGCTCATCAGACCACCGATTTCCCTGAACGCGTCATAACGCACAACGCCAATGTGCTGGATGCTTCCTGCCATTCTCCTGAGCAGTGTTGCGGACATGTCTGAAAGATGCGTTACTTCTTCTAAAAGGACATCTGTTTCAGCGATGTTATCGTTGATAATCTCTATGAAACTTTTCCCCTCGGTACCCCTTGTTAGAATGTCATACTCTGATTGAATTCTTCTCAGGCGCATGAAAATGTAGAGCGCAAAGGCGGCAAGCAGAATCACTGCTGAGCCAATTACAACAGTTATTGCCGTCAGGTTGTTCTCTAACACAAAACCAGCCCTTCTTACTTCAATCTACCTTGATGATGCCCATATTCTACGGCTTTTGCTTTCCTGCCTTAAAAGTCAGTCTCAGTTAATCAGCCTCGACTCTGGACAGTGGCATTAGTTACTTAGAGCTAACATACTGAACTTTCCACTTGTCATTTTCCTTTACCAAGTCGAAGTACCATTTGTCTTTTACGCCATTTTTCAATTCAAGTTCCATGGTGACATTTGATCTGTCGTTTTCTGTTTTTACTTCTCTTGTATAGTATTTTTTCACTTCTCCATTGTATGGTTCAAATTTCTCATCGAAACTGTCTCTTCCTTCCTCTTCCTGTGCCGCTATTGAAAAGTATGTCCATGCACTGTCGAGGTTTCCTTCTTTCAAAGCCTCCATGAAATTGTTCGCGGCATCAGCCGGGCCAGTTATCATCTCGCACCCTTTCCCGGTGAGAAAGGCAACAAGAGCAATAACCAAGATAACAATCACAGCAATTACTGGTATCAAGACCTTGAGAATTATGGAATGTTTCTTTGGTGCTTTCAGGGAGGGCGGGGGGGCGGAAGGAGGCATACCAGGTATCTCTGTTTTTTCCGGTACTTGTGTTGAAGGTGCGGCTTGAAGGGGAGCACCGCACCCCGGGCAGAATCGTTTTTCTTCGGACACTTCCTTCCCACAGTTAGGGCAGTACATAATAAAACCTCCTATTTTTTCTTCTTCCCACAATGGGTATATGTCTGATCGCCTGTATTTCAGGCGTAGCTACAAATTTTGGACAAAAGTCTGTAAAGAGTCTATATTTCCACAGGGCGGGAGTGCCAGTTTTCTCAAACGCAACAGGTTTGAGTTTTTCTAAAACCGATACGTCCTCCAGCTTCTTTTGTCGAAAAAACGTAAAAATTTCTTTCAGTTTTTCACTCTGCATAGTTTTTCGCTCTTGAGACCACTGCCTTAAAAGTCCAGCTTAGTGCTCCGTCCCATAAACACGGTTGCATTCGATCCCCGATCCATCCACAAAAGAGCCTTCCGCTCCCTCCGAGTACAAAAGAAGTACGCGTCGGTCGCGCGCCTTGCGGGAGCGGTGCCTCGACGCTCTCGGTATGACACCGTATCTATGGAACGGAAAACTTAACGCTTCATTTTATCACTTTCACATGGCTTGCGCTTGAAAATGAGGTACTTGTTCAGAGAGGTTCGTTGCTAAAGGGTTTAATGAAACGCGAACTTACCAGGAAAAACTGGTTGTTATATAATGCAGCAGAGGTGGCAATATGAAGCCGGTTTTTGCAAGTAAATACCACGAGCTCAAGGAAAACCTGAAGGAAATGTCGTCTGTGGTGGTGGCATTTTCGGGTGGCGTTGACAGCACTCTCGTGCTTGCTGTCGGAAAGGAAGCGCTTGGAGGAAATGTTGTTGCCGCGACGATTCATTCCCCCCTCCATCCGTCCTCGATGCTTGAGGATGCTTCAAGAATTGCCGAGCGTCTCAGAGTTGAGCAAATAAGTCTATATATAAATGAATTCGAAATGAAGGAATTCACTTGCAATCCACGCACGCGTTGCTACATCTGCAAGCGTGAACGCTATTCCAAACTGCTTGAAATTGCAAAGGAAAGTGGTTTTGCGAAAGTCGTGGATGGAACACAACTGAACGACACGCGCGACTTCAGACCCGGGATTCAAGCATCTCGTGAACTCGGTATTCGTTCTCCGCTGCTCGAGGTTGGATTTCAGAAGTATGAGGTTCGAGCTGTTTCTCGAGAACTTGGACTCAGTACCTGGAACGCCGAAGGAGAGCCCTGCCTCGCGACGCGCATACCTTATGGTCAGGAGATAACGATCGAGAAAGTTGAAGCAATCGAAGATGGTGAGAAGTTTCTAAGAGGGCTCGGGATGAAAAATGTAAGGGTTCGTTATGTCAGCAAGAGAACAGCGCGGATAGAAGTGAACCCATCATCACTACAACTCCTTATCTCTGACGGTATTCGGGAAAAGACCGTCGACAAGTTCAAATCACTTGGCTTCACATATGTAGCAGTTGACCTTGCATGCTTTCGTTCGGGCTCAATGAATGAGGAACTCGAAGACATTTGAATCTTTAGATGGGAGCACCTGTGAACTACGAGGAGAGAATCAAGAGCCTCCTTTCAAAAGTTCAATCCGGCGAGCTAAAGGCTGATCAGGCGTTTGAGCAGCTGAAAAGACTGCCCTTTTCTGACCTCGGTTTTGCCAAAGTTGACCACCATCGTGAGTTGAGGCATGGGCTTGCCGAGGTCGTTTTCTGTGAGGGGAAGACGCCTGAACAGACACTCGAGATAGCAAGGACTCTTCTGAAGGAAAACACCGGGAACATCTTGTTCACTCACGCCGGCAGGGAGCATTACGAGTCAATAAAGGCTCTGGACAAGCGCGCGCAATTCCACGAGACTGCTCGCTTGATAACGATAATTAGGGATGACTTGGCGCCACAGGGGCTTGTTTCTGTTGTTTCCGGAGGAACAGCGGACATCCCGGTTGCTGAAGAAGCCCGCATAACCGCTCTCTCGATGGGCAGCAAGGTCGAGGCAATATACGATGTGGGGGTTGCCGGTGTTCACAGACTTTTCGCTCACCTCGAAACTCTGAACTCATCGAGTGTTGTTGTCGTCGTTGCGGGAATGGATGGAGCCCTTGCGAGTGTAGTCGGGGGCGCTGTTTCCTGCCCAGTGATTGCTGTTCCAACAGGGATAGGATATGGAGCAAACTTTGGAGGACTTACCACCCTTCTTGCGATGATAAATTCCTGCGCTCCAGGGGTGTCTGTTGTGAACGTAGATAATGGTTTTGGTGCGGGCTATATTGCAGCACTCGTAAACAGGATGGTGAGCACAGGAGAGAATAACCGGTGAAAATAGCGTATTTCGATTGTTTCAGTGGAATATCAGGGGATATGGTTCTCGGAGCGCTTGTTGACCTGGGGCTCGACGTTCAAGAACTTCGGGAGGTTCTATCCCGGCTGGACCTTGAGAATTTTGAAATCGAAGAAAAGGAAGTTTTGAGCTACGGGTTGCGGGCAACGAAAGTAAATGTTATTTGCGAGGAAAGTAGGCTTGTGAGAACCTTCAATAACATTCGAGAACTCATAGTTTCGAGCGAACTCCCCGAAAGAGTCAAGGAAGTAACCCTCGAGATTTTCATGCGCATCGCTCGCGCTGAGTCGCTTATCCATGGAAAGCCAATTGACCAGGTACACTTCCACGAAGTCGGAAGCGTTGACTCGATAGTGGATATTGTTGGTTCGGCTTATGGTATTCATTCTCTCGGGATTGATGTGGTTTACAGTTCGCCTCTACCAATGGGTCACGGTATGGTAAAGACCCTGCACGGCTCGATTCCTGTTCCGGCGCCTGCTGTTCTGGAAATACTCGAGGGTACGCCCACGTATGGAAGGGGGATTCCAACTGAGATTGTTACCCCAACCGGCGCTTCCATCATAAAAACGTTAGCCATTTCATTTGGTGATTCCCCCCCGATGCGAATATCAAAAGTCGGCTACGGGGCGGGCTCCAAGGATATTGGAGTGCCGAATTTGCTTCGCGTCATTACCGGTGATTCCATTGAAGCACAGGTGGAAGGGGAAGAAATAGCCAGTCTGATTTCGACAAATATTGACGATATGAATCCTGAGTTCTACGACTATGTAATTGAGCGCCTCCTTACAGCGGGAGCTCAGGATGCCTGGCTTGTTCCAATACAGATGAAAAAGACAAGGCCTGGTATTGTTGTCAGCGTGCTTTGCTCACCGGCGGACGCGGCAAAGATAAAGGGAATTCTTCTCGAGGAGACGAGTACATTCGGGTTGAGGACAGCCACTGTTATGAAAAAAGCAATCGAGCGGGATGTGCTCGAGGTTTCAACCGAGTGGGGCAAAGTGAGAGTCAAGGTGGGGCGTGAGAGTGGGAACATAACAAACATAAGCCCTGAGTTTGCGGACTGCGCGAAGATTGCTGAAGCGCGCGGGATTCCGATAAAAAATGTTTTCAGGAAGGCGCAACTGCTTGCCCAGCAGAAAATAGAGGAAAACGAAGGAAGAAAGCCGGAAAAGTAAGGCATTGCACTCGTGGGAGTGCATCAGTACACGTGGTTCATTATTCTTGGGGTTTCATTACGAAACGAAAGCGCTTTTCGTTGTTGTCCACCTTTTTTTCTTTGGGGACTGGACCTGCTTTGACCGAAACAACATTCTCCTTCTCGAGACCAACTACAGGTTTTAGCTTCTCAAAAACCAGTGTGGTACTTTCTCCTGCCTCGAGCCTTTTTATCTTGTGAGTTTCCTGCTTTGGCGGTTCTTCTTCCGGTGTCAGAGCAACGACGACGGCGATATCCTCCTCTTCCTGATTACCTTGGTTTTCCACGGTGACCTTGACTGTGAAATTGGTTGAATATGGGAGTATTGAAATTCCCGATGGAGTTCGGTCCACGCTTGCTGGCGTGGTCGAGAGGCTCGTTACAGCGACTCCGTGGATAGCACTTCCGGTTTCTTCTCCCAAAAGCCCACTCACGTACTCTCTTACGGAGGCAAGCATTGCTTCATCCTGCTTTTGAATGAATATTGAATCTGCCACTTTCTCAAAGGCAACTTTTGCTGCTTTCAATTTCTGCTCGAGAATCGCTCTATAGCGTTGCATCACTTCATCGCTTACGACAAGGTCCATGAGACCATCGGACATCTGCTGGGCAGCAGCGTTTGAGTCTTTCCTGTCGAGAGCGTCAATAAGAGCCGCCCTGTATTTCGCAAGTCCAGCCGAGCGGAGTTCGAGCGCTATGTCGAGAAGAGGGTTGAGGGATTTTGCCTTTTCTGGAACTGTTATCTTGCCGAGGTCTTTCTCTATTAGTCCTGACTCCTGAATCATCAGATTGAGTTCTTTTGATATATCATCCCTGGACATTTTTTCGATTTCTCCTTTGATGGTCTGAAATTTCGATGCGACAGCGGCTGACCTGTCTATCAATTTGTTTGCTGCTTTTGTGTATTCCCTCAGCTTTTCCGCTTCTCTTGCCTCTTTGTCACCACCACAACCCCTCCCAAACACCCAGCAAATTACAAGCAGGAGGATTACGGCTGCAATTGTAAGAATTGGCGCCGGACTTCTTCTTCTGACGCGAGCTGGACCTGCAGTTCGCACCTGACTTCTTCTTTTTGCTTTTCGCCTTCTGCTCGTCTGGTATGTTGGTTGTTTTGGAGAAGAGAATCTTTGCATCTTTTGAATTTCTCTTTCAGTTTTTCGACTGCCGTCTGGCACCTACCGAGCCCCAACGATGCTCGTCCATTTCAATCAGCGTCCTGTTTGATGGGCGAGGAGGGATTCGAACCCTCACGCCCGAATGGGCACAGGACCCTGAACCCTGCGTGTCTTCCAGTTCCACCACTCGCCCCTTCATATGCATAGTTTTTTCGCGGCAGAAATAAAAGCGGTCAATCATTCCTCACAAGGTCAGCAATCTCTCCATTGGTCGCCCTCACAAGGTCATAAGATCTTATCTTCAGTATGGAACCATTTTCGCCGCTTCCTGTGTACAGTACATCAACTTTGAGAGTATAGTAATCTATGAAGACAGGCATTTCCGTAACATGCGCGACCGGGGGCATTACTCTTTCGTGGTAACCCGTAAGGGAAAGTATGTCATCCGGATGCAGCTTCTCGATAATAGATGAATTGGTAATTTTCCCTAATTTTTCGAAATCAATTTCACGGTCGCCTGGAACAATAACAATGACCGGATTATCGTCAGCTCTCAATACTTCTACGCGGGCTATTTCATGCGGATCAACGCCTGCCGCCTCAGCGGCTATTTCAAGCGAAGCTGCTGGTCCTGAAACCTTATAGAACTCGTGCGGAATTTCGAGCTCTTGGAGGTGATTGTGAACGTCAACGCTTGATTTCATCTACCTTTGCCTTGGTCAACTAAGGAACACTTTCAGGTTTCTCATAATGCTTGAAAAGTGGTGAAAAGAATTCCTCCTGCTATTTCTTGCCGCCCTTGCGCCCAATCTTTTGATAAAATTCAGTGCCATAGCGTTTCTTGGTTGTTGTTCCACCTTTCTTTCCACCAATTGTTCCAATCTTGGCGTAGAAATCTGGACCATAGAGTTCCTTTGTGGCAATGCCGCCCTTGCGCCCCGCTTCGCTTCTTGTCATTTTTTTTGCTTTTGCCAATTTAATCGCCTCCCTGATTGAACGCGCGATATAAACTTCGATAATACCACCAGCGAAAAACAACGCCATTGATATTATCACAATCGGTTGTCAATATTGCCATCTTTGCCTCCCGAGCTTGCCCAGCAAGCGAGGGCAGTAAGGGTAACTAATGTCGTTCTTCATGGAAACCTGTTTTCTTGCCGCAACGTTTTTGCCTTGATTGTAGGTTTCCCAATGCAATACCGCTGTTTCATATAACCAAAACTGCTTGTCGAATTTCCTTTTTCTCGCTAACTTTGGCCACCTACTACTATTGACAATGTATTCACTGATAATATACTTATTTAATTACCTTGTGATGAAGTTGATGTTGGGGGTTTGTATTCCGAGACTTGAAGGGGGTGTAATCGTGGAGCCGAAGGAAATTCCTTATCTTCTCTTGGGAGCGATGAGCACCGTAAGGGAAGAAACAAGAAAAACTGTTGAGGAGCTTGTTGAGAAGGGTAAATCGGGCTCCGGGGGAAGTGCGAAGGGCATAAAGCAGGCGGACAAGGCGGTAAAAGACCTTGTCGAGAAAGGAAGGAAAGAGCGAGAAGACCTACTTAATGCCATCGGCAAAGAAGTTACCAGGGTTCTCGACAACATGGGTGCGGTTTCAAAGAGTGACGTCAGGGCACTCGAGAAGAAACTTGCGAACATCGAAAAGAAAGTCAAGTAGCAAATTTGTTCGATGAGGGTCTTCCAATCTTTCGAGATTGGCGAAAAGGAAGTGAGGTAGAGACATGGAAATGAATGACGTGGCTTATTTGTTGCTCGGTGGGCTTGCCTCGGTAAGAGACGACTCTATCAAGTCCGTGGATGACATGATAAAGAAAGGGAAGGAACTTGCCGAGGGCACGAAGAGTAAGGTGAAGAGCTCTTCGCGGGACAGGAAACTCGACGCGACCATTCAGGACCTGGTCAAGAAGGGCAGGAAAGAGTCGGGGGAACTGGTGACCGCTATTGGTGATGTAATTAGGGATACCCTTTCAAGCCTTGGAATCGTTACAAAGCAGGACATCAAGGTGATTGAAAAGAGGCTTGGTGTTATTGAGGCAAAGCTTGGTGCTCCGGCAAAGAAACCCGCGAAGAAAAAGCCTGCAAAGAAGGCAACTAAAAAAGCTTCAAAGAAGCCGGCGAAGAAGTCCTGAAATATTTTTCTCTAAGGTACTCACACCCGTGGCTTCTCGCGAGGTCACGGGTTTATTCATTCTTTTTTTGGATTCAGCTCAGGGGTCTCTTTTGTTTCCGTATTGTTAGCATCTGTGACGTCAGAGTGCCCCTTCTCCTCTGGCTGAGCTTGGAGCGGTGAGGGGGTGCGGGTAGCTTCTTCGAATGGAACAAAAGGATGTTGCTCGAGTTCAAGAAAAGGCGGAATTCTATTGCGAGACCTCTTCGATGCGATGCTTCCGATTACACCAACGAGGAGAAAAACGGCGCCTGCGGCAAGCGTCAAGTCAAAAAATGGCAGGGCAATTACAGATGAAGCACTCAGGGCTTCATTCATCGCACCTTTGAAAACACCGCTCTGCCCGGGCTTCCAAAGAAATTCACATGCTGCTCTCAGAAGTAAAGAACCAGAAAGAGCCCCCAGTAAAAGTATGAGTCCGGCACTTGTTACCTTTCCCCAACCGCGGGAGAAAATCAGGCACAGCAGGAAGAAAAGGAAGGCAAGGCCGCCAGTGATTGCAAGAGGCAGAATCAAGTTAGCGTGAGTGTGGCGGTTAAGCAATGCAAGAATCGTCTCGCACATAGCCTTTCCCCTTTCCTCTCCAATTCCGTATGCGCGTGCCATGGGCAATTTTCCCAGGTACCCATTACGATAAATAGACCTTTGAACCTCAAGAATGACCTTGTCCGCAAGCTCTTCGGAATCGAGCTTGGTTATCTCAGATGCTGGAATCTCAAGTTCAATCCCGATATTCGGAATTGTTACGTCCCCACCTTTGTACTTTTTTGCTTTGCTCAAAAGAGACTGGTACGTGTCCTTGACTTCGTCTCTTATGAGGCATGCATTCTCAATCATCGGAATGACAATCTCCTTTGTTGCCCCTTGTCCGGAAGCTCTGTATAGGCCGGCGATAACAAGTGATACGAGAACGAGAAGGACTGAAAGGATTCCGAAAGCCCACTTGAGATTCACCCGCAATCCGGTTTCCTCGCTCACCACCATTTCCTCGAATCCACTGCCGGGATGAGGATATTCCCCGCCAAGGGGGGATGGCAGTTGCTCGCTGCCTTGCGGAACAGCAAACGGCGGTTGTTGAAAACCAGGCATCTGGGTTCCTTGGGGCAATGGCTGGGTGGGACCTTGAGGGTAAATTGGTTGAGGAGGAAAAGGTTGCGGAGCAGCGCCTGATTGAGCATACCATGTGGGATACGGCGGATAATACATGGGTGGCGGAAAGAAAGGCGGTACCGGGGCTCCATGTTCACCCTGAATCGGCGGCTTCCGTTCATGGGTGGGTTGCTTTTCAGACGTCAGTGGGTTCTGCTCAAGGGTTTCCTTGGTTCGCGTGCCTGGCTTCTCGGATGGTGTCGGCTCCGAAAAATAAGGTGGAACTGGGAAAGGCTCCCCTTCAGGTGGAGATTCCGGACCGATTTTTTCCTTTGATGCCTTTTCCTTTTTGCGGTGCTTCCCGCTCTGCTTCTTTGCTCTGCTCAAGCCTCAAACACCTTCATAATTCGTAAACTTCTCCTATGATATGTATTCCCCCGATAGTGTTATTTTCCTACAAACTATCTGAATTAGTTTTTCAAGAGGAGAGCGTTTTTCTTGGTCTGCTATTTGGCAGATGGCTCGTTTTCAGATTCCGGGTCAGCTCGCTGACACCTTTTTAGGATTAACCGAAATACCTTTGTCGTAAATTGCCTGTAGGGTTCCATCACTGCTCATTAGATTTTCAATAGCCTGAGCAGTCATGACCGCCGGTCAAACCGCGGAAATTGAAATAAATCGGTCGCTCTGCTGAGATTCCGGCACCATTCAAACACTCGACGTGAGTTGCGAAATCGAAAGAAGGGGAATCGCCCGAGCCAAGGAAATCGTTGACATGTACGGTTGCTCTCGATTCTGCCGGGATGGCAAGCTCTTGACGGGTGGTGGCTCCATCTCCTCTGAAATAAGAAATTCGCACCAGTGCTTCAGATGTTGTTGGATTGGCTATGCACAGATATGTCTGAAACCCGGGGCGGGTTGTTCCCTCGGCAAAGTAGAAGGATGCTTCTGGACTTGGAGCGCCAAGTGAGTCGTGTCCTCCGGTAAGACCACGAAAGTCAAAGTACATTGGTCTTTCAGCTACGAACTTGACCTGGTTCAGAGATGAAAGTTGAATCGAGAAGTCCTTTCCCGAGCCGAGCTCTGCGTTTACGTCAACTGTTTTTCTCGAGAGGGGTTTGACAGTTATGGTTTCTTCCTTTTTCTCCTCACCAGAAAGAAGATATCTCATTCTTATCTCGGCTTCAGATGTTGTTGGATTGGCTATGCACAGATATGTCTGAAACCCGGGGCGGGTTGTTCCCTCGGCAAAGTAGAAGGATGCTTCTGGACTTGGAGCGCCAAGTGAGTCGTGTCCTCCGGTAAGAC
>JAQUKT010000017.1:0-12385 GCA_028718945.1 Actinomycetota bacterium | reverse complement strand
TCCTTTTTCTCCTCACCAGAAAGAAGATATCTCATTCTTATCTCGGCTTCAGATGTTGTTGGATTGGCTATGCACAGATATGTCTGAAACCCGGGGCGGGTTGTTCCCTCGGCAAAGTAGAAGGATGTTAACGCTTTTTCAGTTTTTCCAACACGAGTTCCGGTATAGTAATGCTCGAGAATCTGCGAATAGGTGTGGCCTGACTCGGCAAGAACTCTTGCTCCTTCCTGGCACATTCCAACTCCATGTCCGTAGAGTTGCTTGAACCCGCACGGACAGGAAACGCTTCTGAGATAGGGAAGATATGACCCCCATACATCCTCTGAGTTTCTTGTGTGCCCGTCACAGTGCCCGAAGTAAAAAGCGCTGATAATCTCTCCCTCGTAAAGAATCGCCATTTTGTGAGTCGAGTCAACTGCCACATCCGTTCTCGGGTCGTGCTCCGGCTTCCAGACCTGACAGTGGCTGGTAGTGCAAACATCTGCACCCGCCTCTGGGTGCCTTTTTGCAGTTGATGCGAATGACCTTGCTGCTATTGCCTGGGCAGCAAGTGCCGCATACGGCCATGATGGGCTGACTTCAGCGGGAACAACGCCTTTGAGATACTCATCCACATCCATTACGCTTACGGAGCCATCTGGCATGAGCACCCTGATGGTATCGGGGACATCGTAGGCTCCGCTTTTCTTGAATCCTTCAACACTTCTAATTGTTGAAACAGGGGTGGCTAAAATTGTGAGAGCGGAACAAGTAAGAAAGAGCAAAATCAGCGGGAGTGCCCGCTTTTTTTTACGTGAGAAGCAAGGCATGAAAGGGCCTCTTTCTGACCTGATTCCAAATGTTGTTTCAAGTCTATTCTATTTCCGATTCATTCGATTTTTGGAAAATGGGGGGTTTGTATGTTGCGTACCTGAGTTTCGCAAGAACACTCCCCGCACTTCTGGTAAAAACGTTCGGGCTTATGCGTTCAATGTACCGGGGAAGAATCATTTCATTTTTGTTCATCACTTCAGCAACTGCTTCCGGTTCCATATATCCAAGCAATTCACCGGCGAATGAAAGCCCCTCACTCATTGCTTCGGCGATAGCCTTCGGGTCAAGATGCTTCATCACCTCTCCCAGGAAATCAGCGTTTTCATTGATAGCCCCTGCTACTGCCTTTGGGTCCATTCCCTCGATTATTCCGGACACAAAATCCTTGTTGCTTCCGAGCTTCCCGCCGAGCCTGCCGACAGACTTCATGAAAGTCAATTTTCCTACCTCCTTTTCGACCGAATCCTACATGAGATTATGGTTATATAATTTAGCATTAACGCTGCAGTTTGCAACTCAAACGTTTGACTTTGGCTTGTGGGGTAATAATATAATCAACGTGATTGGTAGTGATTGTAGCTCGCCGAATCTTTCAACCTAAAGCTATGAAGCCATGGTGGAAGATCGAAAGGGTTGCGTGGGAAACCGCACAGCCTCCCGTATTTGGAAAGGGGAGTAGTTGAAGAAAAGGGACATCCTGCTTGTCGTATCTGCGTTCATATTGATTGCCTCCTGCTTTTGCCTTCTCATTTATCGAAACGGTGCCGCCGAAAGAAAGCATGTCTTCTCACTAAAAGAAATAATGGGCAATGAGAGCGTCTCCGCCACCTATCGCAGCATCAATAACTGGAATACGGTAGAAAACACTAAGTTCAAAGGAGTTCCTCTCGCCGGGCTACTTGCGCAGGCAGGAGTATCCGATGGCAGTGCCTCTGTAAAGATAATTGCCCCCGATGGATATTTCTGGCCTCCCGTGGGGAAGAAATTGAGGCTTTCGGATTTAAGGAAAAGAAACACGAAGGGCCTCGTGCCTATCATTGCCTATGAATGTGCCGGGAGAGCTCTTGACCCAGAGCCACAGGGGACAGGTCCATTGAGGCTTGTCATCCCCCAGTACAAACCCGGCGAGGTGAACAAACCTTCCTGGGTATCGAACTTGAGGCTCATCGAGGTGGGTCCCCTTCCAAAAGGAGTGAAGCGCCTCAGTGCGAAGAAGGTTTCCATGGACGAACTATGGATTTATGGAAATGTTCCTAAGCGGTATCCGTTCAGTATCTGGTTTCCAATTGCCCTGGGAGCCGCTGGGTTGCTCCTTGCGGTTATTGGCGCTTTATCCCCGCGAAAAGGCTCAGAAAAGGAAAATAAAAATAAGGGAGTGGCGGTTTTTCTTTTGCTCGTCATGGGCTCCATGATTCTGAGCCCTCTGGGATTGCAAGCCCAAGGCAGTAACCAGGTCGTGTTCAGCAAAGGCGAGCTTCAGTCAATGCCCTCTTTTACTGGTCACTATACTTTCCTCAAGCAGCTCCCCCCATACACATATTACGAGGAGGATTATACTGGCGTTCTACTCTCCTACCTGTTGGGAACGAAGCTTTCTCTATTACCCAATGCGACTTCCATAGTAGTGAGAGCAAGAGATGGCTACACCGCGACATTGAGCCCTTCCCAGATGAACAAAACCTATCCCGGTGACTTGAAAGTAATCATCGCATATTCCAAGGGCGGCAAGCCTCTCGTGGGAGACGAAGGCCCCCTGCGCCTAATTGTCCCCCAGGAAAATCCAGGGACAAGGGAGCAGGGCGGGGACGCAAATACGCCCCTCTGTGGGAGGATGATATATGCAGTAGAGGTTCAGCCTCTCCCTTCGGGCGTCTCTCCGCCTGCCGCGTCTGCCATCCCTGATGGCTCACTCGCAATCTATGGTGCGGTTTCAACCCCCACACCGCAGACGCAAAGCGAACAGGCGCCGTCGGGAAACAATCCTCAAGCTCAGAGTACACCAGCTCCAGCAGCAGCAGCTACCCCCGCAGACCAGGCTCCAGGAGGAACACCAGCCGTGGTGGCGGATATCTCTTCCCTGAAGCCTGAATTTATCTGCTTTTGTTTGGCTACGCGGGTGGCACTTTCCCCATTTGTGCGGAAACTACCCAAGGGGGTCACTGATTTGTTCGTAATCGCTTTTTGCTTGGTGGTTCAATGAGAAAGACAATGAGGAAGAAATCCATTCCTATACTATGCTTGGCTCTTTGCCTGCTTCTCTCGCTTGGATGCGGTAAGGGTGCAAAAAAAGACCTTCTGCTTGAGAGCGAGAAAAAACTCAAGGGAATGTATGAAGCCTGTCAGGAAATAGAAATCATTGATGCTTCGAAAAGGAAGGGGAAAATCAGTCTCGCGGAAGTAAAGAGGCTTCCCCAGTTGGAGGTAAACGCGGTTCTAAAGAGGGCTAATGGCATGACAATGCCGGGGCGCTGGGCAGGCCCCACGCTCGCGTCGGTTTTCTCCCATTGCGGAGTAAGAAACCAATTCAAGGAAGTTCGCATTGAGGCATGGGATGGTTACATCGCAAGAGTGTCGGCGGATATTGCCATGCGCCCGGACACAATCCTTGCTTATGAGGAAAATGGAAAACTTCTCCCAAGGGAAGTTGGCCCCCTCAGGCTGGTTGTAGCAAGCCAAGACGGTTTCTACTGGATTCACAGCATAACAAAGATGGAAATAGCCGATTGAGAAGAAAGCTTTGTGTTCCCAAGCAGCACTACATGAATAAGTCAGCATTTCAGAGGGTGCAAGCCCACTTGTGGGGCGGTGCGCTAATGCTCCTTCTCTTGGCTTCCTGGTTTTTCTTGGGGTGTGGGTGTGGAGGAAGGGGTGGGGGGCAAATAACCGATCTTACTCTGGCGACGACCACCAGCGCGCAAGATTCCGGCGTGCTCGATGAATTCGTTGAAAGATTTGAGGAAGACTACCCCTACAGGGTGAAGGCGGTCGCAGTGGGAAGTGGCGCTGCTCTATTCATGGGAAGAAATGGAGATGCCGATGTCCTCCTCACGCATGAGCCGAAGGCAGAGAGGGAGTTCATGGAGGCGGGATATGGCGAGAGTGCCACAAAGATAATGCACAACGATTTCATCATAGTGGGCCCGAGGAAAGACCCGGCAAGAATCAGCGGTTTGACTGACGCTGTCGAGGCAGCCAAAAGAATTGTGAGCTCGGGAAGCGTTTTTGTGTCCAGGGGAGATGCCTCCGGAACGAACGCGATGGAGCTTTCAATCTGGGAAGCGGCGGGAGTAAGACCACAGGGCAAAAAGTATGTTGAAACCGGTCAGGGAATGGGTGAGACGCTTCGGATCGCGGATGAGATGAGCGTGTACACGCTTACTGACAGGGCGACTTTCATTGTCATGGAGGAATCCCTTAGCCTGAAAATAATGGTCGAGGGCGACAAAAGACTTTTGAACCAGTATTCGCTGATTATACCCAACCCTGAGTTGCATCCCAAGATTAACTACAGAGGAGCAAAAGCGTTCCTTCACTTCCTATCGAAGCCACAGACAAAGCGCTTCATCAAGGATTTCGGCTGGGAACGTTACCACAAACATCTTTTTTACCCCGACTAATGAATTTCCCGTCGGCGGAAATGAGAACTACTCTCGTAGACTCGTAATCTACATTCCCGCCAACGGGAACCAATCAATCTATAACACTCTACCAGCAGGGATAACCGAAGGAGCAGCTTCCTTCATCGCGATTCGCCCAGTATGTAGTCCTTTCAACCACAACGGGGACCGTGGAAACAATCTGGCAGGAGACATCATAAGTTTCTCCAACATCCGCTCCCTCGTTGATTGTCACCCGGCTTCCCGCAGGAACGAACAGAGGCGCTCTCTCGATTACCTTGTCCGCAGTCAGATATGTCAAATAGACCAACGCATTCACCGGCTTCGGATTCTGAATCAGCACCCAGGTCTCAAATCCACCGGCGGTACATCCCTCGGCAAGGAAGGAACGGAACTTGGGGCTATCCTGCCCCTTCTCTGCACTTCCTCCACTCCTGTTGTTCCAGTACATTGCCCTCTCCGCTATCACGGGGATATCGCTTTCCACCTTGGTTGAGACCTGCCAGTTGTTGGGAAGTGTGTCGGCTGCGTTGAATGTCTGCCTCGAATGTGCCTTCAAGGGAACGACCGGTCCCTTCTTTTCGCCTTCCTTATCCATGTATGTGAACGTAACATTCGCCGGTTTGTCGTTCGGATTCTGAACCAGTATCCAGGTCTCAAATCCACCGGCGGTACATCCCTCGGCAAGGTACCATTCAGTCTTTGGATCGGTTACACCCGCGGCTGCGCTTCCTCCACTCCTGTTGTTCCAGTACATTGCCCTCTCAACAACCAGGGAGTCACCGTGGTTCCCCACAACCTTCGCGGATACATTCTTGCCATCCCCGACCACGTCGTTAACGCGGATACTCTTTCGCGAACGTGCCTTGATTGTCGTTTCTTTCTTTACCGGATTTTCTCCCTCAATCATGTATTCGATTTCCGCCTTCGTTTCCCAGCTATTGGGATTGGCGATGCATATCCACTCCTCGAACCCACCACCGGTGTAACCTTCCGCGAGGTACCAAGTGCTTGGTATATTACCTGGGTCTATATTTCCACAGACTATGATGCGGTCAGAAGGGACTTTTCCAGGATCTGGCACGGCTTCCCCGGCTCCGGACAAGGCCTCCTCTGCTGGATTCACCTCGAGCACTCTTACGTTCTTTATCCACTTGCTCTTATTCACGTCGTCCTTATTCGCTTGGGGCAGAATGGATTTTATCGGTCCATCTCCATCCGGCTCCGGCTTGAGCGCCTTGCCATCCTCCTCCCAGGCAAGCAGAGTGGATAGCCCTCCGGGATAAGGACCATCAACCTCTTCCATGCTCAGTGTCTTCGAGAACCCATCGCTTGCACAAATGGCGACTTCGTTTGCGTCCTCACCCAAGCCGACCACCCTTTCGAGAAGATAGGAAAGGGGGATTCCCGTGAACTCGCTGTCTCCCTCGGTGCCTTTTTTGTTCTTCCAGTGGTAAGTGCCGGAAACTCCCTTGATGGATTTGAGCTCATTTACTGTGAAGGTGCGTCTGTTGAGTATATTTCCGTAGATTACGATCTCGCCTGCTGGGATAGCTTCCGCATTTACCGAAGGAACCCCGGGTGAGGTGGGCTGAACTTCGATTGCTCGGACCGTTCTCACGGCTTTGTTCCAGTTGGGAGTCCCATCAGGGTGTTTTCCAACCTTTTTCTGCGGAACAATTAGCCTGAATGGTCCTTCTTCGTTTGTGAGTTCGGTTATTGTTCCACCCGTTTTGTTTTCTTCGCCCTTTTTCCAGCCAAGGATTGTCTCGAGTCCCTGCGAATTTTTATCCCTCAACTCGGAGAGAGTGAGCGTAACGGAGTAATTGTCAGCGGCTATCACCTTTACCGCGGTGGTGTCATCCTTGAGCCCAACCTCGGTGTCGAGGAGGTAGGAAAGGCTGACCCCGTACCACTCCTGGGTGAAGTAAGTAAACGGCTCTTGAGATTTCAAGCACGTGTAGTTTCCTCCCGTGAGAGGCATTTCTTTCAGATTGTAGTTATAGAAGGTGCGGTAATTGGGCGTGGCGCTCGTTACGGAGTCGACCTGCATGCCCTCTTCGGCAACGGCTCTTGGCATCCCCAAAAGGGGAGTGAAGGCAACTGATACAAGAAGACAGCAAAGCACCCCTAAAATCAAGATAACTGGTTTTTCGAAAGACCTCGCTCGCATCCTGCCTCCTTTCCGGCGGAAAAGACTTCCGCTCCTCTTAGAAAACAAAAAACCGTCCTTCCGCGCAGGAAAGGACAGCATCAAAAATGCGCCACCCCGGGCGCACTTGAAAAGTCCTATTTTAGGTTCTCCTTTCCAAGCGCGGGAGACAAACCCGTTTCCAGACTTATCCTATCGGCAGACAACCATGGCTTCGCTTTAGGTTGAGCTGCTCGGAAAACCAACGTTGGGAAATCATATCACCCTCCGAAATTGATGTCAACGGGTGGCATAGCGGGAACACCGGGTTACCTTGCTGTACTGATTGAGATGGATGAGCTGGCTATCGATGTCGCCAATCTGAGCGGCAATTTCTACTGTTCCGGTGGGGGGAATATCAGAGGTATCCCCCCCGTTTTCGGGGAAGGAAGGCAATGCCCTCGTATATGTGAAAACCTCATGCGAAACGGAAAGAGGAGGGGGAATCAGCAAAGAGGGGCGGTTTTCAGAAGTGAAAGCGTCTGCAAGCCCATCAGCCCTCGAACGGCTCCGGGAAGTGAGCTATGTGGTCGGGCGAAACGGCGCCTTTCAGGAATCCCCTGAAGACAAATGCAGATATAGCGAGAACCATCACAACCGCACCCTCTATCCCCATTGCAATGGGAAGGGAAGCCTTGTCCGATATGAAGCCAAAAAGTAATCCCCCAACCGGGGATAATCCCTGGAAGACGAGTATGTAGAAGCTCATTATCCTCCCCCGCATCTGCCTTTCCACCCTTGACTGTAAAACCGTATTTATCGAGGCAACCACTATCAGGGTCGAAGCTCCAAGGCCAAAGGCTAAAGCCAGGTCAACCGCGTGTGTTCTGCTAAAGGGCATTCCCAGGAGAAGAATCGAAAATGCGAGCGCGGAAAACTTTATTATTTCCGATTGCCTGAAGTTACGGTTGAGGAATATGACAAGTGGCGCGGCAACGAGAGAGCCGAGCCCCACAAACCCCAGTATCAATCCAAAGCCCGAAGCTCCCATGTGAAGAACATCCTTCGCAAGACCAGGAAGCAGCGCGATATAGGAGAGCCCGAAAAAAGAAAAGAACGAAAGGAAAATGAGAGCATTCCTCGACCAGCTCGCCCCCCAGATTTCCTTTGCCCCTTCAATGACGTGCCTCATGGTGCCGCCGCTGGGCTTCGCTGTAGCGGGCGGGTCGGTGCGAATGAGTGAAAGAACCACAATTACGGCCATAAAACTCAAGGCATTTATGAAGAAAGCAAATTCAGTGCCAAGGGCAACCAATACTATTGTGCCGAGCGAGGGGCCGATGAAGCGGGACATGTTATATTGGGCAGTATCAAGGGATATGCCGCTTGTGAGCTCCTCCTCGGCGACCAGATCAGGGATGATGGAGCGCCAGGCTGGAAAGTTGAACACAAAGGCAGTCCCCATCATGAGGGTGAGTGTGAAAATCAGCCATATCGACGCTAAATCGAAGTGGAGCAACATCCCCATGGCAAAAGCAATCAACATCATTACCGTTTGGGAAATGAGAATGAGTTTTCTTCTGTCGAGATAGTCGGCAAGGGAACCGGCGATGGCAACCAAAAAGAGAATAGGAAGATAATTTGCGAGATTTATCCCCCCGACCCAGGCATCCGAGCCAGTCATCTCCTTGACCAGCCAAAGGAGGACAGAATTGTGTATCCATGTCCCCACGTTTGACACGAATGCTCCCGCAAGGAGAAGTGTAAAATCCCGGTGCGTAAGGACATGAAAGATCCCTCCCCCTCGCTTCCCCTTTTCAGGTAAAGTGGAGGTTGCCTCTGTATTGGTATTATTTTTTTCTGTGTTCTCTACATTCATGGGAAAGTCGAGCCCGGACACCTCCTGCTACACTGGTGAAGTAGGAATCAGGGCAAAAAATTAGGAAACCAAGTTTAAATGCCCCGCCCCATGGATAGCTTAGATTTCCCGCCAAGCTGCTTCTGGTACGGCACGCCAGAAAAGAGACTTTCTGTTTTCTAAAAGTATAACACAGCTCTTGACGCTCTTAGGTTCGAAAGCACAGGTGTTGCTGTCAACAATTAGTTGGTGAGGGGCCTCCACGATCTCTATCCCGCCTCAGGGACATGCGGCAACTCTCAGAGAGCCGACAGGACCATGTAATACCAAAACAGAAGAAGTATAACTTGAACTTGAGTTCATGAGGGTGGGACCATGATCCAGCCGGAGCCGGGTTGCAATTGACTCCTCAACTATGACCTCTCCCTTGCTTTAAGCTTTTTGCAAAAATGTGTCATTGCAAGACCTGACCCCATTTGAGGGAGAAGCAAAGAGAACCATTATCGGTATCAAGAGCGTTAGCAGAGTGATTACCGTTAGCAGAGCAAGCAATATGACGGCATCACCGCCAACCTTTGCGGCACTGATTTCTCGCACCCCTGAAATGTAGATAAAAGCTGTTGACTCATTGAGCAACATCGTAACAGAACCGAGAAGGAAGACTCTCATGGCCCGAATCTCTTCTTTCGGCTCGTGCTTTTTTTCCTTTCTTTGTCTAATGACAAGCGGTATCGCCAGGAAACAGAAGGTCCCAAGGGTCACATCAGCATATCCGCCTACTTTGCTGCCTTTCTTTGCAATGCCACCTGCATTGAATGCAGATAAACCAGCAATGCCTATTACTATCAATACCAGGATGAAACCGGATAGGAACAAGATAGAATTCCTGCGGGCTTTCTTTTTCATGACCACTGAAATCAGGGCTATGACCGCCACAGGGCTGATGGACGCCGCAAGTCCGGCCACTACAACTTTGGGTATCAAGTTAGACATGCAACAATTTATATCGCATCAAGTCTCTCCAGACAACACCATTTGTGGATCAGATACGGATCGTGTTACCCGCGCTTTTTCAAAAATCTATTGAGCAGGCGGAAGTTCAAGGTATTTATCACATCTTCCTTTTCGAGCCATCCTCTTCTTGCCTGATAGACGCCATATCGCATAAAGTCAAGGCCACCTTTGTTGTGGGCATCGGTTGCGATTGAGACTTTTACCCCGTGCTGGCGGGCAGAACGGCAGGATGTATCGTCGATATCCAGTCGGTCTGGCGCAGCGTTCAGTTCAAGAGCAACGCCGAACTTCGCGCAGGTGGCAATGATGACCTCCATGTCCACCTCGTACGGAGGTCTTTTGTTTATCAGTCTTCCTGTCGGGTGAGCAAGGGCGGAAACATTGGGATTGCTCAGTGCTCTAACAATTCGCCTTGTCATCTGCGAGCGGCTCATATTCGTATTGTAGTGAACCGAGGCAACAACATAGTCGCCTTTTGAGAGCACCGCGTCTTCAATGTCTAAGGTCCCATCATCAAGAATATCGACCTCCACTCCTTTCAATATATGGAATCCTTCGATTTGCGCGTTGAGCTTCTCTACCGCATCCCAGTGCTTCAGTAACCTTTGCTCATCGAGCCCCCCAGCCATTGCTACCCGTTTGGTGTGATTGGTAACCGCGATATAGAGGTACCCTCTTTTCTTTGCTTCAGAAGCCATCGTTTCAAGAGAGTCCCTTCCATCCGTTTCATCGGTATGCATGTGAAGGTCTCCCCTGATTGATGATAGGGAAATGAGTTCAGGTAGCGTTCCTTCAAGCGCCGCTTCTATTTCGCCGCGATTCTCGCGTAGTTCCGGTGGTATCCATGGAAGCCCGGCAGCCTCATAGACTTCTCTCTCGGTTCTTCCCGCTATCATCTTTTCGCCCTTGAAAACTCCGTATTCGTTCAATTTAAGACCCTTCTTTTGGGCGATAGTTCTCATGGCTATTCCATGTGCCTTTGAGCCGGTAAAGTATTGGAGGGCTGCGCCGAAAGACTCAGCCCCCACAACCCGGAGGTCAACCTGGATTTCCGGATTGGTGACAACAGAACTTTTCGTTTTTCCCTTTGCGATTGTTTTCCTGACACCTGGGAAGGAGACGAAATGGTCCATTGCTCCTGCTGGATCGCGGCAGGCAACGAGGATATCGAGGTCTCCAACCGTTTCTTTTAGTCTCCTGTAACTTCCCGCTATTTCGATTTTTTCGAGACCTTTGAGACGTTTCATGTGCTCGATGATGGAAAGGGCTATTGGTTCAACATCGGCGCGAAGCATTCTCTTCCCGAAACTCCTCAAGGTCTCGATTCCTTCGAGAATCTGCGCCTCCGTTTTCTCGCCGAATCCCTTGAGCTCTCGAATTTTCCCGCAGCGGGCTGCTTCTTCGAGCCTCTCAGGGTCTGTTATGCCCAGTTCGAGGAATAGCCTGTGAGCCTTTCTGGGACCAAGGCCGGGGATGCGCATCACTTCGAGCAAACCAACAGGAAGTTCACTTTCAAGTTCTCTTCTCAGGGGGAGGTCTCCGGTTTCAACGATTGTTTGGATTTTCTCGGCGAGGTCTTTTCCTATACCCGGGAGGTCTTCAAGTTTTGCGTTCTGGCTACGAGCGATGGTTGAAAGTGGGGTTGAAAGGTCACGAATTACACGGGAAGCGTTTCTGTAAGCGCGAACGCGAAAAAAACTCTCACCGCTTATCTCAAGAAGGTCGGCAACTTCATCGAAAATCCTTGCTATATCCCTGTTCTTGATGTCAGAATGGTTTTTCAATTGATGTTTCCCGTGAACCTTTTCTGCTGAACGTTTCATTGCTCAGCATGAATTCTGTTCCCTCGAGCACGTGAGTGAGCGATGTGGGCTCAAAGCCACGGGCGCGTATTTCTGGAATGAGTCTTGACAGGGCTTCATAGGTGTGGTGACCTCCAAAATGAAAAAGTAGAATGGCGCCCGGTCTCAGCCGTGAAAGGATATTGTTTACTTCCGACTCAGGGGTTGCGTTTGCGTCTGTGTCACCGCTTGCGGCGGTCCAGTTAACGATCCAGAAACCTTCTTCCCCCGTCCACTGAAGCGATGCTTCATCGTAAGCGCCGCCGCTGAAGCGGACATAGGGGTAAAGTTCATGGGTGATGCTGGTTATGATTTCCTGTGCTTTCCATATCTCGTTCAAAACGAAAGCCTTGTCTTTTCCCCTCATGACATAGTGCGAATATGTGTGGCTGCAGACCTCACCCCCTGCGTCTTTTATTTCTCTTATGAATTCAGGATTGTTTTCCGCGACCCCCCTTCCGCCAATAATAAAGGCGGTGAAGGGAACACCCTTGGATTTCAGAAGCTTGAGTATTCTTGCATCAGCGTTCCATCCATCGTCAATAGTTATCGCAACTCGCTTTAATTTCGGGTTTCCGCATGTTATGACCTGGACTGGATTCGCGGGTGGAATTCTTCCGCGAAGTGTTTGCGCATTCGGGGTCAAGATACATCCGTTATCAAGGAGGAACCAGGCAGCTGATTTCTTCTCAAGTTCAAGGAGGCGTGCGCTCATGTTCCTGCAGAAGGCGTTCACATCACCGGTTGGTTTGCTGTTTTCTTCAGCGCATGAAGAGGTAAGCGCCAGGATGATGAGAAAAACAGGAATCATGAGAATCAGTTTTCCACCGAAAGTTTTTCTTTTCATCACAATTAGTTTCTCACATCCCTATGACATCTTCCATGTTACAACCGGTTTTTGACGGGCGACTTGGAAGGGTGTTTCTGTGTGATTCGAAAAATAGAGCGGTGCGATCGGTCTTTTTGTTCTCGAGGCTCAAATGATATAGTTCGCAACTTCATAGACAAATATCTACTGAGGAATATCTGTCCACTTGAGAAACTGCTTTGGGCTGTGACTTCACAGAACTCTCATTGGTGCTGATGGTGTTGATAAAAACAGCAGAATCAG
>JAQUKT010000016.1 GCA_028718945.1 Actinomycetota bacterium | reverse complement strand
GTGATACCACCTTAGTGCTGTCCTGTATGTTATCCCATTCTTCTTTGCCCATTCGGAGAGTTTCATGTGCATGGCATAACACATATGTACGCATATATTATCATATCTGTGATCTGTTAGGAGCCCCATATTGACAAGTTTGCTTGTATTGCTTATAATAACTCAAGGAGTAATAAGATGCGAAGATTCCCTCGCTTGAGTCCGAGACTGAATATAGCGTTTGGCATAACATCAGCAATTGTTGCCGGCGTCCTCCTGCTTGGCTACATATCCAGTCTCCTAAGAGAGAACCCTGGAGGCAGGATTCTGCATCTTCCGGTTGCCTCCCGCGACATTGAAACCGGCTTTCCCATAAACTCAGAGTCAATTGCGAAAAAGGAAATCCCCGAGGAATACACGGTTCCCGGGAGCATAAGAAACTCCGATAAAATCAAGGGAAGCAGGGCACTGAGGTTTATCGGAAAGGGCGAGCCGTTCACCAAAAGCTCAATTTCTTCCGGTTCTGCTTCCGGCTCACTTGCTACCAGAATACCTGATAACTTCCGTGCATATACGCTGAACACCACACGATGCTCGAGCATGGGCCCCGAACTCAAGGCAGGCGATTATGTGGACGTTCTCCTCACCGCCTTGGACCCCCCAAGAACGAGCACGATTCTTTCAAGAAGGCTGGTAATCTCCATTGGCTCCGGAACCCGCGATGATGTTCAAAGCGCCGATAGCATGAAGATCACACTTCTTGTCACTCCCAAGGAAGCAGAAATCCTTGCTCAGGCGGAAGTCGAAGGTCAGGTTTCCGTATCGCTCTGTCCGCTTTCACCGGAAAATTCATGACAGCATCAAGAAAGTAGAAATAAAATTCTTAAGAATCACGCCCTGACAAATGGGCATTTGCTCTTCCGTATAGTCAGGTAAAAGAATTTATTTTCTCGCCAAGATTCTCTATGTTAAGAGCAGGAACAACTATCCTTCCATAAATCGAGAGAAGCGGAGGCGCCGAAAATCCCTTCCCGAGAACAATCACGACTGGTGAGTTGTATTTCTTGCTAATCTCGATGTTTTCGACCAGTCCTGCCGCTTGAAGCTCGGGCATCGAATTCTTCAAGCTTTCCGCTTTTTCCTTAGCGTCCGGATGATAGATAACGAGCGTCTGGTCATGAACTTCCCCCGCACTCCCCTCAAAGACCTTTTGGTGTCCCATAAGTCTCAATCCCTCCGCTATAACCGGCACTGCTCCCGCAACGTTCTTAGAGCCGGCAAGGACAGTTATCACATCAGCCTCGGGACCGAAAACCTCCTCAACTCTGCCCTGAGCCTCGGTTTCATAAGTTTGAAGTTTTGCAAGAAGGTCATCAGAGACTTCCGTGTTCTGTCTGATATCCGCCGTCAGTTGAGAGAGCAAGGACAGATTGGGAATAAAATAACTAATCCCTCCGATCATCTTTGCGTCGCCAGGAACCGTGACAAACTGAACATCGTCGATTGGAAAACTCCTCAATTCCTCGGCAAGAGTGGTGAGTCCAGAGGCGTTGTAATCCATCTTACAGGCTGAAGCGAGAATATCGACGATCTGTTTTGCCTTCCAGACATCCCTCATCTTGTAAGCCTTGTTTATGAATGCTCTCAAGAAAGCGTGCTGGCTCCTGATTCTGTCTATGTCGCCTCCTGGAAGTTTTCTGCTCCTTACGAGAACAAGCGCCTCCCATCCATCAAGTACTTGGTCTCCAGCGGGAAGATAGCCTGCGTGGGGGTCATTTATTGGCTTGCTCAAATGTATCGGGACTCCACCAATCGCATTCACAATGCGGGCAAACCCATCGAAATCCATCCATACGTAGTGATGCACATCAATCCCGGTGAACTGCTTCACGATGTCTATTGCCCCAGATGGTCCACCGTAAGCAAGAGCCGCGTTTATCTTATTTATCCCATGACCAGGAATATCAACACGAGTGTCCCTTGGAATAGAGAGTACAACTGCTTTTTTGTCCCTTTCCTGAAGGCACACGAGCATCATGACATCGCTTCTGCACCAGCCACTTTCGCCCTTGTTACTGCCCGTATCGCTTCCGAGAATGATCGTGTTCACGCTGCTTGAGGGGTCCGGCGATATCCTACTGAGAGATTTCTCGACCTCTTTCTTCTCCTTCTTTGTGGGCTGCCACTGCCCCTCTTTTATTGAGAGATAAATCCTTGCCCCCAAGTCAAGCAGCTGTTTGTGATAGAAACCAAGTGCTCCACCAACAAGGAAGCCAATAAGGAGAAAAAGCACGAACCAGCGTTTTTTTACAGGCGATGCTCTCTTGGGGGGTTTCCCCCTTTTCCTCAAATCTTTCTTCCGCCTTCTTGCTTCCCAGTATGAAATTCTCGTCTTGCTTGAATGTTTTCCCATGATCATTCCCGGTTTTCCCGTAGCAAAATCTTAACCATTCAAACAAAACGAGGCAAGTATCGTTGAAGAACACATTTTTCCTAAAGCGTCCGAAAAGTTAACCCCGAAAAGTTAACCCCGAAAAGTTAACCCTTTCAGCATTCAGCACGATCAGCGGTTTTCAGCCCGCACAGATTTTGCTCAAACAGGGTTTATGCCAAACTAACTTCAGGCCTTCTGCTGAAAATTCCACAATAAACTCGTAAAACATCAATTTTGGAAGAAATGATCAGAAATTTTCAAAAAAAATTTTAGACTACATTTTCAACAAAAAAAACTCTAATTTATCCTTTTAACATCGCACTTTATGAACCTCGATACTCATCTCATTCACACAAAACCCATTGAAAAATTTCGAAAACCTCTTGCATCGCTCTATCTTGTGTGCTACTATCCGCGAAACCTACAATATGTAGTGCAAAAAGAGGATGTTCGGGGGTAAGATTTGGAATTAATGCTGCTATTGTTGGTAGTTTTAGGCGCAGCAGTCCTATACCTTCCCGAGATTATCAGGGAGCGAGTCTTTGACTCTCCACTCGAGTCCGTATCAGATTTCAAACGGGGAATGATGGCTTTGTCAACAAGTACACACGGCTACAAGTTTCAAAGCCCATACGAACCATCACCGCAAATTGGAAATGGCCCGGAACCCTACATTAAAAGGAACTTTACGAACTACGAAGGTGATGATTACGATGAGTATTCCGATGACGAGATCATTCCCTACCCAAGAAACAGGGCAAAGGTAGAAATGATCAGAAAGCGAAAAAGAATCACCTTGCTTCTGCTTGCACTTACAATGGGAACTGGAATCCTGATAATTATCCCACGCTTCAGATGGGCAATTCCGATCCATGTTGCAATTCTCGTCATTCTTGCATGTTATATCTTGCTCGCGCTATCGGCTCAGGACTACGAGCGCTACCGGTAGAACAAAAGCGAATCAAGCAACCGTCGCTCTCTGGGCGACGGAAAAGTCAATCTCCCTGCCCTTTACAACAACTTCAACGGAATCCCCTTCATGGATTTCACCGGATAGTATTTTCATGGCAAGTGGATTCTCGATATCCGCTTGGATAACTCTCTTCAAGGGTCTTGCGCCATAGACCGGGTCGAATCCCCTTTCAGCAACTAACTCCTTCGCCTCGGGAGAAAGAGATATCCCTACCTTTCTTTCCTCGAGGCGCTTCCTTAGCAAGTCTATCTGGATGTCAACGATTTTCCTTATATCCTCCCTCGTCAAAGGATTGAAGATCAAAATCTCGTCAACCCTGTTGAGAAACTCGGGTCTGAATCTCTCTTGAAGAGCCTCCTTTACGCGGCTTTCTATCTCAGCACGTTTCGAGTAATCGGTTGCGGATAAAGACTGGCTTCCAATGTTCGACGTCATGATAACAACTGTATTCTTGAAATCTACGGTCCGCCCGTGTCCATCAGTGAGCCTCCCATCATCCATTATCTGAAGGAGGATGTTGAAAACATCTTCATGCGCTTTTTCTATTTCATCAAGCAGCACAACAGTATAGGGTTTTCGCCTTACCGCTTCGGTAAGCTGTCCTCCTTCCTCATATCCAACATAACCAGGCGGTGCCCCAATGAGCCGAGAAACGGTGTGCTTTTCCATGTATTCGCTCATGTCAATCCTCGTCATTGCGCGCTCATCATCAAATAGAAACTCGGCAAGCGCCCTTGCAAGCTCCGTTTTCCCAACTCCTGTTGGTCCAAGGAAAATGAATGAGCCTATTGGTCTGGCTGGGTCCTGAAGACCGGCGCGCGCTCTCCTTATCGCATTTGATATTGCCTCTATTGCCTCATCCTGCCCCACAACCCTGCGCTTTAGCCTATCCTCCATGGTCAGAAGTTTCTCGACTTCACCCTCCATAAGCCTCGAGACGGGAATTCCGGTCCACTTCGCAACCACTTCAGCGACATCCTCCTCGTCAACCTCTTCTTTTAGCATTTTTCTTCCCTCCTGAAGCTTTTTCAACTTCTCGTTCTCGGAAGAAATCTGCTTTTCAAGCTCTATCAGGGTCCCATAACGAATCTCGGCAGCCTTCTCGAGATTTCCCTCTCGCTCCGCTGCCTCCTCTTCGAGCCTCAAGCTTTCTATTCGCTCTTTTAGTTCCCTTATTTTCTGAATGCAAGCCTTTTCGTTATGCCACTGACCGGCAAGTTCCTCACGCTCTTCCTTCAGATTCGCAAGCTCTTTTTCGAGTTTATCGAGCCTTTCCTTAGACGCCTCGTCTTTTTCTTTTTTCAGGGCTTCCCTCTCTATTTCGAGTTGCCTGATTCTCCTTTCGACCTCGTCAATCTCAATCGGCATGCTGTCAATCTCTATTCTGAGCCTGCTTGCCGCTTCATCAATCAAATCTATCGCCTTGTCGGGAAGGAACCTGTCGGAGATGTATCTGTCAGAAAGGACCGCGGCAGAAACAAGCGCTGAATCCCTTATTCTAACTCCGTGGTGAACCTCGTATCTTTCCTTCAATCCACGCAAAATCGAGATTGTATCCTCAACCGATGGCTCATCCACAATTATTGGCTGGAATCTCCGCTCGAGGGCCGCGTCCTTCTCGATATGCTTCCTGTATTCGTCAAGGGTGGTGGCACCGATGCAGTGAAGCTCTCCGCGCGCAAGAGCCGGCTTGAGCATGTTTGACGCGTCAATCGCTCCTTCGGCAGCGCCCGCTCCAACAAGGGTATGTAGCTCATCTATGAATAGAATTATTTCTCCTTCCGCTCTGTCAATCTCCTTGAGCACCGCTTTCAGCCTGTCCTCGAATTCGCCCCTGTATTTAGAACCGGCAACAAGAGAGCCAATATCAAGAGCAAGGATTCTCTTGTTCTTCAATCCCTCCGGGACATCTCCATCAACAATCCTTCTTGCCAGCCCCTCGACAATCGCGGTCTTGCCAACCCCGGGGTCTCCAATTAAAACCGGATTGTTCTTCGTGCGCCTCGAGAGCACCTGAATCACCCTTCTTATCTCGTCATCCCGTCCAATTACAGGGTCGAGTTTCCCCCTTCGTGCTTCCATGGTGAGGTCCCTCGCGAACTTCTCGAGAGCCTGGTACTTCTCTTCTGGATTCTGGTCAACAACTCTCTGCCCACCTCTTATTTCCGAAAGTGCTTTGAGTATGTCATCAGCGGTAATTCCCTGCTCCTCGAGAATTTTCCCAGCGGTCCCACCCGCTTCAACCATCGCAAGAAAAAGGTGTTCGGTGCTCAAATACTCATCCTTCATTTTTTCCGCGATTTTCCATGCGGAATCAAGAAGTTTATCAAGTCTCTGAGAGGCGTATTGTCTTGCCCCCGCGCCCTCGACTTTTGGTCTTGCTTGAAGGTCAGAGCGCAATCTCTCCTCAAGCCCGTACGGATTCGCGCCTATTTTTTCAATGAGCGAAACAACAACGCTCTCCTTCTGCTCCAGCAAAGCAAGTATGAGATGCTCGACATCGATCTCCTGGTGCGAATACTCCGAGGCAATTGCCTGAGCTTTCCCGATTGCCTCCTGTGCTTTGACTGTCAGCTTTTCAGGGTCAATCATCTACTCTCCCTTCCTATTCAAAGATGCTCTTGACTTTCATAATAACAGGATAATGTGCTTCATTGAAGCGTTATTCGGCACAAATCAGGAAAGTAGAATTGTTCTTTGAAATTTCAGAAAAAATCCGTGGGAAAACTATTCATCCCTTGTCTCACTTATCACATTCGCAGAGGCGCACTGGCGTTTTTTGCGGGAGCGCCTTTGTTGGCTGCTGTGCCCACGTGCGCTTCATATTAACAGACAGATTGCAGCGCTCGCTTTCAAGAACCCGTTTTACTCCGGGGAGAAAGCAAGAAAAGAGTTCAAGGGTTCACCAAAGTCCTCTTGAGATGTTCTCCGTGGCGGTTTCTGCTGAATGGAAGAGAAACTCGAAATGAAGAAATGACTATTCCTTTGGAGACCCTACGATTTCAAGAATCCTATCGGGGCAGCGCCTGTTGTCCATCCCTGGAATGTTCGAGAAGCGAAGAACGTGCTTCGTTCCATCTTTCATATGGATGATAAGCGAGTGCTCCCCCTTCTCGGAGAGCGCCTTCTGAAGTGGGTCCGCAACCTTGAATCCCTTTTCAAGGTCCGCACTTTCAATATCTGACAGCGGAAGGGAATCGGCACCCTTGGGTTTCTACATCATGCTCAATCTTTGCAAGATTACTCTCGAAGGAGTAAGTCCAACATTAAAGAACTTCGTGCCGGCACGATAAGCATAACCAACTTCTAAGAGTTCCTCCTCTGTTTCTAAAAGCTCGGAAAGGCTCTCTTTCAGGCTTGACTCATTGATTTTTTTCATTCTTCTCCTCCTATAAAAAACTTCGAGAGCAGGAAAACAAAAACTATTTAAGATTTGACCAACAGGCTAATTTGCTTAGAATGTTTTGTCAACTTTATGACCGCCCAGCCAAAGAGTCGCCCGCTTATTGCATCACAAAGAAACCTACTCCAAAATCATGTTCGTCTTGCTCTGCTCCTCTTGTCCAATTTGTTGACAGATACTGACTGATGAAGTAGAATACAGAATGGATTTCCACAAATACCTGCGAGGTGAAAACTTTGAGGAATGCAGAACCCCTGGAGATCGATGTAAAGAAAAGAATTCGCGATGACCTGAAAGAGTGCATCGGCTCAAAACTCAAAGTACGGGCAAACAAAGGGCGGAAAGTAATTGTGGAGAATACTGCGGTTCTCGAGGAGACCTATCCACACATTTTTGTTGTTCGCGTTGAAACCAAATCTTCACCACCACAGCGGGTATCATATACCTATACCGACATCATCACAAAGACAGTGGAGCTTTCATACCCCGAAACAGACGAATCCCTGTTTGCCTGGCTTCATAGTTGATGCTTCAATTTATCGCTTGCAGTCTCACTTTACCCGTTTTGTGATTTGATTCGTTTTTGAAATTCGCTTTCTTAAGAATCTCGATTCAATCTCTTTCGCTATCAACTTGAGCCTTTCAATATCTCCCGGCAGCGGACCCGCACGCGAATAACGCGCCCTCGTAAATACATCACATGCCTCGCCAACAGGTGGGAAGTCAAGAATCGGAGTTGCTCTTCGCGCAAATTCAAGCGGGGTTTCAGAGAGCTTCCTTTCAACCCCAATTCTCTTGAGACTTTCAAGAACTAAAGTGAAACTATCCTCAAGAAAATTTCCTGTGCGTGAAGGAGCCTGCCTTTTCTTCCCCAGAAGGAAAACGATAAATAAAACGACCGCAAATCCAAAGGCAAGCAAAATGCCCCCCAGGTGTTCGACCATCAAATCCCCAAGCCCATTTATTCCGGTCACAAAAATCTCTTTCACTTCCTTGAAAAATCCACCCATTGCTTCAACCCATCGTTCAGGAACCAACTTCCGTATCCCCCTACCAATAAAGTTGAAAAGATTGAATCCTGACCAGGTATTGCGCTGCATGCTCATATAGGACCCTTGATATGATGACCCGGGTGTGGGGTCAAAAGAAATCCAGCCATAGAGAGGAAAATAAATCTCTACCCACGCGTGAGCATCGCTCGCGCTAACCTCGTAATATCCAGTCAGAGGGTTCAGGTCTCCGGTTCCATATCCAACCGCCACTCGCGAAGGAATGCCAAGCGTCCTTGAAAGCACCGCAAGCGCGCTCGCGAATTGTTCGCAATTTCCGCGCTTTGCCTTGAAAAGGAAGAAATCAACCGAGTTCTCTTTGTTCGCTTGCAAAGGAGGGACAAGGTCGTACTTGCAATTCTCCTCGAGATAAGAACACAGAGCAAGAATTCTGTCGTAGTCGTTATTGGCTCCCTCGGTTGCCACCTTTGCAACCTCCTCGATTCTCGACGGCATTCGTGGAAGTTGAAGATATTTCTCTTTGAAATCATCTAACAGAGGCCTGTCCGCTATTTTCCCAACCGAACGAAGCATCTCGGCAGATGCAACCGAAACTTCAGAAACAACCGTATATATCAACCCCCTGTCAAGCTTTCCAGGAAGAATTACGGTTTCCTGAGAATCCACCTTGATTGTCTTGGCGGGAAAGTATATTTCGCGCGGAAGAAAAGCAGCAAAAAGCAGGTTTGGAAGTTCCCTGTCGATGAAAAACGTGTTGACCTGTTCCTTCCACGCGTAACTTTCTTGCTCTCCCGGATATTGCGCCATGAGAGGCAAATCTTCTGAGTATATCTCCTCAGGAGACTTGTCGGTGTTTTCCCAACCGTTTCCAAGAAATTTATCGAACGCCGTTCCTCTCCAGTAAGAGGGCTCTTCACTCCTCACCTTCATAACCACAACATCATCCAAAACTCCCCTCACTCTCAAATCTAAGAATCTGGAAAAACCCGCATAGTACCTTGGATTGAAAGGAAGAGGCTTATCGGGAAAACTCTCAGGCATTTTCTCATAGCCAGGGTTCCTGATAACGCCCTCGAGGTTTGAAGCGATTCCCTTGAGGTACGAAACAGGAAGGTAGTTTGCCCCGAAACTCGAAAGCCTTGGCAGAAACACAAAGAATAATATTCCTATGGGGAGAATCAACGCGGCAACACCGAGAACAGGTCTTGCAATCGCTCGCTTCCTTGAAGGGACAAATACTTCCGATTTCTTCCTAAGCCAGGAGCGATTTCCGAGGTATAGAGCAACAAGCCCGGCCATAAAGAATGGAACCAGGAGAAGGAGGAAATAAGTGCTTGTGCTCAGAGAACTGGCAAAAGCCATAAGGATGGTAGCACTTACAAGCGAGAAATCAAGGTCTCTTTTTGCCGGAACGTCGAACGAATGAAGAACCTGAATCCACAGGAAAAGCCTTATCAGGGGATATCTCATATCGAATATTGAGTTAGTCAGCTCAGACAAGAACAGGGCAAAAACAACAACAAGGAGGATTGTGAGTACGAATTTCAAAAGGAGGCTCGGACGGTTTCTCGCTCTCCATGAGTAGTAGAATCCGACAAGTATCCCGAGCGCTACCAGGATACCAAAACTATAACTAACAGCCTCGTTACCAACTGATGCCACGACCGAAAGGAGAACGGTCGAAAGTACCGCTATCCTGAAGCTTTTCGACTCTTCCGGCTCCGCCGGTCTGTTAATCATCCTGTAGTAACGTAGCGCGCGCTCAAGCATCTTCCCAAATCCCTGCCGTACTCAACAACAAAGAAACTCCCGCCGGCACTCTCGCAAATCCCTGAAATCTCTCTAAGGGCCTTTCTGTCCACTCTCCTGTGCCCGTCTGGTTTGTAGGAGTCATCGACCACGATAACGATCGAAAATCTCGAAAGATCCTTTTGCTTCACCAAAACGCCTTCGACCGATTCTGGGGTGGCGTTCGTCACAATAGCAACCTCCGCACCGGGCTCAACAGCGTTGCCAGTGATTTCAAGGGATTCCACAAGAATCCCTTCCGGCTCAGCCCGAGCCTCAGGTTCGTAAGAAGAAAATAATCCGAGACATGAATCGAGGTCTGGTGGAGAACTCACCCTGGTTTGAAGTCCTGTCGCGGCAATAACCTGAGGGAGGCTTCCCATAGCCGAGTAATAAGCAGATATGGAAGCCGCCGCTCTCAGCCCATCCTCTAAACTATTCACATTTGAAGAACCATACCTGGTAGGTGCAAGGGCAACAACTACCGCTGAGGAGGGAGCGAACTCCTGCTGAAATTCCTTGACGATCAGTTTCCCTTCGCGAGCACTAACTTTCCAGTGAATGTGCCTGAGGCTATCCCCTCTCAAGTATTCCCTGACACCAAAGTAGTCCTGACCGGTTCCCTTTCGCGTCCATTCATGGAATTCCTGCGGGGAATACGATGGAATCGGCTCAAATGGAAAAGACTCGATTCTTCTTATCATCGGGAAAACAAGGATTCTGGATTTGACACTCAAAACTGCTCGCGCGTGTGAAAGGCCAAGAAGTCCGTAAGAGGAAAGTTCGATTCTCGCCTCGTCATAAATACCCCTGCGCGGGGCTGTAAGCCTCAAGGCGGCGTCAGCAAACCCCATTGGTTCTATTCGCTCAATTACAATCGAATTCTTCCATCTCTTCTCTTTTTCTCTATCCGCAGCAGAGAGCCCGTCCACCCCGCCCAATTTCATGCCCCTATGGCCAAAAAGTCCTCTAATACCCTTTCTCCCCGTGAAATACTCGAATGTAAGGTCTTTTACCAAAAGGAAGCACTTGGCAAACCTGCTACGCGAGCGAATCTTGAACGAAACTCCGAAGGGCTCCCCTTCAAAAACCTGCTCCGGGGATGCCCGCTCGATTGTTAAACCTCGCACTGTCCAGAGAGAAGCAAGGAAGCTTGCCAGAACAGCTGCGAAAAGAAGGCTCGAGACAAGATACAGCCAGCCAGACCTTATGTTGGTGGCAATCAAGACAAGCGCAACGCCAACGAGAATTGCAACAAATCCCCTGCGACTCAACCCTACCCGTCTCTCCCTCGCTCTCTTATTGGAACCTCGACTTCTTCCAGAACTGACCGGATTACCCCAGCCGAATTTCTGATACTTGACCTTTCTCTTTCCCGCGTCACGAACCTGTGTGGAAGAACCCAGTATACCATTCCCTTCACATCATCGGGGATTACGTAATCCCTCCCATCAAGCAGCGCGCGAGCCTGCGAAGTTCGCACCAGAGCAAGGCTTCCCCTTGGACTTGCGCCAAGAAGAAGCGCTTCGTTGTTTCTCGTAGCATGAACAACCGAAACCACATAGTCCAGAACAACCGGCTCAACGTGGATTCTCTTCACGACTTCCTGAATCTCCTTGATATCTTCAACTGATAGAACCGGTTCGAGGGAATCGATTGGATGCCTGAGCATCTGCTCTGCCGCAATCTCCTTCTCAGTTTCAAATGATGGGTAGCCGAGCCCAACTGATATGAGAAACCTGTCCCGCTGCCCCTCCGGTAAAGGATAGGTTCCATAGAACTCAACGGGGTTCTGCGTTGCCATTACGAAGAATGGATTGGGTAACTGATATGTTTGCCCATCAGCAGTTACCTGCTGTTCGTCCATGGCCTCGAGAAGGCTCGATTGGGTTCTGGGGGTTGTTCTGTTTATCTCATCAATCAGCACTATATTCGCAAAGATTGGACCGGGCTGAAACTCGAACTCTCCGGTCTTCTGGTTGAATATTGACACCCCGGTGATGTCTGAAGGCAGTAGATCGGGTGTGAATTGAATCCTGTGAAATGTTGCGTTGATTGAACGCGCAATTGCCCTGGCAAGCATCGTTTTCCCTACCCCGGGGACATCTTCAATCAGGAGCTGACCGCCACAAATCAGGCATATAAGCGCAAGTTCAACTGTTTGTGACTTCCCAAGAATTACCTTCTCGACGTTTTCCTCGAGAATTTTCAGTTTTTCTCTTGCTCTTTCGGCATCCATCTCCCTTACATAGTAACACAAGGGGGTCACGCAGGGGGTCAGGTCTTGCATTGTGTATCTTTAACATAAATTGCTTTTCCCGCATCACCGCAAAAGAAGATTGCTCCTCGAAAGCAAGACATAGCGTCCTTTGAAAGATCAGAAAATTCATTTTTCCATAGTTCCCTTCCACGCCCTCTTTTCTCAATTGAATCCCTTGGACGATCACTGCGTTCACTTAACCGATAGAGCATTTTTACCGCATATATCGATACATGAGTCTTATCGCCTTCGCCTCATGAAATCAAACCCCTGCCCTTTCCTCTTGAAACAAGAAATTGAGTAAGGTGTATTCGAAAGATAACTGCGGGGAAAACCACTCTTTAGCGACTATTCAATAAACAGAAGGGCAGGAAAGAACCGAAAATGTGTCATTGCAAGACCTGACCCCATTTGCTTCTTGACATTTATATCGAGTCGATATATATTTTCCCATAATATATCGATTTGATACTTTGGTTTGGCGGCTCAAGGAAAGTGTTGCTATATTGTTAGAACTTGCGATTCTCGGTCTGCTAAAAGAGAAGCCGATGCATGGCTATGAACTCAAGAGGAGGCTTTCCTATACGCTTGGCCACTTCTGGACGGTGAGTTATGGCTCTTTGTATCCAGCGCTCAAAAGACTTGAGAAATCTGGTTCAATAGAGAGGGCTTATTCTGTGAAGGAAAAGACGCGAACCCGGAATGTTTATCGAATAACGCGGGAAGGTGAGAAGCTATTCATGAAGCTACTTTCAGAAAGCGCAAACGAAGCCGCCGCTTCAAACTCGGAAAAATTCGATATCAGGATGGCTTTCTTTCAGTATCTCGAACCAGAGGTCCGTTTGAACCTTCTCGAAGAGCGAAGGAGGCATCTCGAGGAGGAAATCGGTCACTTGAAGAAATTCAGGTCGGGCAAAACCGAGGACCATTACAGAAAAGGCTTGATGCGGCACAAAGTAGAACAAGTGCGAAGCGATATTCGCTGGATTGAAAAATTGATGGTTCATGAAAGAGAAACAATAATGAATGGTGAGGGAAAGGGGCACGGGGAGCAGGAAACCCAGGCGGATGAACCCGAGGTCCGGGCTGCATCGAGCCCCTCATAAATTAGCAGTCCAAGAAGGAGGAATAGGAGATGGCTGAAGTCAGAGTTGCAATCGTCGGAACTGGAAACTGTGCATCGTCTCTCGTACAGGGGGTTGAATTTTACCGAAACGCTCAGGAAGGAGAGCGGATACCAGGAATAATGCATGTGAGAATTGGCCCCTACCACATATCGGATGTCCGGTTCGTCGCCGCATTCGATGTTGACGAGAACAAGGTCGGAAAAGACTTATCGGAAGCCATCTTCACGACGCCAAATAACACATACAAGTTTCAGGATGTCCCCGAGTCGGGCGTTAAAGTTCAGCGCGGTCATACACTCGACGGTCTTGGAAAATACTATAGAGAAACCATAACCGAAAGCAGGGCCCCTGTTGTGGATGTGGCAAAGGTACTCACTGAAAGCGGTGCCGATGTGCTCGTGAACTACCTCCCGGTCGGGAGTGAGCAGGCGACCCGTTTTTATGTGAACGAAGCAGTAAAGGCTGGTTGTGGAGTGGTCAATTGCATGCCTGTATTCATCGCCTGTGAGGAAATATGGCAGGGAAAATTCAGAAACGCAAAAATCCCAATAATTGGCGATGACGTAAAGAGTCAGTTGGGCGCAACAATCGTTCATAGGGTGCTGGCAAGGCTTTTCAATGAGAGGGGAGTTATTCTCGACAGGACGAGCCAGCTGAACATAGGCGGGAACATGGATTTCAAGAACATGCTCGAGCGGGAAAGGCTCGAGTCAAAGAGGCTCTCAAAGACGAACTCTGTCGTCTCACAGCTTGACCAGAAGATTGAAAGCGGCTGTATCCACATAGGACCTTCCGACTACGTGTCCTGGCTCACTGACCGTAAGTGGGCTTATATTCGTTGTGAAGGTAGATCATTTGGGAACGTCCCGATAAATCTCGAATTCAAACTCGAGGTTTGGGATTCACCGAACTCGGCTGGAATCGTGATCGACGCAATAAGATGTTTGAAGCTTGCCATCGATCGCAAACTATCAGGCGCGCTCTTGGGCCCTTCCGCATACTTCATGAAGTCGCCACCAGTTCAGTATTCCGACAACAAAGCGCGTCAGCTCGTCGAGTCTTTCATCAGGGGAGAAGAAGAAGGGCTCCTCACGACCGCTGACATGGGCAATGGCAAGGAACTCGAGAGCCTTGAGAACTTTGTTTTGGAATAGAATTTCAGAAAATCAACCTGGAGCAACTGAACCTGAAATTCTCGAATACAGCGGCTCTTCTCATCCAACAATTCCCATAGCGCTGCATGCGGAAGGCAAGCGCTACGAAATCGAACAAATCGAACGCAGTTGGATTGAAACGGATGAAGAGAGAATCAGGACAAGAGAAGTCTGGGTTGTCCGCACCTCTAAGGGAAGATTCAGAATCTCTTATTCGCTGACGGAAGAGCACTGGGAAGCAATAGAATTCTTGGGTTCGATTTGACCTCACGCCGAATTCTCGCGAAACCACGCTATTGCGTCATCGAGCCCTTCGGTGAGGTCGATTTCCGGAGCCCAGCTGAGAGCGGACATCGCTTTAGAAATATCCGGCTTTCTCATTAGCGGGTCATCAACCGGAAGATCCCTGAACTCAATTCCCGAACATGAGCCGACTTTATTCCGAACAATACTGGCAAGGTCAATGATTCTGATCTCATTCGGGTTTCCCATGTTTATGACCTCGCCGCGCACACTCTCGGTAAACATCGCAAAAGCAAGTCCCCTCACCATGTCACGAACATGGCAAAAACTTCTGGTCTGACTCCCGTCTCCATAAACAGTCAAAGGCTTCCCCTCGAGCGCCTGGTTGATAAAATTCGGGATGACCCTGCCGTCATCGCTTCTCATTCGAGAACCGTAGGTATTGAATATCCTTACGATGACAACATCGGCTCCGCGCTCACGCTCATAAGCCTTGCAGAGCGCCTCCGCAAATCTCTTGCCTTCATCGTAGCAAGACCTCGGGCCAATCGGATTCACGTTACCGAAGTATTCCTCACCTTGGGGAGTAACAAGCGGGTCCCCGTATACCTCTGAAGAGGAGCACATCACCATTCTTCCACCGACCCTCGTTGAAAGTTCAAGGCAATTCCCTGTCCCGAGCGAATTTGCCATCAATGTAGAGACCTGCATCGAGGAATAGTGTACCGGGCTCGCGGGGCTCGCAAGGTGAAAGACGCAGTCAACATCAAAATCAAGGCGCTTGCAAACATCCCCCTCCACAACCGTGAAGGACGGATTTGCCCTCGCCCTCTCGATGTTCCTCCAGTCGCCGGTAATAAAGCTGTCCAGGCATATGACGCTATGTCCTTCCTCGAGAAGAAAATCGCAGAGGTGTGAACCTATAAAGCCACCACCGCCAGTTACGAGAATTCGCTTTGAATTAGTAGCCATATAAAACCTCAACTTCTATTTCTGGCTCTTTAACTTAACCCAGTTGGCCTATTTTTTCCACCCTTTTGAAAAGAAAGGATATACTGAACGGAAAGCTCGAATTCCTGTGTTAGAATAATAGCAAAATGAAAAGCGATCCTACGAAAAGAAAAAAAATACTGGTGTTTCTTGATTGCCTCATGGCGATTTTACTGTTTCCATTTGCCCTTGCTGCCCTGCTGAGCCTGAGGATACTTTCACGTTACGCTGGAAAATTACGTCCGGGATCGGAAAAGCCCCTTTCATTTCATTCCGGCGAACAAAAAAGTATGTCCCAATTGATGATACATATCAATCAAATACCATCAGTAGCAAAAAAGAACTTCATTTCCCGCTTCATCAACTCAGCGATAAATGTAGCCCCGTTCATCCTGAATTCAAAGGCAGCAACTGCAGGTTTTATATACCCATACACCGCTGACTTTGAGCCGCTTATCCTCGAGTCCCGTGATGGAACTCCACTATGCGGCTTGCTGGGAACGCAAGGTGATGATAAGAAGGCGCCTGCGATCTTGGTAATCCACGACTTTCTTGGTTCGAAGAATTCTTATTTTGTTGTCTCCTTCTGCTTGAAAGCGTACTACGAATGGGGGTTCAACGTTCTTGCCCTTGACATGAGAAACTCTGGAGACTCGCTGAAATTCAGTGATGCCCCTACGAGTTTCGGATATCGCGAATCCGACGATATCCTTTCAGCAGCCGAATACCTATCGTCAATAGAAAATGTGACCACGGTCGGTGCTCTTGGTGTCGGACTGGGAGCCTCTTCAGCAATCATTGCAGCGTCCATGTCTGAAGCAAGTGGACCTCTGTCAGGTGGTGTCATTGCCATAAACCCGCACGCTGAGACGGAGACGTTGATTGAAAGGCTCTCGGGGAACCTCGGGGGGGTGCCAGCTCTATTTAGTCAAGCCTTGTTCCGGGCACTTCTCGCTATCAAGAGCGGCATTTCTGGTCCCAAGGTTTATGCCAGTGCAAGCAATTATGCAAGCGAGGTTTCGGCGCAATACTATGAGTTGTCTGAAGCCACGCTCTTCAGCAAGTCGAGCCCTCTGAATTTTGTCTCGGTTGTCGAAGTCCCCTGTCTTTTGACACACCTCATGGGCAACAGCATTGTCCCCCCAACAGAGACCCTGAAACTCGTGGAGGCAACATCGCACAACTCAATGGTTTCCGCAATATTCCCCCTGTCAGGAGGATATGCACTCAATCGGAAGGAACTCATGAACTGGCTTTTTGGCGTAGCAAGGGAATTCTTCACTTATTGGGGAGTTTTCCTTCAAGAGCACGCTGGTTCAGGTATTGTTGAAAATGAAAAGTTTGGTACGCTGAATAATCATGAGAACTGAGTGTTACGAGTCGAGCTTCAAGAACGCCGACCTTGGAGGAAGAATTGGAACTTGAAAGTATGAAAATGCCAAAAGATTTAGAAGTAATGGAGGAAGGAAAGCCATTTTTCCTCGAGGGGGATGGGAAAATAGGATGTCTTCTCATCCACGGGTTTACAGGCACTACTTCGAGCATGAAACCTTTAGGAGATTGCCTTAACTCGAGCGGTGTCACTGTTCTTTGTCCGCGACTCCCAGGCCATGGAACTAATGTCAAAGACATGGCTCACTACTCCTATACTGATTGGATAAGGGCTGTTGAGCTGGGATTGAGTGAACTCCGCTCAGTTTGTGACGTAACCTTTGTTTCGGGGCTTTCGATGGGTGGCACACTTACGCTTTACCTTGCCGAAACACACACGAGAGAAGTAGCCGGGGTTATCCCCATAAGTGCTCCTGCCTTCAGGCTTGCTTCAGGAATAAAACGCCTCGCTTTACCTCTTGCCCCTTTTCTTAAGCTTTTCGTAAAAAGTATGCCGGGTCCCGGAGGCGACATCAAGGATCCCAATATCACGGAGACAGCATACGAGAAACTTTCAACAAAAGCACTTTGTGAACTCAAAAAACTTGTCAAAATCGTAGAGCGTGACCTTCCGCAAATAACAGTGCCAATAAGGATATACGCCTCAAAAGATGATCATGTCGTCCCGCCCGAGAACGGCATTTTCATACACGAACATGTGAGTTCCGCGCATAAAGAATTGAGGTGGTTGGAAAACTCCTATCATGTTGCGACCCTTGACTTTGAAAAGCAAACAATATGCGAGGAAAGCCTTGAGTTTTTCCACCTGTTTTCAAGGAGTAGTTAAATGCGTGAATGCCAGAAGTGCGGTGTTCCGAGAGCCCTGACAAACGACTATACGTGGGGCTCGAACGGTACAATATCCTTGAGAAAAGGATCATCTCATCGGATGGTCATGTTGGATAACGATGCTTTGAACCACATCTTCCGCTCAATAGAGGAAACAATCGGACTTCCCCTTGAAACCATTACCTTAGAAGCAAAGCGCAAGAGCGGCAAAGACTACATCGACAAAATACTTACAGGCGTAAAGGGAACCATAGTAAGAAACCTTGCAAGCAAAAAAGTTTACGAACAATTGTCAAACCAGTTAAGGATGCTCGGCTATGGGAGAGCAGAAGTGCTCGCATACCACAGGCGCGAGTTCTTAGAAGGAGCGGTCGAGAATGTTTACAATGGAGCTGCGCTTACAGGGGATGTTGCCGGGGCATTCGAGAGTGTTGAGAAAAAGTCCGGTGATTGTCACTATTCAACTGATGATAACAACGTACTCCACCTCAGAATAAACATCACCGATGAGGTGCGCTCAGAATACAGGAACCGTTTCCTCTATGAGCCAGGGGAATCACTTCCCGGAAGAAACATCTTTGAGCTGTGCCCTGTCTGCCATGCCCCAGTTGAACTCGGCAGGCAATACACCTTTGACCCCGACAGTGGCACAATAAAGGAAAACAAAACGGGGCATCGCATTATTCTGATTGGCATAATGACTCTGAACAACCTCTTTGGAGAACTTACGTCAGAGCTCGGGGATGAAATTCCAAGAATTATCATGTCGATAGAAAGAGACAGGGTAAAGGATGTAATAGGCGCAAAACCAAAAGAGCTCGATACATCAGAGGCGGGATATCTTCGATATGCAAAAACGCTCGAACTCAAGGGAATGGGTAACGGGACCCTCGCAAAAGTTGATGGCGAAAGGGTAAAGGTAAGAATAGAAAATCCCTATTACGAGCCACTTCTTGCAGGGTTCATTTCCGGCTTTTATGAGGCTACCACGGGCAAAAAATCTATCGCCTCATGGACACCAGTGAAAGATGGTTTCACCGAAATAACAGTGGAGGCAGCCTCCTGATGCCAAAAGATTTAAGGTATAAAAAGAACACCGACTCATAATCTTTCATTCGTGATGTTTGAAAAAATCCGCTCATACACAATGAAGATGAACCCGCTGGAGCGCTCTACATACGCTATTGTGCTCTCGATAGTAGTGTTGCTGCTTGTGATTTTTGTCTCCATATTTCGAGTCTCCAATGTAGCATCGCTTTTGATTATTGCAAGCGCTGGAATTCTTTTGGCTCTATCTGCCCTCTCGAGAACAAAATTTCGCTTCATCCTTCTCGCAATATTCACAGGCGCTCTCTTGCTTCTCCTGTTAATAAGACATGAGGGCAGCGCCCTTTACGTTTTTTCGGTGCTTTTGAGATTCTTGATACTCGGACTCTCCATAACAATTTTTACACCCCGAATCACAGATGTCGCCCGCAGAATTTATCTCGACATACAAAGACTTGCTGATGAGCGGGAGCACGCTCTAAACGAATCAAGAAGGTGGCTTTTGCGCGCCAATGCTCTCGTGCAGGTAACAACCGCAATCGTAACACGTGGAATGCAATCCGGACTTGACGAGGTCTTGAAGGTTTGTCTCGAAGAGGCGGGAATCGCTTTCAGTGCTGATTCGGGCCTGATTTACCGCGTAGATCGCAAAAGCGGCAAGATGTCAATCATTAGTTCATTCGGCTACGATGACGCTCTTCTTGAAAAGATGAAAAAGAAAGGCATAAACGACTCGGCTTTGTGTGAAGCCTGTCAGAGGATGAATCCAGTGGTGACCAATAATCTCGCGACCGATGAGAAATGCAAAAATCTTGGGCCGGTCAGAACTGGCTCTTCGATATGCGTTCCCATTACAACAAAAAACAATCTCTGGGGAGTGCTTCACCTGAGAAGAATGCGCACGGACGCATTCACAGAAGAAGACACGGATCTTGCAAGAGCAGTGGCTTTCCAGTTCGCAATAGCCATGCAAAGAGCATACCTCTTTGACCAGCTGAACATGCTTGCGGTTACTGATGAACTAACCGGGCTATATAATTTCCGCAAACTAAGGGAAGACCTGGAACGAGAGATTATCCGCTCGAAAAGATACAATCACAATTTCTCATTCATAATGGGGGATATAGACCACTTCAAGAACCTGAACGACACATACGGACATCAATCAGGAGATGCTGTTTTGAAGGAGATAGCTCGCGCGCTCAATACTGGGAAAAGAGAAGTTGACCGCGCTTACAGGTACGGCGGAGAAGAATTCGCACTCGTGCTTCCCGAAACAATGCTTGATGAAGCGTTAGAGGTTGCGGAAAAGTTGCGAAAAAAAGTCGAGGAGCTAAAGGTGATTCCCCCAGCGCAATCCGAACCGCTACGGGTAACAATAAGTATGGGGGTCTCGTCATACCCTACGAACGGGACTGAGGCAGATACGATAATAGGATCGGCTGATAAAGCGCTATATGCGTCAAAACAAGCGGGGAGAAACAGAGTTTTTGCCTATCGCTCAAACATGGCGCTCAACCAATAAATTGACCCTTTTTCTATCTTTTCCTTTACTTGATTGCAAGGGTCTCTTCTACCGGAAGACCCATCTGTTTTGCCATCAGGATGAAATCGTGAGGCTGATTTGACGCCCTTATCGCTGTGTGAAAGTCTATGAGCCCATCAGCGTAAAGCGAAACAAGCGACTGGTTGAATGATTGCATCCCATAGAATTCACCATCACTAATTATTTCCCGCATTACCGCCGCCGGCTCCTCATTCAAAAGGCATTCCGCAAGGTGAGCATTCATAACCAAAACTTCAACCGCCGGAAGCCTTCCTTTTCCATCTGCTCTGGGCAAAAGTAACTGGCTTATGATGCCAGCAAGGGTGCTCGTAAGGGTTATCCTTACCTGCTTCTGCTGGGTAGGAGGAAAGAAGTCTATCATACGGTTCACGGTTTCAGTCGTGTCCTGCGTATGAAAAGTTGAAAGTACAAGATGCCCGGTCATCGCTATATTCATTGCCGATGTAACTGTCTCGACGTCCCTCATCTCGCCGACGAGTATCACATCGGGGTCCTGCCTTGTTATATGCCTCAAAGCCTCCTTGTAGGAAATTGTATCCGTTCCAATCTCTCGCTGATGAACGATGCACTTTTTATCAACATGAAGAATCTCAATCGGGTCTTCAATAGTAATTATGTTCAATCTCTTGTTCTCATTGAGCCAGTCAACCATCGCCGCGAGCGTAGTGGTCTTTCCACTTCCGGTCGGACCGGTAACAAGAACGAGACCCCTCGCCTCATCAGCAAGCCTTTTTATGACCGGTGGCAATCCGAGCTCCTCAAAGGAGGGGATTTTTCTCGTAAGAACACGACGAATCGATACACCAATTGTTCCTCTTTGCTTGAAGATATTAGCCCTGAAACGCCCGAGGCCCGCAACCGAGTAAGCAAAGTCCGCTTCGCTCGTCTCGTGGAAGGCTCTTGCTTCCTTCTCATCCATCAGCGAAAATGCAAACTCGACAACATCAGTCGGCGAGAGTTTAGGAAAGTCCGTCTCATAAAGTGTTCCGTCAACTCTCAAGTATGGAGGACTTCCCGCCTTCAAGTGAATGTCCGATGCCTTCTGCTCAACCGCAAGACTCAAAAGCGACTGGATATCCACGCTACCACCTTTCAAAAAGACAAATCATCAAAACCGCCAACCTTCAATTTCTAAAGGTTATTCTTCAACAGACACTCCGCTTCTTCAATTATCTGCGTCGCTCTATCCGGGTAAGAACTCTCCGGAGCCTCGGGGTCACCGGTTTGGACTTCGACGCCAGCAAGAGCAGAAACTGTCTGAACGACCGAATGTGCCATCGCGTTCAAGTCGTAGCCACCCTCAAGCGTTAAAATAAGTTTACCACCGCTGCATTCCGAAGCCAATCCCTTCAATGCTTCAGTCATCCTCCTGTATGAAGTATCGACCAGCTTCATCGAGCAGAGGAGATCGTCCTTATGGCTATCATAGCCAGCCGATATCATCACCAGCTCTGGAGCAAACCTGCTTGCAGATGGCAATACCACTTGCTCAATAGCCTCCATGTAGTGCTCCTCCCCCGTTCCTAAGGGGAAGGGGAAATTTAAGGTGGTTCCGAGACCACCCCCTGTTCCAACTTCATCAACCCAGCCGGTTCCAGGATAGAAGGGATACTGGTGAATCGAAACATATAGAACAGACCCGTCGTCGTAGAAAATTTCCTGAGTTCCGTTTCCATGATGGGCGTCCCAGTCGAAAATCATTACGCGGCTCAGTCCCTTCTTAATCGCGTACCTTGTGGCAATAGCAATGTTGTTGAAAAGGCAGAATCCCATCCCTTTGGAAGGAAGTGCATGATGCCCCGGAGGCCTCACCATACAGAAAGCCGCGTCAAACTCATCGGCAAGAACCCCATCAACACTATCGAGAAGAGCCCCCACTGCTTTTTCAGCAGCCTCAAATGACCTGTTCGAAACAGCGGTATCCATGTCAAGATGACCACCGCCATCACGAGACATCCTTCTTACCCGTTCGATATAATCCTCCTTGTGCACAAGTGCCAATTCGCTCGTGGTTGCGCTCCTTGGAGCGAGTATGGGAATGCTGCCAAGAACCCCTGAACTCTTAAGAGCATCAAGTGATACCGAAAGCCTCTCGGGCCTTTCCGGATGAGCATATCCAGTCTTATGCTCTTTGTACACATCGTCGTAGAAAATTACTGTTCTGCTCAATATCACTCAACTTCCCATGAACACAAAGACCCCTTAATAAAAGGGGCCTTTCGTTTTAATCCCATTCAAGGTAAGTCTTTAAGGTCTCACTGCCCCACAGAAATTTCTGCGTGCCGCAAGAGGTGAAACCTTTACTACATCGCCGGTTTGAGGGGCATGGATATAATCGCCACCACCAACATATAAACCGACATGCCCCCAGCCACGGAATCCGAGTATGTCTCCTGGCTCGAGTTCGCTCACTCCAACAGGAACTCCGCAGTATGCCTGCGCGTAGGAAGAGTGCGAAATTATTTTCCCCGCTCCAACACGGTAGCAATACATTGTAAGCCCTGAACAGTCGAATGCATCCGGTCCAGCAGCCCCATACTGATAGGGCTTTCCAAGCTGGTCATATGCAACTCCAACAACTCCAGTGTTGGGAGCCCCTGGCGGTCTTCGTCTGATCGGTGATGGATCGTAAACAGGGTAAGTCCGTCTGCTACTATTTGCTTCCGCAGCGCGCATCGCAACCGCCTGCTTTATTTCAGATTCTACATTTGCAAGCTTTCCTTTTGCCGCCGAAAGTTCTTTCTCCACGCCTGCCTTCGCATCTGCTATTTCTCTCCTGGCAGCCTCCTGGGACGCCTTCTTTTCCTCGAGATCAGCCTTCGCCTTTTCTAACCTTGCCTTTGCAGCCTTCATCTCAGCAACCAGTTCAGCGTCGCTTTCCCCGACTTTCTTTGCAAGGTCAATACCTACAAGGAATTCGTCAAAATTTCCCGCATTTACAACTACATCGAGGAATTTGTTATGGCGGGAAACATACATTGCCCTTACACGACGATTAAGCCTCTCTTTGTCTTGGCTTAGTTCAGCCTCCGCCTCCTCGAGCTTCCCCTGGTTCTCCTCAAGCTCGCCTTTCGTCTGCTCGAGTTTAGTGCAGGCATAGTTATACCTCTCCATAGCATCCTCGAGTTTGTTCTGGAGCTGCTCGACCTCTCTTTTTGCCTGTGCCTGCCGTTCCTCGAGTGGCTGGGCTTTCAAACCCGGGGATACAACAAGGGCAACCATCCCAAGTGAGAACAAAATAGTTGCTACCCTTCTTGGCCATTTGATATCGATAATACCAAACCCCCTTTGGTTCTTTTTCCTATCGAACTTTGCTATTATAAGGTGCGGTCCAACAATATGCAAGTTCCACACCACTCACAGCAAATACCGGGTTATCTTAACATACGCACTACTTTTTGCTCAAAAGTAAAACAAGTCCAAGAACCATTCTCAAAGTCTGTCACGCAAAGTTTCAATCAATATCGCTAAACAGGCTTTCACATATCTAATTCTTTGCCTCGTAGATTTCACCTTCACCAACGAAACAGCCGGATCATGCAAAAGAAGAGAGTCACCTATTTCAAGAAACAAAGGATACTCGCTCACCGTGGCAAAACAATATATTGAAAATAGTTATACAAAAGCGCACAAGATGTGGATTTGAAAGGAGACAAAACTATTGAGTAGAGACGAGGTTGTCTTTCCCTTCAATGCAGTTGTAGGACAGGAGGATTTGAAACTCGGGCTTCTATTGAACGCGGTAAGCAATGAAATTGGAGGGATTCTCATCCGCGGCAAAAGAGGAACTGCAAAATCAACACTTGCAAGAGGTCTTTCACATCTACTACCGGAGATAGAAGTCGTAACGGATTGTCGCTTTTTCTGTGACCCTTGCGACATAGAATCCCTCTGCAGATACTGCGAAGAAAGACTTGCGCTCGAAGGCGCTCTTCCGGTTTCGAGATCGAAGATGAAATTTGTCACACTACCACTCAATGCAACCGAAGACATGGTTACCGGAACGCTCGACATCGGAAAAGCGTTAAGAGAAAAAGAAAAAACATTTGAGCCCGGAATACTTGCGAAGGCAAACAGAGGAATTTTATACATTGATGAAGTCAACCTGCTCGAAGACCACATAGTGGACCTTATTCTTGATTCAGCAGCAATGGGCACGAACATAGTTGAAAGAGAGGGAATTTCCTTCAAGCATAGTTCGAGGTTTATCCTTGTTGGAACCATGAACCCTGAAGAGGGCGAACTTAGACCGCAATTAGAGGACCGCTTTGGCCTTTGCGCAGACGCCGATTCGGAAACAACAGCTGAAGAGCGGCTTGAAATCCTCAGGCGGAATCTTGACTTCAAAAGAAGCCCAATTGAGTTCGAGTCTCGATGGAACGAACAACAGGAACTTTTGCGCAATAAAATCCTCGAAGCAAGGAGCCGTTATGAAAAGGTTCACGTCTCCGAAGAAATTCTGAAACTCATCGCTTCGGTTGTCGAGGAGGCAGAAGTTGATGGCCACAGGGCGGAACTGGCAATACTGCATTCAGCAAGAGCGCTTGCTGCCCTTGAAGGCCATGGATCCGTCAATCCGGCGCATATTGAAAGAGTAGCACCGCTTGGAGTCAGGCATAGGTTGAGAAAGGGACCTCTTGAACTCGATAAACCCGAGGTTGAGAGGCTCAAGCATTTCACACGTGAGATTACCGAACGAGCAGCCTCAGAGGAATGTGCTTGCGAATCACCTGTCGAGGCAAAAGAAAGCTCCCGAAGCGATGCCAGCACGACGGTTGATGAAGAAAATACATGCTCACCTGAAATACGCTCAGGAACAGAAATATCTCTCCCTGAGAATACACCCAACTGCTCGCTTGCCGGTAAGACTGGCAGGGACAAAATTCAAGGCTCCAGGGGAAGGTACTACAGAAGCGCAAGCGCGTCGGTCTTCCAGCCGCGAACGGCATCTGACATAGCGAAGGATGCGACACTGAGGGCCTGCGCCACAAGAGTATCTCTGGGAGGGTCGGCCGGAATCATGGAAGATGACATAAGAGTAAAACTCAAGAAGAAGAAAGCGGGCGCTTCGATACTATTTGTCGTAGATGCAAGCGCTTCCATGGGAGCTGAAAGAAGGCTCGAGGCGTCACGTCAAGCCGTCCTCAGCCTGCTTAAATCTGCCTACGAGAGCAGGGATAGAGTCGGGCTTGTTGTGTTCAAGGATGACTCTGCGCGTCTTGTAATGAGCCCGACTTCAAGCCACGCTCTTGCAAAGAGCCTCTTGAACTCACTAAAGCCCGGTGGTGCCACCCCACTTTCTCATGGCCTCTCTCTCGCCTATCAAGTACTCGATCGCGAGTTGTCAAGGAAGCCTTCTCCGCTTGCCTTTCTTGTTCTTGTCTCCGACGGTGGAGCAAACGTTACCCTTCATGGCGAGCATCCCCTCGCAGAAGCAATAGAAATTGCAAGAAAAATTGGCGAGAGAGGGATTCGCTCTCTTGTCATCGATAGCGCTACAGCAACAACAACCGTCTCCAAGACCAAAGACAGACAAACGGCTGCCCGAAGAATCGCAGAGGCAATGGGCGCCTCGTACTTCCCGGTTAAAGTTATAACGGAAGAAGTCATCCTCAAACAGTTGTCAAATATTGACAGATCTAAGGAACAAAAAGCTGCTCAAGCGGTCCACCCGGCAGGCAATCGGTCCTGACCCCTTTAGGAACAACATCATTTTGTTTGCCTCCCGATAGCGAATTGGCTAAAATTATTGACGAGCAATTTACTTGGAGAAATGGTGATACTTGCAGGCAAACTTGTCAGCATAATTGAAAAGAACTCTGACGTAATCGCAGAAGAGTGGGTCAAGGAAGTAACCACTCTCCCATATACTCGCTCTTACTGGAACCAGCCTCTCGACGAGCTTCATGAGCGGGCTGCCAGCGTGTGCAGGCGAATAGGGTACTTCGTCGACAAAAGAATGCCAAGAGAAAGACTTGCAGCCTTTTACCGAAGAATGGGGGGAACAAGAAAAGAAGAGGGATATCCCGTCGAGGAAGTGGTGATGGCGCTATTTTTGCTCAAGCGCCAGATATGGCTTTTCATAATGCAGGAGGGGTTCCTCTCAACCCATCTCGAACTTTACCAAGCTCTTGAACTGAATAATCGTGTCGTCCTTTACTTCGACAGGGCAGTGTATCATGTGGCTCAGGCGTACTCCGATGCGGAAGAAAAAGAAGAAACAGGAAAGAATTCTCAATGAAAAAGCTGATTTCCCCATGGGCATGTGAACACCAAGGGAATTGATCCAAGCTTCTATTCAAGGAACGAGCATTTCAAAAGCAGCCCTTCTTTGACAGCCGGGATAGAATGATAGATAATCCAGCGGTGAGTGTATCAATTGGAACATTGACCAGCGCTCGAGAGATAAATCAAACCACATTGGGAAGCGGTAGAAATAGCAAGAGGAGTTAGTTAGTGCTCGGTAATATTCCAGAGATTTACTTTTTTGATGAGCGAAAAAGGTGAGAATCAGTTTTGAAAAGAAAAACATCAGTCTTGCTGGTTGAAGATGACCTTTTGATGACTGAAATAGTAAAGAAAACTCTTCTGCTCGAAGGTTACAATGTTGAGGCAGCAGCAAGCGGCGAAGAAGGACTCGAAAAATTAAGGAGGACAAACCCTGACCTTGTTCTTCTTGACGTTCTGCTTCCAAACATCGATGGGTGGGAATTTCTTACCCGCATGCGCTCAGACGCTGAATACAGTGAAGTTCCGGTAATATTCCTTTCAGCTCTCACTGATGAGAAATCCAAAGTCCAGGGATTGAGAGGCGGCGCTGATGATTACATAACCAAGCCATTTAGCTCTCTCGAACTTGTCGCGCGCATAGAGGCCGTGCTAAAAAGAAGCGAAAAGTCCACTCCGCAGAAGCCAATCCTCGGCAAAATCGCTGTCAGAAAAGCAGAAAAGATTCTCCTGATAAACATCGATGAAATAACATTCGCGAACACTCATAAGGATTATACCTACATAAATACAATGGATGAACGTCTCCTGACCGATTATTCGATGTCACAACTCGAGAAGATATTAAACTCGGGTAAATTCTTCCGCGCCCATCGTGGTTTTATTGTAAATCTGAACAGGGTAAAGGAAATAAACAGGCTTGGAGCCGGGACACTTGAACTGGTTCTCAACGATTCGAGAGAAACAAAAATCCCTGTGAGCACGAGACAGAGTGCAAAGCTAAGGAAAATGTTGAACATCTGAGTTATATTTGTTCAGTTTTTCCCCGGTTATCGCGCTGATTAGGAAGGTTCTCTCACTTTACCCCCATAATATACCTTATACGGATAATTTTCTTGAAATAGTCTTTCACATACTCCAGTATATAAATTAGAGGTACCGCTTCTCATCCGATACAAATGACAGGGGAGCCGGGTACAGCTCTGGGGTTAAGTGTCTGCTCCATCCGATATCCCCAAGAGTTGCCGCTTTAAAAGGCAGATGCGCCGAATATTCGGGTCCCGGTTCGAAGGCCCGGTTCTCCCTCCCCCTCCTTTTTGTATTGTTTGATTGGAGATTTTGAATCAGGTGATTTGAGCGAAGATGGGAACCTTGAGTATCTCAGTTTGTTCCCACAACGCAGGTTCCGCAGGGCAATTCTCTGAAATTCATGTACATGGGTCTTTCCACAATAACCGGGGTTTTTGAAATTACTGTGGTTGATATCGCAAGGTTGTTTCCCGCGTCTTGATTCACGGAAATGGTCAACCTCGTGTTGGCTTTCACAACATGAGACCTTTCGATTGGTTCTCCTGATTCGGGATAGTACGTTATTTTTATGCTTGAATCCTGGTCCCCGGGGTTCTCCACGCAAAGCCACATTTGAAAACCCGCGGCCGTATAGCCTTCAGCGAAAAACCAGTTGTTAGCGACTCTAAGCGCACCGATAACACAATGCCCGCCATCAACCAGCCCGTTGTAGTTGAAATACATTGGTCTTTCAGCAATGAAAAAATCAGAAGAAGTGAGCTTTGCGGAAACGTCTTTCTCTGGACCTATTTCATTGTTTACTGAAACAGTAAGCCTTTCTTTTGGCGGAACAAGATATTCCTTCTCGATGGTTTCTCCCTGACCCTCAGTTAGAATGTATCTGCACTTGATTCTGATTTCCCCCTCCCCTGGGTTCTGAAGGCAAAGCCATTCCTCAAAACCTGCCCTCGTTGTCCCCTCGGCAAAGAAAAACTCCCTTGATGGGGAATTCAAGCCAGTTACACAATGACCACCGTTCCAGGAATGCGACGCAAGCCCCGAATAAACGAAATACATTGGTCTTTCGGCTACAACATCTCTACTCGAAGAAAGATAAAGGCTTACGTCCTTTCCAGGGCCTATCTGGTCTATTACCTTGAAAGTAGCCCTCGAGTGTGCCTTCACAATTTCACTCTTGACAGCGCTTCCTTCCCCCTGAATCATGTAATTGAAAGTCAGTTCCGCGTCATCCGGGTTGGGATTCAAGACGGTTACCCACTCCTCGAAACCGGGTCTTGTTGTGCCTTCCGCAAAGTACCATTTTTTCATTGGTGCAGGCGCACCAAGAGTGTCAGACGCTCCCTTGGCAAAACCGTGATAATCGAAGTAAAGGGGTCTTTCGACCATTACCGGCTTGCTCGAAGAAACAACCGCGGAAACGTCCTTCCCCGAGCCCACAACGCCGTTGACATCCACCGTGTACCTGCTGAAAGCAGCCACCTTCAGTTCGATCTCCTTCTCGGAGCCATCCTGGAACAAGAACCTCACGCCTACATCCGCCCCCCCATCCGTCGGATTGCCTATGCACAAGTATTCCTGGAAACCATCACCAGTGTGTCCTTCCGCAAAGTACCAGGCTTTGGAGGAGGGAACATCACCGCCTTCAAGAACAACAAACTCGTACGGCTCTGACTTGCCGGCATAGTTCGTAACAGTAACATTCACCTTTTTAGGTTTAAGTTCAGAGGGAACCTTTACCTTGATTTCGTCATCAGACCAGGACAGATAGTTTGATGCCTTGACGCTTCC
>JAQUKT010000015.1 GCA_028718945.1 Actinomycetota bacterium | reverse complement strand
ATTCCAATACCGGTCATCAGGAAATCCGAGGTGCCAATAAGAGTCGCTACACAAAGAGGTTATTCGATTACCGGAACGAGTGCCCGCGTAGACCAGACAGCGGAAAAGTTCGAGGAGATTATAGATTTGATGATACAGAGCGCGGACATAGAAACTCGTCTGAGAAGGCTTGGCGCCGAGCTTCAGAAGACGAACAGAAGAGTGAACGCATTAGAGAATTTTATTATTCCCCAGATAAAAGAAGAGATAAGATTTATCTTTTCACAGCTCGATGAAAGGGCAAGAGAAGACCACTTCAGACTAAAGAAAGTGAAGAAAAAGATTGAAACGCGCGCGAAGTTCTCTTGAGTTGCAGCACTCATTCGCTGTGGTTTTCAAAGACTCAATTTTCATAAGTCGTGTAAGCAAAGTCCTTTGCTATCTCTGCTTTGGGGTGATTGTGCATTCTGGGTTAGACCAATGGCTGGGGACTGGTCTTTTGTTTGAGGTCTGACCTTGTGTTTTGGAATGATAAAAGACGGACGCCTCCGATATACTCATGCTTGTAATCATTGACGGAGTAAAAGGAGGTGTGTCCGATGAAGAAATTGTACGTTGGAATCGATGTCGGGTCAAAGCCCCGCCCTGAATATGCCTTTCGGTTGGATAGATGTATTCACTCGTAAGTGGTGGTGACGGCAGCCGCGGGTTACGTTGATGGGGCTGCGCCTTTTATCCACATCAAATCAACGGGCTTAACATAGTGAGTCCAATAGAGACCGCACTGAATCAATTCCCGTCCGCGTTTTCTGGTGGGGTCCTGCAGGACCACGAGTTCGACCTTCTTTTTATATCGCTTCACGGCTTTTATTGCTGGGACGAAATCGCTGTCTTCGCTGATAATCAAAGCAACGTCATAGTCATTGTTTACGGCACCGTTGACCATATCGACTGCTATTTTTACGTCCACGCCCTTCTCAGAGGAATTCTGAAGCGTTTCCACCTTTCCGCAGTTGGGACATTTCTGCATTGGGATGATGTTTATGGCTTCGCATTTCCTGCATTTGTATTGGAGTCTCCCGTAATATTTGATTTTGCTTCGGTCGATTATGAATCTCGGGTCAGTCAACTGCTGAAGGTGTGCAAAGAAACGCTGCTGCTTCTTGAACGATTCAGGATACCTACCAGAATCAATGACTGAGTTGTAATACTTAACCGGGTTTGGGATCCTCAGACTTTTTTTCGGGTCTCGAGGGTCTGGCAAGAGGAGTTTGATAAACTCCTCGAAGTTCAAGTCAGCTCTTCCGTGGATTTCTTTCAAGGCGTGGTAGAAGTTACTACCGTCAATGAAAATGGAGAGTTTGTCAGCCATCGCAAATACCTCTATAAATAAAGCCCGGGCTTGATATCCGGCGTCTTGCGCCAAACAGCAACCCCGGGGTGTCCATTCATATTTCTGTGTTGCATTTATATTGTAACACTGTCGCGAAGTCAAGAGCCAGTCAGGCAGGTCCGTTTCTGCGTATGGCTGACTATTCAGTGGAATTTGTATCCTGATAGAATAGGAATATGATATTTGTCATATGAGATGATTTTGAGGGCTGAATCTTGCGAGCGGTAGGTTTCATATGGAAAAGTTTGTAATTGAGGGCGGTAAACGGCTCGAGGGTTCAATAAGGGTTTCAGGCGCGAAGAACTCCGCGCTTGAGCTGATGGCTGCTTCTACGATGGGGCGTGGTCCTTCCGTAATTGAAAACGTTCCGCAAATCGCTGACGTGGAAACGATGATCGAACTGCTGAAGTACATGGGGTACGAGGTTTCTTTCTCGAACGGAGTGCTCAGGATAATTCCAGGAAAACAGATAAAACTCGAGGCGCCATATCATCTTGTTCAGAAGATGCGTGCTTCTACAAGTGTACTTGGCGCACTTCTTGCGAGGCATCATCGAGCGAGAGTCGCAATGCCGGGAGGGTGCAACATAGGAACAAGACAGATAGATTTGCATATAGAGGGACTTTCGCGAATGGGAGCGCGAATCGGAGTTTCACATGGATTCATGGAAGCCTCAACTGATGGACTCAGAGGGACGAGAATTTATCTTGATTATCCAAGTGTTGGAGCAACCGAAAACCTCATGATGGCAGGAACGCTTGCTGATGGCAAGACAATAATAGAGAACGCTGCGGAAGAACCCGAAATCGTGGACCTGGCGGAGTTCCTGAAAAAAATGGGGGCTCACATAAGCGGTGATGGGACCTCAACAATTGTGGTCGAGGGAGTGGATTTTCTCGAGGGCGCTGAGCATACGGTTATTGCGGATAGAATAGAGGCTGGGACTTTTCTGATAGCGGGGGCTGTTACCGGCGGTAAGGTCAAGGTCCGGGGAATAAACCCCGTGCATCTCGACATTGTCATACAAGCCATGAAGGCATGCGGCTGCAATTTCGAGATTGAAGATGATTCTGTGAGCGTTTCTTCAGATGGGGAGTTTACCGCCACTGAGATTTCAACTCTTCCATATCCAGGTTTTCCGACAGACCTTCAGCCGCAGTTTCAAGTTCTCCTGTCGATTGCAGATGGGATTTCTTTTGTTACAGAGAACGTATTTGACAACAGGTTTATGGTTTCAGACGAACTCAACAGGCTTGGCGCAAACATAAAGGCAAGGAAGCACTATGCGGTAATTAGGGGCGTCAAGAAACTATCAGGCGCTCCCGTGAGAGCGACTGATCTCCGGGCTGGCGCTGCGCTTGTAATCGCCGGGCTCATGGCTGAGGGTTTGACGGAGGTTTATGATATTTACCACATTGACAGAGGATATGAGAGATTTTCCGAAAAACTTTCAGGTCTTGGGGCAAATATCAAGCGGGTAAGTGTTGATACGCCCGATAGCAATAAGTGGGAATAAGGTCCGTTCCAGGCGTTCAAGAGAGGTTCTATACGGAGTGTTAGGCTCTAAAGGTTCAAAGAAGAGCGCCCTGAAAAAAGCCATGGTTTTTTTCATGGGTTTTTTGTTTTTGTCCCCACTTTTTTCCGCGCCCTCTTTTGCGAAAAGTCCCAATGAGAGATTTGAGAAAAAAAAGGATTCAAGCGCCAGTATTTCCGGCAGACGTTATGAGAAAAAAGTTGTAATGATACTGATTGACCGCGTGGGTTTCACTGACTGTGATGGGGACCCGATGTGCCCGTCGAATGACACTCCGTTTTTATCGCAAATTGCCTCCGACTGGTCATCCGGTGCGATGGTCTCGAGGTCTTATGATTCAGCATCAACGGCTGCTGACGAGAGAGGTGGCGGTTTCTTGACAATTGGAGCTGGAACAAGAGCAGCAGGAGCGAAGGGTTCGGGACTTTGTTTTTCTTATGAAGATATCAAATCGGTCAAGTTGGGGAGTGGTGGTTTTGGGGAAGATTTCAAAGAGGAAAGGGATGAAAGAGTAAATTGCCTTTCATGGGGTGGAATCGAGCGGGCAAATAAAAATAGGAGTTCGAAAGATTACCCCGGGACCCTTGGAGAGCTTCTTGAATCAAATGGTTTGAAGACCGGGGTTGTGGGAAATTCTGATACTTACTACGGTAAGTGCAGGCTTGCTCCGCTTATCTGCGCTGACAAATCTGGTTTTGTAGAGTTTGGAAATGTTGGGAATAACCTATCAATAAGAGACCCGCAAAGCCCTGGCGGTTATGTGGTTGACGTCAAGAAGATACTGGATGAAAGCCGCTCGTTTCTCGAAAAAGTTGATTTTCTTGTGGTTGATACGGGGGATACCGCGCGAGTGGACAGGCAGTTTCTTGCCTCAGATGAGCCGGCACTGGAAAAAGAGAGACTAAGGGCGCTCAGAAGAGCGGATGTGATAGCGGGGGGGATTGCTGAAAGTCTTGATTTGTCCAAATCCCTGCTGATAATAGTTTCCCCGACTGCGCCAAGATGGGCTCTCATGGATAGAAACTATCTCACTCCCTGCTTCATTGCAGGACCGGACTTTTCTTCAGGAGCTTTAAGTTCTCGTTCTACGAGGAGAAAAGGAATCATCAACAATACAGACATAACCGCTACGATCCTTAGTTTCTTTGGATTGAAGTCGGAGCCGGAAGCCACCGGTTTGCCCGTTTTTTCAATGAAACAAGGCGATTCAAGTGAATTTCTCGAGGACATTCGCGCTCTTTATCGCCAACTTCCGGTGACGAGGAGAGCAAGGTGGCCTATTGTCATAGGTTGTTTAGTCCTGGGACTAATTTCCCTTTGTTTTTCAGCAATCATTCTTTTGAGGAATCGAAAAAGAAAGCGCCTCACCTCAAGAGATGCGAGAATTGCAGCCCTATTGCGATTTATTTTGCTTGTGCTTTCCTGTTTTCCTCTGTCATTTTTGCTTGCCTCGCTAATTCGTTTTGAAAACGTGATTTATCCGGCTGTTTTCACACTTGTGCTTTCGGTTATTCTTGCTGCAATCACATGGCTCTTCCTTGAGAAGAAGAGATTTTTGGACCCATTTGCATTTGTCTGCCTCCTCACGCTTGGCGTGATTGTTTTGGACATGTTTTCAGGCTCGAGGTTGCCGGTGGCCCCCCTTCTTGGTGCCAGTGTTCTTGAAGGAATGAGATTTTTCGGGTTGCCAAACGCATTTGTGGCACTTTTGATATCGGTATCTGTGTGGGGAGTTGCATTCCTCATGAATAGACCTTTGGCTGATACAAAAACAACGAGATATTTATCATGGTTCATTCTTTGCGCAATTTCTTTCATCGTGGGTCTTGGCGGACTTGGCGCGAATATCGGCGGGTTTATTGCCGCTCTTTCCACATATATTTTCTTCATGCTCGCTCTTTCGAGGAAAGAATTTGATACGAAGTTGATACTGAAGATTTCGGCGGCTGTACTTGCTTCTGTTATGTTCATGCTTATTCTCGACTTCTTCTTATTCCACAGTCATGCGGAAAGGGTTGCCAAAAGTGGAATTTCCGGCATTTTTTCGATGATTTCAAACAAGATTCAGATTCATGTCGGTGAGTTTTCATACTTGCCGACTCCTGCGATACTGATGGTATTTTGTGCGGTTATTGCATTGCTGCTAATAAAAAGTCGAAAACCGTTTGTAAATTTACTTTGGAACAACTATCTTGCAGAAACTTCCGCTTCGTTTTCGATTCTTGTTGGAGGACTGGTGGCGCTGGTTTTCAATGATAGCGGAATCTCAATGCTTGCTATCATGATTTTGGTGTCAGTGCTTGCTCTTCTGTACCGCGCCCTTGCCGTTCTTTCGCGAAGAGAGTGAATGAATAGCGTTTTGCATCGTGCGTTAGTGGGCTAACTCTGCTTTTCTTTTGTAAATACAATATGGGGAGTTGTTCTTCTAAGACGGGCTACAGCCATATCTTGAAAAGCAGAAAACCCGGTTGTTCATGCTTCCTATTTAGATTCTCTTTCATCATTGAATCCTTTATGCGATTACTCCCCTTGCTTTGAGTCATTGGGTTCTGCCTGAACGCAGCGGTATCCGCTTCCCTTTTCCCCATGAGCAAGGGATATTTGAAAACAATAGTCGCGGAAATACTGCACTGAGTGATTATTCGATAAACGAAGGGCCATGAGAGGCACTCGAAAATGTGTCATTGCAAGACCTGACCCCGAAGAACTTCCTCCAGAATCTCAACACCTTTTTGCCAGGAAAAGTTGTCAACGACGAGCCTTCTTGCCGAATCAGCAATTTTCCGGGAAAGGCTTTCGTCCTGCATCAGGAGGACGACCGATTTCGCAAAATCTTCTGGCTCATCGGAGAGAATTATGTTTTCAAAGTTGGAAGCAGGGAGTCCTTCTGCCCCAAGTTTTGTTGATACTACCGGTATCCCACTTGCCATTGCTTCAAGTACTTTTCCTCTGAATCCGCCTCCCATCCTCACGGGGCATACGAAAACATCGCTTTTGGGAAAAAAAGGTCGAACGTCCGCAACTTCGCCGGTAATTACAATCGAGCTGTCCTTTTGTGCTATCGCAAGCATTTCTTCGGTGGGTCCTCTCCCAACGACCAAGAAGCGGGCGTCTTTTACCTTGCGCTTGACTTGAGGCCAGATGTGTTCATAGAAATAAATCACCGCGTCGCTGTTTGGCTCGTGCATGAAATTTCCGAGGAACATCACTGTCGGTGAACCCTGTTCTTTTGCGGCCGGGCGGAACTTTTCGACATCTACCCCGTGAGGCACAACGGAAATATCAAGGTCCGGTTTTAGCGAGAGAAGTTCTTCCTTTCCCTCCGAGGTGAGTACAAGTATTTTGTCCGCGTCGGCGTACATTTCCATCTCAAAATCCTTGAGGCCTTTGAGGTTTGCAAGCGAAGATAGCCCTTCTCTGCTAAATCCTTTGACTTCCCATGCCCTCCTGCGGGCAAGATAGTAACACTCATGGACGGACATCACTCTTTTTATTCCTGCAAGGTCGGGGTTTTTGAAGAGATATTGCGCAACCATTGAGTATTCTGATATAACCACGTCGTATTTGATTGAGCGAACCATTTCTCTTATCCCCTCAAACATTTTCTCGCTTCTTGCCTGCATAAAGTATGGTGGAACGGGTCCAAAAAAATAGTCGTAAAGTCTTTTTGGAAGTGACCTCTTGACCGTGGGGACAAGCCTTAAATCTTTACAGTAAACTGAAAGTGATTCGATTTGCTCAGGTGTCAACTCATGAGGGGTGAATGCGATACACGAAACGGTATGCCTCGAAGAGAGATATTTGATTCGGTTGAAAATAATTATTGGTCCGCCGATTACCCTGCTGTGTGGAAATTCTTTTACAACGAAAAGTATGTTCATTCTCGACCTCAGGTTTGTTGAACTCTGAATAGACTCCTATCCTTAAACTGGAATGATAATACTGTGCGCGGCATTTTCAAAGGTCTTGTAAATCTTTTGAGTGCATTGTTCCCAGCAAATTCGTTCGGTCGTTTGACTTGTTCCCAGAGTAGTTTAGAATCCTATCAGGGTTGTAGTTTAATAATCGCTATCTAAAAATGTTTAGAGCAATGAGTGTTAGAAAGAAAAAAATTATTGGTTTTTCTTCTTTTATTGCTTTTTTCTGCATAGCACTTTTCATTGCAGGTTCTGCAACTGCTGCCGGTGCGGCACAGCCTGTGGTTGAACTTGCTTCAAGCGGGACGGGCAACAATACGTTTGCGACTGAATTCCCCGATCAGAAAATTTCTGGGACAAACAGTACCACAAGACAGGAGTATAAATTCCAGCGCCAACGCGAGGGTAAAAATTTCTCCTATACTGTTGCGAATCTCGACCCCACAACCAGTTACTCTGTTGAGTTGAGCTTTGTTGAGCATGATTTTTCTTCTTCCAGCAAAAGAATTTTCAATGCATATCTCCAGGGCACAAAAGTCTTATCAAACCTCGATGTTTATGCAAATGCTGGGGGCAAGAACAGGGCATACCAGAGGACATTCGTTGTTATTACTGATTCAGATGGTCTTCTCGTAATCTGGCTTCGTTCGGACGAGTCGGGCTGTAAAGACTACGCGACAGTATCCACAATAAGGATATATCGGGGTTCAACAGATGTTATGGAAATCAGTGCTTCCTCGAGTCGGAACAACATGTGGGTGCCGACGCGCTACGCAAATTCCAGTACCCAGAATGTATATGAGACTCTACTTGGGAGGCTCGGCGCACGTTATAGCCTCAACCTGATTCCTCAGAGGCTTTGCGCAAGGCTCAGTACCCTTGGGCATGGTACGGGGGATCTCGAGGATTTTGTTATAGCGCTCAAAAGCGATTCAGTAGTGAGGGCTCTTCCGTACACCGATAGGTTTCCTGTCTGGGAAAATATAAGTCAAACTCAGACGATGACAACCCAGAGTCTTGTTTGCTCATCTTCGAAAACCCCCTTCCAGTTGACGGTAACCATGAGATCGCCTTTCTACCCTGAAAATAAAAAGATTAGCGGTGCGCCGTTCACATACATAGATGTGTCGGTCAAGAATACCGGTTCTTCTCCGGCCGGTGCGGAGTTGATGATTGCCCTGCCGGGCAAGAGAGTTTTCGCAAATAGCGGGATTGCTGAGTTTTCTACTGCTAACGCAGTCGGGTTTTCCTACAAGAATGTTTATCACTATGCCGATGAGTCAATTTCGGATTCGGGAAACAAAGAGGCAGTAGAGGCTTTATGTGTTCCTGCTGGTGAGGAATCGAACGTTGATTTCCGGGGGTCGGTTGAAGGAGAGTTTACCGATTTTGATGGAGATACTCTCTGGGGATGGGAATCGCCCTCCGGCTATCCGAAAACTATCCAGGAAGTCAAGTATCCAGTTTTCAGTTTCTATCCGAGAGGGTACGTGGGAGCGATATGGAGCACGGGAAATATTGCTCACAATTCAGTTCGGACGAGGCACTTTGTTCTGGCAGGCTACACAAACGGAAAAGTTTTGCGGGTGAAAAACTCCTCCTATACGGATAACGATTTCAGATTTCAGTACACCAAGCAATTTTCTAATGTAATTGATGTTCTTTCATACGCGGTTTCGAACCGGAACTCGGGCGACGAAATTGAAACAAAATCGAATTTTTTTGACCAAACAATCTTCTCTGATTCTTATCTACTTGTTAGCTCAGCCTATGCCACCCCCCTTCGCTACCTCATCGCCTATTCTTTTCAGGCTTTTCTAACAAATACCTGGTGGGCGCAATCGGATTCAGGAAGAGAATGGTGGAGCGTCTGGGAGGGGACAAGCTGTAGATTTCACAGTACTGTTGATGTGGAATACAACAATGTCTGGTTCTACTCCTATTTCTGGCCTGAACTCTTGGGCAAAACGATAGACGAATGGGTTTTATACAAGAAAACAAATGCTCAGGGGACATATCTTTCTCACGACATGGGCAGTGGCGACTACGCTGGGGGGCAGGCTTATGTCCATGATATGCCAGTTGAGGAGAACGCGAATTTTATTCTTGTTCTTTACAAGTACTGGAAGGCAACGGGCGATACTAACTTTATGAGAAGTCACTTTTCCACCGTAAGAAAGTTCGTGGATTTCCTCATTGCCTGTGATACGGATGGAAACGGTCTTCCGGATGTCAATACTTCAAACACCCTTGACCAGAGCACATACGCGCTTCAGGGCTCCCGTAACCAGGCATATTTAGGTGGGAAGTGTCTCGGGGCTTACATAGCCGCTTCCGAGATGGCTGCCTCAATGTCTCCTCCTGACTCGGGCTACATCAAAAAGTGCAGGGCGAATGCGGAACTCATAAACCAGACTTTTGCTTATGAACTATGGCTTCAGGACCACTACGCGGCATGTCTCGACATAAACGCTCAAAAAGATGATAGAGATGCTTACCACATATATGCTGAAAATGGTTTGCTCCTTTTGCTATCGGGAAACAGAAATCCTTACGTTTACGCGATAAACAAGACGAACATGGGTTATGACCTTGCCAATGTGGTAAGCAAAACAATCAAGGAGTATGGCTGCGTTCACTCGAGTTTTGACAACAAAAACGAGTGGGTATCGCAGAATCTTTGGAGAGATTCTGCTGCTTGCATGTTCGGGGTAAACCTTTCCAATGCAAATCCGCTAAAGATGACCCAGCGATACTGGAACCTCCAAAAATATTTTGCCACTCTCATGAACGGTGGCTACTATGATGTCGTAACCTATCCGGGATGGGCGACAGGATATGGAAAGGGCGGATTGTCTCCGAGCGAAGGGTATCCTGGAATCAAGTGCCCGCCGGGAGGAATCTCAGGGTCTTCCGGTCAGTCGTACAGTGCCGGGGGTTATGGTCAATTTCTTGGTTATTATCCGAGGGGAGTGTCTTCTCTTGGCTTGATTGATTGTGTTTCGGGAATCACGCTCGATGTCCCCGGCGGAGCACTTTACTATAAGCCAAGCACCTATCCCTTGAGAATCCCAGTATTTGAAAGGGCTCAGTGGACGAATTCCGATCCGCAAAAGCGCATTCCGGTGCTCTATTTCAAGAGTTCTTCTTCATCTGTTGCTGTCAGTAACAGGAACCTTCTTCCGGGCAGGTTGGAGCAGAAGGTATTCAAAGAGATTGGAAATGTGACTGCTGGAAACCACGCCATAAGTCCCGACGGTGATGGTTCAAACGATCGCGCCACAGTCTCATATAAGCTTACAACCGGCTCAAAGGTAAGGGTTTCAATCTGGAAAGGCTCCACTGAAATCAAAGAAATAGAGAACATGTCAAGGGCACCGGGGAATAAGAGTTTTGATTGGGACGGGAAGGATTCTTCTGGCAAGGTGGTTGAAGATGGACTGTATACCGCTCGCATTGACGCTACGCCTTCAAATACCAGTTATGCGACCACTCCCGTATCGCTACCGTTGTATGTAAATTCGAGCATTCCAGACCTTTCGAAAACAGGGTATCTTGCGGAGGGTTACACCGGAATAAACGAGACCGGTGGTGAATTCGACGAGTATGTCCTCATTCAGAACCCTAATCCGGTTGAGGCGAATGTTAATTTTACTTTTATGCTCGAGGGGGGGAAAACCGAGCAGAGGGCATATGTTATAGCGGCAAAGAGCAGGTTTACTATTAGGGTAGATTCGATTCTCCCATACGCTGAGGTAAGCACAAAGATTGAATCAGACCAGAAAATCTGCGCTGAGCGGGCGATGTATTTCAGCGGAAGGAAAGCCGGACATGACTCGATTGGTGTTAGCCAGCCGTCTCTGAACTGGTACCTTGCTGAAGGTTACACCGGAGAGGATTTTGATGAGTATGTCCTTCTCCAGAATCCTGGGGAGAATGAATCTAATACTACTGTCACATTTATGACCTCGAAAGCAAAGACAGTTCAGGAGAAATACAAGATAGGGGCGCATTCTCGCTTTACTATCCATGTCGATGACATCCTGCCAAATCACGAGGTTTCAACAAGAGTCGAAAGCTCTGAGCCGATTATTGTTGAAAGGGCACAGTACCTGAAATACATGAAAGCTGGTACCTGCTCGATTGGAGCGCGTTCTTTATCTGACACCTGGTATCTTGCTGAGGGATATACCGCTGAGGGGTTCGAGGAGTGGGTGCTGATACAGAATCCGTGGAAAAAGAATAACGAGGTAACTGTAACTTTCATGGACAGGGCTGGCAACACAGAAGAGAAAGAATACAGCCTTGCTCCTGAAAGTCGTTTTACAATTCCTGTCGATCAGATTCTTGAAGCGAGCGAGGTATCAACAAAAGTAAAAGCGCAATTTCCTGTTCTCGTGGAAAGGGCAATGTATTGGAATGAAAGAAGCGATGGGCATGCCTCAATTGGCACTCCAACTCCTGATAGTGAATGGTATCTTTCCGAGGGCTATACTGCAGATGGCTTTGAAACCTGGGTTCTCGTTCAGAATCCTATGGGTACTTCTGCGAATGTTACGATGACCTTCATGAAGAGCAACGGTGAGACTATTGAAAAGAAGTATGAAGTTGGACCAAGGAGCCGTTATACCGTGAATGTAAATGAGGTCGTGCCTTTGTCAGAGGTGGCAACCAAGGTAAGTGCTGATGGATTGATAATCGTTGAGCGGGCTGTCTATTTCAACGGAAGAAGCGGCGGGACCGACACAATTGGAATACGCGGGAGCTAAGTGCTTCTGCAAGAAAAGGACATAGGGGAATTCAAGCCGAATAGATTATTGACCGACTGACATATAGAAAGCTGTTCCTTTTGCCAGGGAGCGCATTGTTTAATGCTACCTGGTTTTTTGTTTATGGTGGGAAGATGACGAAGAGCAAAGTTTTTAGGTTCCTAACTATTATGCCTTTTATTCTCGGCATGATTGCCCCGGGCACATTTCTACATGCTCAAAGCGAACATCCCCGTTTTCTTGTGTGCCTTGACCCCGGACACGGTGGAAGTGACCCCGGCGCTTCTTACAATGGAATAGATGAGAAAGTCCCTAATCTTGAAATTGCTCTTAGAACAAGAGAATTACTTACAAGCATGGGCTACGGCGTTATTATGACCAGAGAAGATGACACATATGTTTCACTTGAGGAGAGATGTAGGATTGCGAACACTGCCGGTGCAACGATTTTTGTGAGCATCCACAACAATGCTTACACGACTACATCATCGGGAACTGAAACTTATGCCTACTATGATTCCGCGGAAGGCAAAAGGCTTGCAACTTTTGTTCACAGGGAGGTTGTGAAAAGGCTAAAAAGACCTGACAGAGGAGTCAAGGAAGCCGGCTTTTATGTTCTCAAAAACACGGACATGACCGCTACGCTTCTGGAGGGTCTTTTTATCAGTAACCCGGAGGAAGCGGAACTTCTCAAAAAACCCGAGACCATAGAGAAAATTGCTGAAGGTGTTGCGAGTGGGATTGATAGCTACTTGAAAGACCCTGGAGCATTTGACGAATATGTGCTAATTCAAAACCCCGAGGAAGCTCAGGCGGATATAGAGGTTTCGTTTATGCAAGGGGATGGAAATGTTCAAACGCTAAAAGAATCTATTTCTCCTCATGCGCGCAAGTCAATCCATGTTGACGAGTATGTTTCGAACAGCGATGTCTCGACTCGGATAGAGAGTAAAAATGGCGTCGGCATAGTCGCTGAAAGGTCAATGTATTTTGATTTGTCAGGTGCAAGCGGAGGACACTGCGCGCTGGGTGTTAGTTCCCCTTCGAGAATATGGTATTTTGCTGAGGGTTCGACCAACTGGGACTTCAACACCTACATACTTATCCAGAATCCAGGCAATGAGGCTAACAAAGTCGAGGCTGAATTCATGGATTCAAATGGAGATTCAAGATTTTATTCTTTCACCCTCGCGCCCCATTCGAGATTCACTTTGAACGTTGCTGAACTCGATGGGCTTGAAAAAGCTGATTTCTCCACCCGCCTTGTGGCTCAGAGGGACATTATAGCGGAGCGCGCGATGTACTGGAGGAAAGGCTTGAACACGGGAGGTCATGTATCTCCCGGAATGATGGAACCCGGTAAATCCTGGTATCTGGCGGAGGGTTGTGCGAGAACAGGATTTGATACGTTTGTTTGCATAGGTAATCCAGGGAAGAAAGAGGCGAATGTAAAGCTCACCTATATGCTTTCTGATGGAAAAAATGTTACGCAGAACTTGAAACTCAAAGCCTTCAGTCGCGGGACCGTTCGTCTGAATGACCAGAAAGAGATTCTGGGCAGCGATGTTTCGATTTTCGTTCAGGCGACAGAGCCGGTACTTGTTGAGCGTTCAATTTATTTCGATGCTTTTGGAATCAAGGAGGGAACAAATAGCACCGGGATATGTGCCCCCCTCAACAAATGGTATTTTGCTGAGGGATATACGGATGATGGCTATGACACTTATGTACTTCTTCTCAATCCAAATTCTGTGACTGCCGAGGCTACACTTGAATTCATGCTCCCTGATGGAAGCACGAGAAAGATTGAAGTTATGATTTCCCCCCGTTCCCGCTATTCAGTTCGTGTTGATGATGTTGATGGCATGAAAAATGTGGAATTCTCAACGCTTGTTGAATCTGAGCTTCCTCTGATTGCTGAACGCGCAATGTATTTCAGGATAGGACAAAGAAGTGGGGGGCATTCCTCGGTCGGCATTCCATCTCCTTCTCAGAACTGGTACTTTGCGGAAGGGTGCACAAGGTAAGGCGATGAGATTGTCATATTCTGACCTCTTCAAGGCTAATCCAAAAACGTTGTCCAGGAGATTCACTTTTGTGGTCGCTGTGTCCGTATCTTTTGCTCTGATTTCTATCCTCGTTTCTCCTTTCTGTTTTCGGAGAGTTGAGGCAATCCAGTACCCTGATGTTTCTTCCAAACCTACTGAGATTGGAAGTGCAATCGACTATGCGAGCAACATGGGGTATTTGGTTGGCGCTTCCGATGGCAAGTTTTATCCGGATGAGCCGACCAATCGTCTGGATTACGCAAAGGCGGTTGTACTGCTCTTTGACCATGGCTCGGAGGGAGTGGACAAAGGCATAAAATTTACAGACCTTGGGAAAGACGACCCTGCATTTTTGTACGCAAATCTTGCGGTTAAACATGGGTTCCTTTCGGAATATCCAGATGGAACATTTCGGGTGCGGGAATCGGTGAACACGGCAGATGCTCTCGCAGGTTTGATAAGGGGATTGGGATTACTCGAGCAGGTTCAGCATATCAACAATCTTTTCCCTGAAGGACCACCATACAGAGGGAGTCTTGTGGTAGCTTTTGACCTTCACCTGAAGTTCAGGGATTCAAGGGTTTTGCCGGCGAACCCTTATCCTCGTGGGGAGATGGCTTTTTCGTGCAAGCAGGTGGACGAGCTTGAATCATGGCGTCTTTCTTACGTAAGGGATGTTTTCAACTGGTACGAATGTCAGATGCCGCTAACTGGGCCGCAAAGAACCAAGGCTTTGAAAAGTGCGTTTGACAAGATTGGATATCCATATGTGTGGGGAGGGGAATCCGACGCTGAGGGTGGATACGATTGCTCTGGTCTAACCTACTATGTACTATCGAGTGTCCTGGGCTACTGCATGAAGAGAACGGCGGATGAACAGTCAAGAGACCAGAGGTATGAAACTGTTAGCAGGGGAAGCCTGCTCCCGGGTGATCCGGTGTTTTTTTTCAAGGACGCTTCAGACCCCTCCTACGTTGGGCATGCGGGTTTGTATGTTGGTCATGACCTTTTCATCCACTCTACTGGAAGCAATGCGGGAGTGAGCGTCGATGCTTTAAGAGGCTACTGGGAGCAAAATTTTGCCTGGGGAAAGCGCGTTATTTCCGAAGGAGAGCCGATTAGTTTTGATACTTACATACTGCTCATGAATCCCGGGAAAGATGAAGTCGAAGCCGAGCTCACCTATATGCTTCTTGATGGAAGGAAACTCAAGGACCGCGTTCGAATTCCACCGGAAAGTCGTCGGACAGTCAGGATAGATGACAAACTTTACAGTCAGGATGTGTCAACCATTGTGCGCTCAAGCAAGGGTGCGCTTATTGCCGAGCGAGCAATGTATTTCAAATACAAGGGTTATGCTTCTGGAGGGCATGCTTCAGTGGGCGCCGTTACTCCATCAAGGGATATATTCTTTCCTGAGGGTTGCACCGCTTATGGATTCGATACCTACATGCTCGTTCAAAACCCCGCTGAGCACGAGGCGGACGTGACATTTTCCTTCATGAAAAACGATGGTTCCGTGAAGGATGTGCATGTCAAGATTTCGCCAAGCTCTCGATACACTCTATGTGTTGATTCTCTTGAAGGCATGGATAATTGTGAGTTCTCGACCTATGTTTCTTCAGACGTCCCGCTCATAGCCGAACGCTCGATGTATTTCAGTGGTTCAAGAGATGGGGGGCACAATTCATCCGGAATAAACGTCGCTTCGAATGACTGGTACTTTGCGGAAGGTTATACCGGTGATGAATTCGACACGTATTTCCTTGTTCAGAACCCAACAGGTTCCAAAGCAAACCTCACGCTTACTCTAATGGGCGAGAAGGGGGCAAGAAAGAACTTCTCATTTGTTGCCTTGCCGCACTCGAGGAAAACAATTCACGCTGATGACCTCAAGGGGTTCACGAAGTCATCCTTCGCCGCTCTGATTCACTCTGACAAAGCACCAGTCGTAGCTGAACGCGCGATGTACTTCAAATACAAGGGAATTAGCGACGGGCACGCGGCGCCCGGCACGCCATATCCTTGCAAGAAATGGTATCTTGCAGAAGGATATACGGCAGAAGGGTTTGACACTTTTGTTCTGATCGCAAACCCGTGCGATGTGGATGCGGATGTGTCATGCGTTTTCATGACGGCTACTGGCAAAAGGGTGAAAAAGAATTTCAAAGTAAAAGGAAAGAGCAGATACACGATTCACGTGGATGACATAGAGGGGCTTGGCGAAGAGGAAGTTTCCGCCTTGATAGAAAGCAAAAGTGATATTCTGGTCGAGAGGTCAATGTATTTCACTTACAGAGGAATTGGCGGGGGTTCATGTGTTGGAGGGGCACAAGCGCCGGCTGACACCTGGTATTTCGCAGAAGGGTATACTGGTTATTGAATGAGGTTTTTTAAGATGAGTGGAAAAAATTGGTTTTCAAAAATCTCCAAGGTATTTTTGTTTTCGGTCGCTATTTTATCCCTTGGTCTTTTCTCCGGGATGTCGGATGCTGGTACCGGCGTTCCACAGAAAGAAAGGAGTGGAGGAACTGGCGACCCTTATTATCTTTTCCAGGGTCGCGGAAGAGCGCACGGCGTTGGGATGTGCATGGATGGCGTCTATTACATGGCAAAAGCAGGAGCCAATTATCACCAGATTCTTTCTTACTATTACACTGCAATCACATTCAGCGCTACTGATGATGCGAGACCAATCAGGGTCAAGGGACGCGATGGGCAGATTAGAACAATGACCCTTCACGACTACCTCTATCATCTCCAGGAAGAGCCTGACAACTATCCAATGGAGGAATTGAAGGCTCTTTATGTAGCTGCAAGGACTTACGCTCTTTCCTGTATAGCCAGAGGGAAGCATGCAAAAGAAGGGTTTGATGTTTGCTCGAGCGGAAACTGCTGCCAGGCTTTTGATGAGAACAAGGACCTTTCGAAATACCCCAATAACTGTGCGGCGAATGACCTCACCCGGGGAGAGATAATGACTTATAACGGTCAGCCAATAGTTGCGGCATATTGCGGTTCCTGTGGGGGGCATACTGAAAACAATGAGGATGTATGGGGAGGAAAACCCATTCCCTACTTGCGCGGAAGGGTATGTGAGTACTGCTGGCAGTCGCCGAGGTATGCCTGGTCTTACGGTTTTCACCGCTCGCAACTCGAGGCTATACTTAACTCTCAAGCCGATACTCAAATAGGAAATCTGTACGCGATTGATCTCTCGGCGAGAACCCCGGGTGGAAGAGTGAGAACCGCAAGGCTTACAGGCTCGTTGGGCACGAAAAGCGTATCTGGAGCGACTCTTGCGGGGCGACTTGGCTTTCCGGGAACTCTATTCGATTTGGCATCGAGCAATTTTGATGAATATATTCTCGTTCTCAACCCCAACGAAAGGCCGGCTGTGGTTACATTCACGTTCATGCAACCGGATGGAAACATGACAAATGAAATAGCGGAAGTCCAGGCGAGATCGAGATTCAGTCTCAAGGTCAATGACTATGTTCAGTTTTCGGAAGTTTCTGTCAGGGTGGTGTCGGACGAGCCGATTGTGTGTGAGCGTGCCATGTACTTCAACTACAGGGGAACGAACGATGGAAGCGCGAGCACTGGTTTGCCAAGGGTGAGTCAAAGGTGGTACTTCGCCGAAGGCTACACGGCTGAGAATTTTGATACATACATTCTGCTTGAAAATCCAAATGATGAGGAAGCAAGAGTGAAGTTCACTTTTATGACTCCTGCGGGCAGAAAGTTTGAGCAGGAAGCAAAAGTCGCTGCATGCTCGAGGATGACATTATTCGTTGACCAGGTTCCTGGACTTGAGCAGACGGAAGTATCGGTCATGGCTGAAAGCGAGAACGGGGTTGAGATTGTCGCTGACCGCTCTATGTATTTCGAGAGAAAAGGTATTGATGGCGGGCATTGTTCTCAGGGCATAGCTTCTCCTTCGAATGAATGGTTCCTTGCCGAAGGTTATACCGGAGAAGAATTTGATACCTATGTTCTTATACAGAACCCACACACTGAAGAGGCTCACACCGAGGTCAGTTTCATGAAGGAGGGGGGCAAGACAATCAAGAAGAAATACACAATCAAGCCGCAGTCGAGGTTTACAATCCCGGTTGACGAGGTTCCGGGGCTCAAGAGTGCCCAGTTCTCGACGAAAGTTTCATCAAATGTTGGTGTAATTGTTGAGCGGGCAATGTATTTTGATTATCGCGGATTGAAAGGCGGCTCGGGAAGCCCTGCGGTGACCTCGCCTTCGACTGAGTGGTACCTTGCTGAAGGCTATACAGCGGATGGCTTTGATACCTGGGTACTCATTCAAAATCCCGAATCAAAGTTAGCTTCTGTCCGTGTTGAGTTCATGAAACCGGATGGAAGTGTGATAGAGAAAAACTATACAGTAAAAGAGCATTCCCGTTTTACGATTCATGCTGACGCAATTCCCGGGCTCGAGGAAACGGAATTTTCGACGAGAGTGAAATCCCTGAACGGGGTCAAACTCGTTGTCGAACGCGCCATGTACTTTGATTACACTGCAACTGGCGATAATAGAGCTGGTGGTCATTCGTCGAATGGAGTCAACGCTTCCTCCTCTTGCTGGTACTTCGCTGAGGGGTATACCGGTTTCTGACCCCATTTGCTCGTTCCTGTTATATACTTATTAGCTGTTCACATTCCTTTGATTGTCTGGAGGTTGAAACGATGAAGGCTCTGGTGCTATGCGGCGGAATGGGGACGAGGCTTCGCCCCATAACGCACACGATGGCAAAGCAACTCGTTCCAATAGCGAACAAGCCCGTGCTTTTCTATGGACTGGAGGCAATTCGTGACGCCGGCATAGACGATGTGGGTATTGTCGTCGGTGATACAAGAAAGGAAATCACAGAGGCCGTTGGCGATGGCTCGAGGTGGGGGATTAATGTAACCTACATTCATCAGGAAGAGCCTCTTGGTCTTGCTCATGCGGTGCTCATCTCCATGGACTATTTGATGGGCGATAATTTTGTCATGTATTTGGGAGACAATCTCATAAAGGATGGAATAAAGGGTTTCGTGGAAAGTTTTGAGAAAACGCGACCGAATTGTGAGATTCTCCTTGCAAGGGTAGTAAATCCTGAAAGATTTGGTGTTGCGGAACTTCAAGACGGAAGAGTTATTCGTCTTGTGGAGAAGCCGGATGTCCCGCTGAGCGACCTTGCTTTGGTCGGCGTTTATCTTTTCGATGAGAATATTTTTGATGCAGTCAAGGAATTGAAGCCATCATGGCGCGGCGAACTCGAGATAACAGATGCAATACAGTGGCTTGTTGACCATGGCTTGAGGGTTGAACCTCATGTGATAGATGGCTGGTGGAAGGACACAGGGCGGCTCGAGGACATGCTGGAGGCGAACAGTATAATGCTCGAGACGATAAAGCCGGATATAAAAGGTCATGTGGATTCGCTTTCTAAGATTGAGGGAAAGGTGAGAATCGAAGAAGGCGCCGAGATAATAGAAAGCACCATAAGAGGACCTGTTGTCATAGGGGAGCGTACGAGAATTGTGAATTCATTCATTGGTCCTTATACATCCATTTATTTTGGCGTGGAAATCATTGATTCCGAGGTAGAGCACTCGATAGTCCTTGAATGCTCGAAGATAGCCGGAGTTCCGGTGAGAATTGAGGGTAGTCTAATAGGGCAAAATGTCGAGGTCATTCGCTCGCCCCTCAAACCTGCCGCTTACAGGTTCATGCTTGGTGATAACTCGAGGGTTGGAATAATTTAGTGAAATGGGGTCAGGTCTTGCAATGCCACATTTGTTTTGCCTGCCTTGCGTATGATGATTAAATGTGGCATTGCAAGACCTGACCCCATTCCGCGGGGGAAAGGAGGATTTCATGATAGATGGCGTAATGGTTAAGCCCTTGAGGGTAATCCCGGATGAGCGCGGTCGCCTTATGGAAATTTTTCGCTCGGATGACGATTTTTTTGAGAAGTTCGGACAGGTATATGTAACAACGGTTTATCCGGGAGTTGTAAAGGCATGGCACATGCACAAAAAGCAGAACGACAATGTTTGCTGCGTCCATGGAATGGTCAAGCTCGCTCTTTTCGATAACCGGAGCGGTTCTCCCACAAAGGGAGAGGTAATGGAAATATTCATGGGAGAGCACCGCCCACTTTTGGTCCATATTCCGAGGGAGGTTTTTCACGGCTGGAAGTGCGTTGGCGAACACGAGGCTTATGTGGCTAATATTCCAACGGAACTTTATGACTATGACAAGCCCGATGAGTATAGATTGCCCTGGGACTCTGATGAAATTCCTTATGACTGGGATGTAAAGATGGGTTAGAAGGAATAAGAAAAAGGGAGACAGATTGAAAATACTGGTGACCGGAGGATGCGGCTTTATCGGTTCTAATTTCATAAGATTCATGTTCAAAAAACGCAATGACATAGAAATCGTGAACCTCGACAAATTGACTTATGCGGGAAATATTGAAAATCTGAGGGATATTGAGGGGAAGTTTGACTACCGGTTCGTCAGGGGGGATATTCGCGACGAGGCACTTGTGGATGGCCTGATTACCGAGGGATTCGACGCGGTCTTGAATTTTGCAGCTGAAAGTCACGTTGACCGCTCTATTGCCGGACCCCGCCCCTTCATTGAAACGGATGTTTTGGGCACGTTTACGCTTTTGGAGGTATCGCTTCGCAGAGAGGTGCCGAAATTCATCCAGATTTCCACTGACGAGGTTTACGGAAGCATTGAGGATGGTTCATTCGATGAAAACTCCGCTCTTTGCCCGAGCAGCCCCTATTCTGCTTCAAAGGCCTCTGCCGATTTGATTGCTCTTTCATGCCACAAGACGTACGGAATTCCCGTCATGATAACCCGGTCGAGCAATAATTTCGGTCCGCATCAATATCCTGAGAAGTTGATTCCTCTTTTCATCACAAATGCCATCGAGAACAGAAAACTGCCTCTTTACGGCGACGGCAAGAATGTAAGGGACTGGCTTTATGTTACCGATAACTGCAGGGCAATAGACATGGTGCTTGAAAAGGGTAGTCCCGGGGAGGTATATAACATCGGTGGCGGAGTCGAGAAATCAAACATAGAGATTACCCGTCTCATACTGAATATCTTGGGCAAGGATGAGTCTTTGATAGAGTATGTAAGAGACCGCCCCGGGCATGACAGGCGCTATTCTCTTGAATGCTCAAAAATCGCGTCTCTTGGCTTTTTGACAGGTTCGAATTTTGAGGAAAAGCTGAAGGAAACAGTGGACTGGTATGTTGAGAACAGGTGGTTCTGGAAGGAACGCGCGCCTGAACGCTGATGATTTCAAGGCTTGATGGCAATCTGCCGATTTATGCTATGGTAGGTTTTTTGTTTTATTGATATTTATTGACAACACTTGGAGTTTTTCTATGAAAAGGCGCTTACCGCTTGGGTTAGTTTATATTTTAGTTATTACAATGTTGGCTTTCACTCCATCACTTGTAAGGGCTGGAGAACCAAATCCGAATCCTGATGGAACAATATTCTGGCCGGTTCAGGGAAAAATGGACGGCTTGTCTTCTTTCTATCAGGCACACCTGACAGCATCTGACATAGACGGCGATGGTCAGGAGGAAATACTTGTTGGTAACCTCAATGGGCATCTTTATTGCTTCAATTCACGTGCACAGCTCAAGTGGGCATTCTCCTGTGGCGCGAAAATCCAGGGAGCACCTGCCTGCGCGGATGTGGATGGCGATGGGAAGCAGGAGATTTTCGTAGGGGACTTTGCCGGAAGAATGTGGGGCTTTGACTGTGGGGGTCACCCTCTTTCGAAATGGGGCTGGCCAAAGCAGGCAGAATCGGGTGTTCAAGACCCGAATGCGAATCTTGGGATATTTTCCTCCCCGGCGATAGGTGATATCAATGGTGACGGGGTCTTAGACATCGTCTATGGGAGCTGGGGAAGTTATATTTACGCATATTCTTACAATGGAAATCCTCTCCCGGGTTGGCCCTTTAATAACAGGGACTCAATCTGGTCTTCACCCGCTCTTGCTGATATTGATATGGATGGACTTCCTGAGGTGATAATTGGCGCTGATGTATCAGGTGGCCCCGATTGGCCATATCCGCGAGGCGGTTTGCTTTACGCTCTCAACGGGGATTTGACACACGTACCGGGTTTCCCCAAAAGCATTCCTGAGGTGGTGTGGTCTTCTCCTGCCTGCGCTGATATAGACGGCGACGGCATGTATGAAATTGTAGTTGGAACCGGTCACTACTGGAAGGCTGTTGGGAAGATTACCACTGAGGGTCATCGAGTATTTGCTTTCAATCATGATGGGTCTCCTGTAGCGGGCTGGCCTGTCGTTACAGCTGGTTCCACTTTTTCATCCCCGGCTATTGGAGACATAAATGGAGATGGAACAAAGGAAATCGCAATTGCTTGTAATGCCGCTGCTGGAACCGGAGAAGAACATATCATGGTGATAAGACCCGACGGTTCATTCCTCTGGGACATAAGACCGAAGGGAGGACCTCTCATGGCATCACCCTGTCTTGCGGATGTCAATGCAGATGGTCTTGCTGATGTAATCATTGGCACGGCTTGCCAGATGTCAGCCTGGGATTTCAGGGGTAAGCTTCTCTGGGACCAGACGCTTGGTAATCTGATAGTTACAAGTCCTTGCGCGGGTGATTTCGACAGGGATGGGTATCTCGAGGTTGCGGCTGGCACTGGAGGCTCTGAAGGAAGCGGGGCGTTCTACGTCTTTGAATGCAGAAAACTGAAAGGTCAGAACGAAAAGACAATGCCCTGGAGGATGTTCAGGCGATTGCCAAACCATCACGCGACATGGCTCACCGGGGGCGAGCCGCCTCCTCCTCCGCCGAGAAAGAATTTCAACGAGTACATTCTTCTTATGAACCCGGGAAAAGAAAAGGCAAATGCGAACATCAGGCTAATGAATGAAGGTGGCAAAACCATCGACATACCAGTTGAGGTTTCTCCAGGTTCCCGCTATACGGTATGGATCAACAGATATATACTCGATTGCGGGGTTAGCGCTCTTTTGACTTCAGATGTTCCAATATGCGCCGAGCGAGCCATGTATTTCAACTTCTCGAACAGGTGGCAGGGAGGGCATGATTCCATAGGGGCTATGAGCCCTTCAAAGACCTGGTATCTTGCGGAAGGGTACACATCAGGAGATTTTGATACTTATGTGCTCGTTCAGAATCCAGGTTCTAAGAGCGCGTCAGTGAAAATGACCTTTATGAGAGAGGGCATGACCCCGGTAGAGGCGAATTTCAACGTTCCAAAGGAAAGCAGATTTACCCTGAATCTCAAGAATGTGCCGGGATGTGAGAGTGCTTCCGTTTCGACGAAGATAGAGTCAAGCGAGAACGTAATAGCAGAGCGCGCAATGTATTTCAACTACCGCGGTTTTGTGGGTGGTCATGAATCCATCGGCGTCCCGGAAGCTTCAAACAATTGGTATTTTGCTGAAGGCTATACCGCGGAAGCATTTGACACTTACATTCTCGTTCAGAATCCCGGCGTGAGGAATGCCTCTGTGAATGTTCGATTCATGAGAAGTGACGGTAATGTAAGAGAGGTTCCAGTTAGTCTTCCTTCGAAAAGCAGAAAAACAATCAAGGTTGATGATGTGGAGGGCTTTCGCTCTGCGTCTTTCTCGACAGAGGTGAGCTCTGCTGAGAAAATCGTTTCCGAGCGTGCGGTTTACTTCAACTCAGTTGGAAGGGATGGCGGACATGACTCAATTGGAGCGACGGGGGCTTCAAGCAAATGGTATCTTCCCGAGGGATGCACAAGTGAGAGTTTCGATACCTATGTTTTGATAACGAATCCTCAAAGAGAACAAGTGAGCGTTAAGACTACTTTTATGAGAGCGGATGGGCACTCCTGGTCGAGAACCGACAGGCTCGGGGCTCATTCGAGATTCACCATCCACGTTGACGAGCAGCCGGGCTTTTCTAACGCTGACGTTTCCACGCTTGTTGAGGGACTGAATGGAGCGAAGGTAATTGCCGAAAGGGCAATGTACTTCGTTTACAACGGGCAGTACGCGGGTGGTCATGATTCAATAGGACTTACTTCCCCTTCAAAAATCTGGTATTTCGCTGAAGGTTACACCGGGAACTAATAAGCGGAAGCGTCAAAAAGATTGCAGGCTCCGGTTTCTATTCAGTCAACGAAGCGGTATTTGACAAGCGTCCATATAGCATGCCAGCCATCGCGAAGTCTGACCTTTTTCCCGCTTGACCTTGGACGCCCGTTATAGTTGACCGGAACTTCGACATAACGATACTTGTTCTTGAGCGTTTTTGCGGTTACTTCAGGGCAAAACTCAAAGCCGGTGCACTTGAGTTTGAATGAGCGAATCACCTCTGTTCTGAACATCTTGTAACAGGTCGCCTCGTCTGAAACCCACTCCAAAAAGAGGATACTTGCGATAAGGGAAACAACCCTGTTGCCGAGTTTCGAAAACCATGTCATGCCCCTTACGTTTCCTTTGAATCTCGAGCCAAATACGACATCCGCTTCATCCTTCAGTATTGGCTCCATGAGTCTGGGATAGGATTCTGGCTCGAGTTCGAGATCGGCGTCTTCAATAACAACAACTTCTCCGGTCACATACGGCAGAGCCGTTCTGACTGCCGCGCCCTTCCCCTTGTTTTTTTCGTGGTGGAGGATGGTCATATTCTCCCTCGGCTCGAGCGATTGCAGAATCCGGGTGGTTCCATCGGTCGAGCCATCATCAACCACTATTAGTTCGAGTTCAATGCCTTGAAGATCAACCGAAAGAGAGCGTTGAACAGCCTCTTCAATGGTTGAATTTTCATTGTATGCAGGCATTATGATCGAGAGTTTTCTTATCTTTTGTTCGTCCTTTTTTCTTTCAGGAATTTCCTGCATGCTTTGCATTCAATTGAATCCAAAAATTAGTATTTTGGAATAAATTCTCGCTCATCACCATCAACTCCTGTATATTACCATATTGTCAAATCGTCTTTGCTATTTTGCGGTTTTTGCGGAAATGCGTAACTTTAAGCAACGATCAAAAGTTTTCACCCCGCATGAATCATATGAAAGAGGAAGAATTCTCCCCTTGCATTGCTTAAGTATGCATTGTGAGAAGCCAAATACTGGCCATGTAGTACTTCAGGAGGCGAGAATCCATTGGGTGCAGCGCAAAATGGGGGGTTGAGGCTCAGATTCGACCGTCGGCTGAGGCTCGAATTCCGGGGAGCGAAGATAACGACAGACGCAGGTCTGCTTGCAGTCAGAGAACTCAGGCGAGATGTTGGGTCTCACGGAGATGGCTGGGAACAAGATAGTCGAAGCGAGAACCGGCAAGAACATCCAGCATTAGATGCTGGGACTCATCAGGCAGTCGGTCTATGCGAGGCTGGCGGGCTACGAAGATACCAACGACCACGAGGGCTATCCCGCTACCCTGCCATGAGGGCGGTCATCGGGAAACGCACTCTCGACAGAACCGCGGCAAGCTCGGGAACCGTCTCGCGCTTCGAGACTGACATCCTTGCTCAAGAGCAGAACATCGACGCCCTTGCCACCCTAATAGCTCCTGGGTATCCAAAAGCCGTATCGCTCTCAATCGCGAAGAAGGTGATACTGGACATCGACTCCCGAGTCTCCCGTCCACGGAAATCAGGAGGGCTCAGCCTACAACGGGCATTTTTCCTCGACCTGCTACCATCCTCTGTTCTGCTTCAACAATTTCGGGGATTGTAAAAGGGCTATCTTGAGGCCGGGCAACGTTCACTCGGCTGATGGATGGCGGAAGTTCCTCTCCCCATAGTGGACAGGTACAAGGCGATGGACAAGAAGCTCTACCTGAGAGGGGACGCCGCTTTCGCCTCGCCGGACATCTACGAGTACATAAGAGGATAACTCCATCCTCTATGCAATCAGGCTCAAGGCAAACGCTAACCTCTACCGCGAGATAGACCACCTATAACCCGCCCGGTGGGAAGGCCTCCTAAGAAAGCCGAAGACTTGCCCCCAAGAGGGTCAATAGCAAAGGTCGAGGGCACGCAGGTGAGCTATTCCCCGAATCGGTTTCATCGTAACCAACATGACCTCCTCACCGGAAGCCGCCGTCCATTTCTACAACAAGCGGGCCACGGCAGAGCAATACATCAAAAAAGGCAAGATATCCCTCACATATGCGAGGCTGTCGTGCACGAGGTTCTCCCTCCAATAAGGTCCGTATTGCCCTGTTCGTGCTGGCCTACAACCTGGGCAACTTCATCCGACGCTTCGCCCTTCCGAGTGAGGTTTCTTGCCTGTCTCTTTCGAGCATCCAGCTGAAGCTCGTGAAGATAGGCGCCAAGATTATCAGTCACTCGCATATGACCGTATTCCAGATGGCCGAGGTGGCTGTTCCCGAGAAGCTGTTCCGGTTGATGTTGTCTAAGATTCACCAACTGGGAAAGCCCTGCGCGAGGGCGCCCGCCTTGAGCCTGTGAAGGACGGAGATAGAAAACGGGATGGATTGATATGCTGGACAACCGTCCCCTGACTACAAGAAAACACGAGGCTTGGAGAGGATGCGAAGGTGTCGGTCGGCGAGCATGCCGCAGAATCCGTTCAACCGTGCCCGAAAGGCCGGATTCGTGATAGAATCACAGCGTTAGAAGGGGCATATGAAGAATGTCGGTATAGCGGTATCCTTCCAATGGAAATACTTGCAAGGAAAGGTGTTGTTCATAAAAGAACTATCAATTTGATATGAAAAAGGGCTGGTTAAAGAGCAAAGCGTGCAAAGAATTCCTCATTATTCTGTTGTTCTTTCTAATCTCTGTTTTTCTCTTGAGGCCGATTCTCTGGAAGGGCAACAAAAACGCGCCTGGGGACCCTTACGACCCCTCGTTTCATGCGTGGACGATTTCCTGGGATATTCATGCTCTTCTGAATAACCCTTTGAACCTTTTCAATGCGAACATCTTTTATCCGAATCAATACACACTTGCCTATTCGGAACACGAGATTACAAATGCGGTGCTTGCATTGCCTTTTATGGCGACAACCGACAATCCAATAGAGAGCGCGAACCTCGTTCTCATTTTGAATTTCTTTCTTTCTGCAGTAGGCGCTTATCTTCTTGCCAAAAGGCTCACTGCCAGTAGAACTGCCGCTTTTTTTTCTGGCATCGCTTACGCGTTTGCTCCTTACACGTTTTCACATATTACCCAGCTTTCAATATGCTCGACCTGCTGGGTCCCGCTGACATTTCTCTTTCTCCACCGCTATTTCGAAGAGAAAAAACCCTACCTTGCCTTCATTTGTGCTTTCTTTTTTGTCCTACAGTTCCTTTCGAACACCTATATTGGACTTTTTCTGTCGGTAGGAATACTCATATTCATTGTTGCAGCGCTTTTCCTTGACCGAAAGGCTTTCAGACTGAAATTCATTTTCTACGGAATTGTTGCCATTGTTTTTGGATTTCTTCTGATAATTCCGTTTGCACTTCCTTATTTCAAGGTTCACAGCCTCAACAAAGGTTTCGAACGTCAAACTTATCAGGTCGAGGCTCACTCCGCGGATGTTCAGGACTTTCTTGTTGCTCCTGAATGCAACATGTTCTGGGGAAAAATCACGAAGCCATTTCGGGAGAACACGAAAAACAGGGCTGGACCGAATGCGAGGTCATTATTTCCGGGAGTTGTGATTTTACTCATGGCTCTTGCAGGGGCGGTTTATCTCAAGAGAAAAGGAGACGAGAAAAAACGTTTCGTTTTCTGGTTCTATCTCGCGCTGCTTGTGTGCTCCGTCCTTTTCTGCCTCGGCCCTTCGCTTTATGTTTTCGGGAGAAGGGCGCAGATACCCATGCCGTATGATGTTCTCTATCATTTCTACCCCGGCTTCAAGGCGTTGAGAGTTCCAACTATCTTTTCGGTTCTGACAACGCTTTCTCTTTCAATGCTTGCTTCCTTCGGGTTTCTTGGTCTTGGCAATTGGGCAAAGAGTAAGTATAAAGGCAGGAAGGCTACCATTTTTTGTGGGCTCTGTTTTGCCCTGCTCTTTCTCGAGGTAATGACAGCCAGCCTTCCACTTGCGCCCATCCCGGAGAAGAAAGATTTTCCTCCCGTTTACGAGTGGCTTTCAGAACGAAAGGGGGACACATCTATAATCGAGCTTCCAATGCCGGTGAATGATGGCGCCTGGGTGAATCTCGAGAGCAGAAGAACCTATTTTTCTACTCTTCACTGGAAAAAAATGGTGAACGGCTTTTCGAGCTTCATTCCGTCCACATATAAAAGGGCTAAAAAAGTTTTCAGGAAATCTCCGTCCGAAGAGTGGCTTGAATTCCTTGAGGAGCATAAGGTTGAATTCATTATCATTCACGCTGCCGACGCGGGAGGACATGAACTCATCGGGAGGCTTGAAGATTGGAATGAGAAGAGGAAGCCCGTATTTGTCGCAAGATTTGGCGACGATTACGTCTATAGAAACATTCTAAGGTGATGGAATCGCGAGCATTGGCAAGGGTAAAGAATAAGTTTTCACAGAACACGTTCTTGCGAGCGTTGGCGATAATTATTCTATTTATCGTACTCACGATTTTCTTGACCAGACCACTTCTTTTCAAAGGGTCAAACCATCTTGTTGGTCATGCTACATGCACCGATAAATTCGACCCGAGGTTTCACGCCTGGACCGTAGCGTGGGACATTCATGCCCTTCGAAATCCGTTGAATCTATTTGAAGCAAACATTTTCTATCCCGTGCACCATTCGCTTGCTTATTCAGAACACCAGATAACAAATGGTATTCTCGGCGTGCCGTTCTGGCTCTTGACGGGGGGAAATCCTGTTCACACGCTCAATCTTGTTCTCTTACTCAATTTCTTGATTTCAGCAATTGGAGGATACCTGCTTTGCTTTCACCTGAGCAGGAATCGATTCGCAGCAGTTGTTTGCGGTACTTCGTTTGCCTTCGCCCCCTATATGTTTTCTCACGTTACCCAGCTTTCTATATGCTCAGTTGGCTGGGTTCCCCTCTCGCTTCTGTTTCTTCACAAATACTGTGAGGAAAGGCACGTATATGACGCATTTCTCTTTGGCTTGTTCCTTGCAGTACAGATTCTTGCCAATACCTATATTGGTATATTTTTCTCGGTTGCTCTCATTATTTTCTTTGTGGTAAGGCTTTTTACCCTCAGGGATATTTTTGCCTTGAGGACCTTAATCTGGATAATCGTTTCCATTCTTCTTGCAGGAGTGATTGTGCTTCCATTTGCGCTTCCCTACTTGAAAGTAAGAAGCGAAAACCACAAGGCTGAACGTACAATTTCTGAAGTTGACATGCACTCCGCTGATCTTCAGGATTTTCTTGCCGCCTCGCAGTATAACTGGTTATGGGGAAATGTCACGGAGCATTTTCGGAAAAATACAAAAAGCCGGGGCGGACCAAACCACAGAACTCTCTTTCCCGGGCTTGTCATATTTGCTCTTGCCATCATTGGCGCGATTTCTCTTTGGGGAAAGAGAAAGAGCGAAGAACGGTTTTCGCTTTTCTATTACTGTATTCTTGCTATTGCCTCGGCGATATTTTGTCTTGGGACGTCCCTTTATTTTTTCGGGAATAGAATTAGCATGCCAATGCCTTATGATGTGCTCTACCGAATTTATCCGGGCATAAAGGCTTTGAGGGTTCCTTCAATATTCAATGTATTTGTGGCTCTCTCTC
>JAQUKT010000014.1 GCA_028718945.1 Actinomycetota bacterium | reverse complement strand
GGTCCTGGATTACCAGGAGCCGAGCTTCACATAGGTGACTGGCAGACTGAAAGCCAAAAGATATGAGTCGGTTTGAAAAGGTTCGCAAAGGAAGAAGGGATGGGGATTGTCTCTAAGAGGAAGACAACGCACACATAGCAGGGTGTCCTTCAAAGCAGACATAGCCTTAAAAACCCGGATATCCGGGATCAGGGGAAGTTTTGTCTTGACTTTTACTTCTTATAGGTGACCCCATTTTATGTTACTTTTGTTATGGGTGCGTAACTCAAAAGGAGCCTTTTTAGCCCTACCGTCTGAAACTGGGCAGTAATTTCAATGTCGTCAGGAAGGTTCTCAAGTGAAACAACGGTTCCTTCGCCCCACTTCTTATGAATAATTTTGTCCCCTTCTTCAAGCTCTATCGTACCCAGGTCGAATGGGATTTCAGCTTTATCCTCTATTTCAACAAACCCTTCCGGTATTTCCTCCAAAAAACGGGAATTCTGGTTAGCCTCAAGCCTTCCCCTCACACTCCTGAAAGCCGCGCTCAACAGAAGCAGAAGTTCCTTCGCGCGAGTCATACCCACATATAGAAGCCTTCTTTCTTCCTCTATTTCCTCTGAGTAATCCATGGAGCGAGCATGAGGAATCAATCCTTCCTCCACACCAATAATTGCCACAGCCGGAAACTCGAGCCCCTTTGCGTTGTGCAGAGTAAGCAAAGAAACATAACCAGCTTTTTCATCGAGGTCCTGTGTATCATCAATGAGAGAAACTCTTTCAAGAAAATCACCAAGACTTACTGCTCCAAAGTTAACGGCAAAATCCCTGGCGACATTCAGAAGTTCATTCAGGTTCTCAATGCAGCTTTCAGCTTCGATGGTCCCCCCGTTCCTCAAAAGTTCCATGTAGCCAGTTCGCTCCAACACCTCCTCGATTAAATTTGCTGCTTCCCGCTCCTCTGAATATTCCCTCAAATTCTCCATTAGTTCATGTAAGCCCTTTATGTTTGCTTTGGCCCTGGGAGAAAGAGCGGAAATATCATCAGCCATGCCAAGAGAATCATATAAACTCAATCCATTTTCCATTGAGTATCGTTCGAGGCGGTGAAGGGTTGTCTTTCCGATTCCCCTTGGTGGTACATTCAAGATCCTTCTCAGGCTCAACTCATCCCTTGGATTTGCAATAACGCGAAGATATGAAAGAATGTCCCTTATTTCCTGCCTCTCATAAAATCTCGTCCCTCCGAAAATCCTGTAAGGGATTCCATTTCTGATGAACTCTTCCTCGATAATCCTCGATTGTGCATGAACTCTGTAAAAAACAGCGATATCACCATAGTTTCCTCTCTTCTCCTCAACATACCCGCGCACAAAATCAGATAGAAAAGAAGCCTCACCATGCTCATCGTCAACTAAAATGTGTCTGACTTTATCCCCCGGAGAGTTTTTCGTCCAGAGTGTTTTCTCCTTCCTTGAAGCGTTGTGCTCGATAACGGCACCAGCAGCCGAAAGTATTTCGGGAGTCGAACGATAATTCTGCTCGAGTTTCACAATTCGAGCATTGGGATAGTCCTTTTCGAATTCGAGAATATTCCTGATATCGGCACCACGCCAGGAATATATGCCCTGGTCATCGTCACCAACAACACAGATATTTCTATGTTTCTCGGCAAGTAACTTGGTGAGTCTATATTGAACAAGATTTGTATCCTGATACTCATCTACAAAAACATGCCTGAACCGCATCTGATAACTTTCGAGCACATCGGGATAAAGTTCGAAAAGGTTGACCGTTACATAAAGAAGGTCATCGAAATCAAGAGCGTCGTTTGACCTTAGTTTCTCCTGATACATTCTGTAAACTTTCAAAACAACCTCACGGAAGAAATCAAGATCAGATTTTGCGTATGTATCCGTATCAATCATTTCGCTCTTTGCACGCGAAATTGACGCTCTCAACGCACCAGGTGGAAATTGTTTTCTGCTCAACTCGAGTTCATCGATGCACCTGGCAATAAGCCTCTTTGAGTCCGCCTCATCATATATATTGAAATTAGTGGTATATCCAAGCTTTGTTATTTCTCTTCTGAGTATTCGAGCGCAACAGGAATGGAAAGTTCCAATCATCATCTGGCTGCTTCTCACTCCAAGATTGTCAAGCCTTTCTTTCATTTCTCTTGCGGCTTTGTTCGTAAACGTAACAGCAAGAATCTCTGAAGGCTTTACACCAAGACCAACTACGAGGTGGGCAATCCTGTGAGTCAAAGCGCGCGTCTTGCCGCTCCCGGCGCCGGCTATTATGAGAAGCGGACCACTCTCGTGAAGAACCGCTTCCTTTTGAGAAGAATTCAGATTCTCGAGGTAAGAAATATCACGACCCAAAGAAGCTCTTCACTCCCATTCAATCGTGCTGGGTGGTTTAGAGGAAATGTCATAGGTTACCCTGTTTACACCATGCACTTCATTGATGATTCTACTTGAAATGCGCTCTAAGACATCAAATGGAATTTTTGCCCAGTCCGCGGTCATCGCATCTTCACTGGTCACCGCGCGGACCACTATCGGGTATGCGTATGTCCTTCCATCCCCCATCACGCCAACTGATCTTATGCACGGAAGAACCGCAAATGACTGCCAGATATCTCTATATAGATTAGCCCTCTTTATTTCCTCGTTTACGATAGCGTCAGCGCGCCTCAGAATCTCCAATCGCTCAGGCGTAACCTCCCCTACTATCCTCACTGCAAGCCCCGGACCAGGGAAAGGCTGGCGCCATACTATTTCCTCGGGCAATCCAAGCTCTTCGCCAAGAGCTCTGACTTCATCCTTGAACAATTCACGCAGGGGTTCAACGAGCTCGAACCGCATGTTTTCAGGAAGACCGCCAACATTGTGATGAGATTTGATTCGAGCGGCATCCTTCGTGCCGCTCTCTATGATATCCGGATATAGAGTTCCCTGTACCAAAAACCTTGTGTCCTTGAGCTTTGATGCTACTTCCTCAAAAACTCTTATGAACTCCTCACCGATTGCTTTCCGTTTCTCTTCAGGGTCAAGAGTTCCCTTGAGGCGCATCAAAAACCTCTCACGCGCATCAATATGAACAAGGTTCATTTCGAGGTGCTTTCCAAAAGTATCAATTACTTCTTCTGCTTCGCCTTCCCTTAAGAGTCCATGATCAACGAAAACACACGTCAATCGGTCTTGAGCAGCCTTGTGAACGAGCACTGCCGCAACAGACGAATCAACGCCTCCTGAAAGACCACAAATGACTTTCTCTTGCCCGACCTGCTCTTTGATTTGTCGAACCTTTTCCTCGATTATCGATGTCATTGTCCATGTTGGATGACAACCGCAAACTTTGAAGAGAAAGTTCTTGATTATCTCCCTTCCAAAAGGAGTATGAACAACCTCTGGATGAAATTGCACCCCGAAAAGCTTCCGTCCGGTATCCTCCATCACTGCCACAGGAGAAGCCTCTGTTCTTGCGTTTACGGTGAAACCGGGAGGTGCCTCAACTACAGAATCTCCATGACTCATCCATACAATCTGCTCGAGCGGGAGGTCGTGAAGAATTTTGCCTTCCTTCAAAACATTCAATATGGTTTTTCCGTATTCCCTTACACCGGTTGGCTCAACCCTGCCTCCAAGTGTGTCTGCCATTAACTGCATGCTGTAGCAGATACCGAGAATTGGTATGTCGGCTTCAAATATCCTCTTATCCCCGCGCGGAGCACCCTCATCATAGATACTTGCTGGACCACCGGAAAGTATCAGACCGTCAGGATTCCTTTTTCTTATTTCCTCGATCGGAATATCGTATGGAACAATTTCGCTGTAAACTTTGCACTCGCGCACTCGCCTTGCTATTACCTGGGCATACTGCGCACCGTAATCGAGAACAAGCACCTCATGTTCATGTGGCTTCCACATTCAAATCACCCTTGGTGGTAGAAACTCGCTTGCTTTCTACTACTTTTCCCATTCCAATATCCTGGCTCCGCTGTATTGCCTTACCTTCTGTGAGTATTGCAGGAGCAATAACCACCTCAGCACGCTGAAATTCCTTTATACTTGCATAACCACATGTAGCCATTGATGTCCTCAAAGCGCCAAACAAATTCAGTGTTCCATCATTTTCGTGCGCAGGACCCACAAGAATTTCTTCAACTGATGCCTCTGTTCCAACATAGACGCGAGCTCCTCTGGGAAGCTCTGGATGAAAAGTTGCCATGCCCCAGTGAAATCCCTTTCCCGGCGCCTCGAATGCCTTTGCGATCGGAGCGCCCAACATGACAGCATCTGCCCCGCATGCGATGCACTTTGCTATATCGCCACCTGCTCTTATACCCCCATCCGCTATCACGTTTACGTAGCGACCTGTTTCCTCCATGATTCTCGAGCGCGCTGCCGCTGCGTCCGCAAGAGCCGTTGCTTGAGGCACGCCAATTCCCAACACTCCTCTGGTTGTACAAGCGTGCCCGGGTCCAACACCAACGAGCACCCCAACCACACCAGTCCTCATCAGATGAAGAGCAGCATGATATGAAGCACAGCCACCAACAATAACGGGAATTTCGAGTTCCGCTATGAATTTGTAGAGGTCGAGTGGTTCACGCCTGCTTGAAATGTGCTCTGCTGAAACAACAGTCCCCTGTATAACAAGAATGTCAAGTCCGGCATCCAAAGCATAACCATAGTATTGCTCTATGCGCTGGGGAGTAAGCGAGGCAGCGGTGACGACACCAGATTTTTTTATCTCCTTTATTCTTCTGGTAATCAGCTCAGCCTTTATCGGCTCCGAGTAAAGGTGTTGAATGCCCCTTGTAGCCTCCTCTCTGGGCAAAGAAGCTATCTCCTGCAGTACGGGCTCAGGGTCATCGTAGCGGGTTTGCAAACCTTCAAGATTGAGAACTCCTATTCCCCCAAGCTTGCCAATGGCAATCGCCATTTTTGTATCAACCACTCCATCCATAGCGGAAGCCAAAAATGGAAGATTCAGCTTGTACGGACCAAGTTGCCAGGAAAGGTCTATATCTTCGGGGTCTCTCGTCCTCCTTGAAGGGACAATTGAGATATCATCGAGACTATATGCTCTACGAGCAGTTTTGCCCAAACCAATCTCTTCTTCCAAAAACCCTCCTTAAGAACCACTCTCGAATAAAGTGCTTTTCCATATTTAACCACTAATGGATTCACGATTAAAGCATTGAATCCAACAACCAACAAATATTTGGGAATCTACGATATCATCCATTAGGTCAAGTTCAAATAAAGTCCAGGTATAAGAAAAGCGCCCGCTTTTGAAGCGGGCGCCAAGCCTTCAAAAAATCCTACATTGGAGGCATGCCACCTGGCGGCATACCGGCGGGAAGCTTTTCCTCCTCAGGTTTATCAGCAACAATAGCCTCTGTAGTCAATAACATTGCAGCTATGCTCGCAGCATTCTGCAACGCCGAGCGAGTTACCTTAGCCGGGTCAATTATGCCAGCCTCGAGCATGTCAACATATTCTCCAGTCATTGCGTCAAGTCCCTTGCCGGCTTCAATCGTTTTCACCTTTTCTGCCACAACGGAACCTTCAAGACCGGCATTCTCAGCAATCTGCTTCAGTGGTTCAACAAGAGCTTTCCTCACAATTTCACTGCCCGTTTTTTCGTCTTCTGCCATTCCCTTCGTCTTTATCGAGTCAATGGCATTTACGAGTACCACTCCGCCACCAGCAACAATTCCTTCCTCAACAGCAGCCTTTGTAGCAGAAAGCGCGTCTTCTATGCGATGCTTTTTCTCTTTGAGCTCTACCTCTGTTGCAGCTCCAACTTTGATAACTGCCACACCTCCTGAAAGTTTTGCCAGCCTCTCCTGCAGTTTTTCACGGTCGAAATCGGAATCACTATTCTCAATCTCAACACGTATCTGGTTTATCCGTCCCTCAACCGCTTTTTGATCTCCCCTTCCTTCCACAACTATCGTGTCTTCCTTGGTGACCTTGACCTGACGTGCCTGTCCAAGCATATCAAGCGTTACATTCTCGAGCTTGATACCGAGTTCTTCGCTTATTACCTGACCGCCAGTGACAATAGCAATGTCCTCGAGCATCGCTTTGCGTCTGTCACCGAAGCCAGGTGCTTTCACTGCAACAGACATGAATGTACCGCGAATTTTGTTTACAACCAGTGTCGCTAAAGCCTCGCCTTCAACATCCTCGGCAATGATAAGAAGCGATTTACCGGCCTGCATTACTTTTTCGAGAACTGGCAGCAAATCCGCAACAGCAGATATCTTCTGATTGGCAATCAAAATGTAAGGGTTATCCAGAATAGCTTCCATTCTTTCGGCATCTGTTACCATGTAAGGCGACAGGTATCCTTTGTCGAACTGAAGCCCCTCAACAACTTCAAAATCCATTCCAAAAGTCTGAGACTCCTCAACGGTTATGACTCCATCCTTACCGACTTTTTCCATCGCATCAGCTATTATCGAGCCAACCTCATCGTTATCAGCAGAAATTGCGGCTACCCTTGTAATTTCTTCTTTCGTCTCGATTTCCTTTGCATGCTTCCTTATGTCATCTACAACTTGCCCCACCGCTTTTTCAATTCCGTGCCTTATCAACATCGGATTAGCCCCAGCAGCAACATTGCGCAATCCTTCTTTCACCATCGCGTGAGCAAGGACCGTCGCAGTTGTTGTTCCATCACCAGCAACATCATTTGTCTTAGTAGCAACCTCCTTGGCAAGCTGGGCACCCATGTTCTCATAAGGATCTTCGAGTTCTATTTCCCTCGCTATGGTCACTCCATCATTTGTTATAGTGGGCGACCCGAACTTCTTCTCTAAGACAACATTACGGCCTTTAGGTCCAAGAGTAACACGCACTGCATCTGCAAGTTTCGTGACTCCTACCTCTAACGCTCTTCTTGCTTCCTCGTTGTATTCAAGTATCTTCGGCATCTGCCATTCCTCCCTCTTCTACTTCTTTCCCTTTCCTTTTACCCTTTTTGCGAGAATGTCTCTCTCGCTCAAGATAAGGTATTCCTTACCTTTGATTTTTACCTCAGTTCCTCCATACTTGGAATAAATGACTGTATCACCCACTTCTACATCAAGTGGAATCAGCTTGCCATCTTCCCAACGCCCGGGTCCCACAGCAAGAACTTTCCCTTCCTGAGGTTTCTCTTTAGCTGTGTCCGGAATGACGATACCGGTTGCCGTGGTCTCTTCACTTTCCCCAGGCTCGACCAGCACCCTGTCTCCCAACGGCTGTAGGTCCATACTATTTCCCTCCTTCATTCAAACTCTCTTTCTCAAAGCATTAGCACTCTAAATGCAAGAGTGCTAACAGGATTATACATAAAACGAATTGAAAATCAAGCCTCTTTCAGAAAAAATAAATGCAACTACAAAGAGTAAACATCCTCAAAAAGATAGTCAACCTCGGAAGACCACTCCACAAACTCTGGATGGTCATAATCTTTTGGATACTGGGAATATAGTTCATATATTTTTTGCGCGAGCCTGCTCATCGAGTCAAAGCGGGAAACAAGCGAAACGTCACCAAGCCCTTTCAGTATTCTTCTAACCTTATCTGGAACCTTACCAGGAGGCATGCGTCCGGCAATAACAGAGGCAATTGAATCTCTCGAAATCACCCCTTTTGAAATAGCCCATACAAACTCTTTCTCGTCAAGTTTCTGAAGGAAAACTCTTATGCAGTCAAGAGCAGCCATATCAGCACCTCGATTCCTCATGAAATTAGAATTGTAAGACCATAAACCCGCCGGCGTCAAATCACCGGTCTCAAGTGCAAATGAAGCAGCATCAGATGCGAAACATGCACCAATCATCGCGCCACCAACACCTCTGCCGACTATTGGCATTGCTTGACAAGCTGAATCGCCCAATACCATCAATCCTGAAGCCACCATCGTATTGAGTGGTCTTCTTGTCGGTATCCTGCCTCCAGATTTCTTTACTACCTCTTCTCCCACCCAAGGGTTCGAACGAAGAAACCCATGAACCAGATCACCGGAGTCAGGCACTCCCTTTCTGTCCTGCACGGCGGAACCAATATCTACCATATCCCCATCGATTCTCAAGACCCACTGGTAACCTCCATATCGACCGACATAGTACTTCAGAACTCCAGTGCGGTCACTCTTCATAGCAAACTCTGGATCAATCTTCCTCGTTTCGCTGTACACACAAACATGGTCAGCTGTGCGCAAAGCCCTTGGTATGCCCATTCCTTTTGGAAGATCGCGGCAAACGACTCTGTCCAAACCGCTCGCCCCTACAATTAGACGACCTTTGAAAACGCCTCTGTCAGTTTCGATAGCGACCGCAAAGCCATTCTCTATTACGACACCGGTTGCAACACACTGGGTTATGAGTTCTACTCCAGCTTCTTTTGCAATCTCAAGAAGTCTCTTACCGAGTAGCCTTCTGTCAACAACCCTGCAGGAAAAATCCTCTTGGGTGAAACTCTTTGAGCCATCAGGAGCATAAACTTCAACGCAGTTTATTTTTCCGTATTCCTCCGGAGGTGCAGATGGTTTTATTGCCGCAAGATCAAACCCCTCGTTTTCAACAAAACCGAATGAATCACGGCCAATATCATCCTCTCGCTTCCTTTCAACAAGAAGAACCCTGAAACCGCGCGAAGCAAGCCTTGCTGAGAAAACTGAACCAGCACATCCAGCGCCCACAATTACTGCGTCGTAAATTTCGCTCAACACAAAACCCCTTGAATCTTACGTAATTTGGGTCGCCCAGCCCTTTGACCGCTCAACTGCACGCTTCCATCCCGCGTAAGCCGCCTCAACACTATTTCTTGATACAGCCGGATTGAAACTCCTCTCCGCTTTCCATATCTCTTCTATTTCATCGAGGTTTTCCCAGAAACCAACGGCAAGGCCGGAAAGATATGCAGCACCAAGCGCTGTTGTTTCGAGAATCACAGGTCTTTGAACCCTGACCCCAAGCAGGTCTGCCTGGAATTGAAGAAGCACATTCATAACCGATGCTCCGCCATCAACTCTGAGCGATGAAACATCGATTTGTGAATCTTGTTGCATCGCTTCCATAACATCCCTAGTCTGGAACGCCATAGCCTCCACAGTTGCCCGCACAATCTGCTCTTTCGATGTACCACGCGTGATACCAAGTATAGCACCACGCGCATAGGGATCCCAGTAGGGAGCCCCAAGTCCAACAAGAGCCGGAACAAAATATACGCCACCCGTGTCTGGTACACTTTCTGCGAGAGGTCCCGTCTCTGAAGCCTCCTTGATTATGCCAAGTCCGTCGCGTAGCCACTGGATTGCCGCACCGGTGATGAAAATTGAACCCTCGAGAGCATAAGTAATTTTCCCATCGAGTCCCCATGCTATTGTAGTCAGAAGACCGCTTTTGGAACTCACCGCCTTTTCCCCTGTGCTCATCAGCAAGAAACTCCCAGTTCCGTATGTATTCTTTGTCATGCCCGAACGATAGCACGCCTGCCCGAAAAGAGCCGCCTGCTGATCGCCCGCAATACCCGAAATGGGCACCCGCACTCCAAAGAACGAGGAAGGATCAGTTTCGCCGAAAACACAGCTTGATGGTAAGACCTCGGGAAGCATCGAGAACGGAACATTGAGATGCGGAAGTAATTCTCTATCCCATTTCAGCTCTCGTATGTTGAACATCAAGGTTCGTGAAGCATTCGAGTAATCGGTTGCATGAACCTTTCCGCCTGTGAGTCGGGAAAGAAGCCATGAATCAATGGTGCCAAAAACAATTTCACCCGAGCTCGCCAGTTTTTCAAATTCCTTCGAATTTTCCATCATCCAGGAAATCTTCGTACCACTAAAATAGGGGTCTAACACAAGCCCTGTTTTCATCCTGAATTCTTCTTCAAGCCCCTTGTCTTTGAGCCTTGAGCAAATACCAGCAGACCTGCGACACTGCCAGCAGATCGCATTGCCAAACGCTTTTGCCGTTTCCCTGAACCAGAAAACAGAAGTTTCCCTCTGATTTGTTATTCCAATTGCACGGATATCTGAAGCACTTATTCCCGCTTGCCTAAGGACCTCATCCACTGTTCTCAATGTGCATTCCCAGATTTCGTCCGGGTCATGCTCCACCCATCCGGGTCTTGGGAAATACTGAGTGAACTCCCTGTTTACCTTACCCTTGATGTTGCCATCATGGTCAAACACCATGGAAGTCGTGCCAGTTGTTCCTTGGTCTATTCCGAGAATAAATTTCCCCATTTTCTTACCTTATCTCGCCTTTCAATAATAACTCACAGCGAGGAAAAATCACTAAAAAAACAGACTAAACTACTCTATCTTCTTGCCCACCCTCAAAGAAGGATATACATCGAGGTCAAGTCCAGACCGATATCCTTTCTCATAACGCATGAGACCTAAAGCAGCAACCATAGCCCCGTTGTCAGTGCAATACTGCGGGCTTGAAACAATCATCTCTATTCCGTTTCTTTCGCACTGGGAAAGAAGCATTCTCCTGAGAGTCCTATTGCATGCAACTCCTCCTCCCGCAACAACCGCGCGTACACCCGTCTTGAGTGCTGCCCGAACAGTCTTTGAAACAACAACCTCTAAGGCAGCAGCCTGAAAAGATGAAACAATATCTTCGACTCGAGGCATATCTCCTTCCATTTTTGACCTTTCAACATACCTTATCACTGCAGTTTTCAAACCACTGAATGAGAAGTTATAGTCTAAAGAAGACATCATCGCTCTCGGGAAATCTATAGCAGCACTGTCCCCCTGTTCGGAAAGTTTATCTATTATCGGCCCACCGGGATATCCCAATCCCAAGAATTTTGCCACCTTGTCGTACGCTTCACCGGCAGCATCATCAACAGTTTGACCTATTATCTCAATCTCATCGACTGAGTGGAAAAATAGAAGTTCAGTATGTCCACCAGAAATAACCAAAGCAAGGTATGGGAAATCAGGTAGATTTCCCTCGCAAACGGGCGAAATCGCATGCGCTTCAACATGATTGACCGCGACAAGTGGAATGCCAAAGCCCCAAGCCAGAGCCTTCGCGGCAGAAACTCCTACGAGAAGTGAGCCAACGAGTCCCGGACCGGCAGTAACTGAGACCAAATCGGGCATGTACCCGTCACATAGGGCGGATGAAATAACCGGGATAACCGTTTCAACGTGAGCCCTTGCAGCAATTTCTGGAACGATCCCGCCGTATTTCTCATGAAGTTTTACCTGGGAGGAAACTATATTTGTTATTACCCTTGCATTTTCATCAACGAGTGAAGCGGAGCATTCATCACACGATGTTTCTATTCCAAGTACAAGCATCATGAACAATCCTTCGTGTTGGGCTCTTCAAACACCGGAATTGTTCTGTCAGACTTGCATTCGTCTGTCCGTCCCCAAGCCATGAGCACGGCGCTTTCTCCAGTGTCTTCATAATAGCCTATCCGAATCCCAAGTTCCCTGAAGCCGAACCGCCGGTAGAATTCTTTAGCAACAGTATTTGATTCTCTCACTTCCAAAATGAACCACTTCGCTCCCAGTTCAAGACCCTTGTCAATGCAACGGGAAAGTAGCATTGAGCCGAGTTTTTGTCTTCTCATGCCTGGCACGACAGCAATATTTGTGATATGAACCTCGTCGGAAAAAATCTTTGCGCAAATATAACCCGCAATATCACCGTGAACCTCAACAACTAACTGGATTGATGAAACAGAGTCAATTTCATCCTGAAAAAAAGCACGAGACCACGAAGAAAAAAATACCTCGCGCTCAATGTTGAGAACCTGCTCGAGGTCAGGCATCCTCATCTTTCTCACCTTAGCAGATTCGTGCGTACTCAAAACCGTCACCCTTTTCAAATCTTAATGAATGAAACAATCTTAAACCGGCTTCTTCAGGTACACCGGCAAAACTTCTATTGGTGATGCCAGATTACCCTCACTAAGGGCATGACTCGCTGCCTTGAGAGTTGCGGATGGTTTCGGACATGAGAATCCTTCAAAGAAAGGAAAACCAAAATTATCACCAGATTTGAATATCGTAGGCGGAAGCTCTCCAACAATCGCAAATTCTTTTCCCGCCTGCCTCTCAAAACTGTTGATGATTTCATCAGTCCTGCCGCATATATAGCCCGAAATTCTTTCGGGAACTGCATTCTCAGACCTGTAAAGAGCCGAATAATACAATCCCTGCCTCGCGTCAATCATGACAGCAATAGTGTCGAAAACATCCTTTGCGCCAAAAGCAATGATATCCAGCGTGTTCAAACCCACAAGAGGTACGTCAAGTGAAAAGGAAAGCGCCTTCGCGGTTGTTACGCCAACTTTCACTCCACTGTAACCACCGGGGCCGGTACCGACTGCTATCACCTCGATTGATGAACGATTTATTCCAAGAGTCTCAATGATTTCTTGAATCACCGGCATCAACCACCCGGCGTGCCCCTTCGAAGCTTTGAACTCGCGAGAAGAAAAAACGGCTTCGCCCTTCCCTGCAACCACAACCGCATTCGGGGTCGAAGTATCCCAAGCAATAATCAGAGGTTCCCTCGAGAGATGGTATTTACTCATGAATTAATAACAATATTTCTATTCAGCTTCTTTCCACCTATGAAAATATTCCTTTCATTCTCATTCTTTCCAAATCCAATTCTCACTGAAAAAAAATCATCTGGAAGAACATCACTGACTTTCTCAGCCCACTCAATTGCGCATATCCACTCGCCATCGAGGAATTCCTCTATTCCTACGCTAAGAAGATCTGCCGGGCAAGAAAGCCTGAAGGCATCAACATGGCATAGAGAAATATCAGGATAGCAACGAATGATCGTAAAAGTTGGACTCAAGACAGAACCATCGTACCCCAAAGCAAGTGCAATTCCTTTCACAAACACAGTTTTCCCGGAGCCGAGTTCGCCCTCGATTCCAATAACATCCCCTACCTCGAGAAGCCTGCAGAATGATTTTGCCACTCGAAGAGTATCCTCGACAGAAGTACTTGAAAACTCCAATCAGAACAACCCCATTTGCTCAGGCTCAGGACGAGGAGGTTCCGGGGGGAGTTCCGAATCGTGAAGGTAACTCGAAAGTTTCTGAAAGTCACTCTTGACCAGCTCAAGGGTCTCCGGCGTTCTCAAGGCAGCCGCGGGATGGAAGGCAACCACATTGAAATAGCCGGGACCAGAAAATCTCTCCCCGTGTATTCTACTTATCTGAACATTTTTTCTTAGCATAACCCCTGCAGCAACTCTTCCAAGTGAACAAACAATCCTTGGTTCTATGAGCCTTATTTGTTCACTCAAAAAAGGATTGCAGGTTTCAATTTCACCGGGATTTGGGTCGCGGTTCCCCGGGGGCCTGCACTTGACCACATTTGTTATGTACACATCCTCACGCCTGAGACCGATACCCGCAAGCAACTCGTCTAACAATTTTCCAGCGGGTCCCACGAATGGCAATCCTCGCTCATCTTCCACCCTGCCCGGAGCCTCTCCAACAAACATCAGTTTTGAAGTCGGGTTACCCATCCCGAAAACAATTTTTGTTCTGCCGGTCGAAAGCGGACAACGTGTGCAACCCTCAATCAGCTTCTTAAGCCCGTCAAGTGAAGCAACCTCAAATTCCACACTAAACTCCTTTTTGAAAGAAACAGACAGAAATCAAGCAATTCCACAACTGTCGCACGAAGATGCGCTGCATGTGCTGCAGCCTGAGCCGCTCGATGGTGTGAACTTATCGCCTGATTTTACTCCGAACACACTCCAGAGTTTCTGAAGCTTTGCCTTTCCGCACTTAGGGCATTCCACCTTTTCGTTTCCAGTTATCAGCTTCTCAAATTTCTCACCGCAATCCATGCATTTGTACTCGAATATCGGCACTTCTTTCACCTCTTCACTATACATACTTTGTGTATTTCTCGAACGGTTCTCGATGAGTCCGCCTTGGTTTCTCCGCGGGATGGCCTATCGGTATCAGGGCAAGCGGTCTAATTCTACCGGGAAGGTTGAGCGCATTCGATGCGAGATCCTCTCGAAAAGCGCCAACCCAACATGCTCCAAGGTCTAAAGCCACGACGCAAAGAAGAATGTTCTCAATTGCCGCAGCGGTATCCTGAATCGAATAAAGACTCTCACCCCTTGAACCGTAACCATGACCGGAAACGTCAAGGTCTGCGCAAACAACAATAACAACAGGAGCTTCCTCGAGAAAACGCTGACCCAAAGCGGATTCGCAAAGAAGGTGCTTGGTGTTCTTCTTTCTGACAACATAGAAACGCCATGGTTGAAGATTCCCCGCGTTTGGTGCTCTGGTGGCAAGTTCGAGCAACTTTCCAACAGTTTCATCCGAAATATCCTCGTCTGTAAATGACCTCACGCACGTCCTTCTCTCAATCGCTTCATATAATTCCATTTCTTCTTCGCCATTCTCTTTCCAAAAAAAGGTTAAGCCACATACAAAAAGTATTCAAGAGTATTGGGTAATAGAAGTAACAATCTTTTTCAAACAAAAATGTTTCAGGAAAAAAGGTCGCTTGCGCAAGGCAACCCGCCTGCGCTCTTCGAGTGAAGAACACCTGACCTTATTGCTCCAGCAGTTCCAATCGCGGATAGCGTTTCTACCACGTCAACTGAAACATCAATCTCGCATGTAGAGATTACAAAGACAGTGTCCCCATCGTATCGAGTGTGTGATGGTCTGATAGCCCTTGCAATTCCATTATGACCCTGCGTCGCGACGCGATATGCCTGTTCACGAGTAAGCCTCGCATTTGTGGCAATGAGAACAAGCGTCGTGCATGCGCCTGCACATCCTCCTCCGAGAGCCATTTCGCAAAGCGCTTTCTCTGCGCAAATGAAACTTCCATCCTTTGCTCTTGCCCCGGCAATTATTTCCCCGTCCTCCCCCACAACATCCCCAAAGGCGTTTGGTACAGCTGCAACATCAAGTCTGAATTCGCCGGACTGGAACCGATAAATGCCAAACCCGCTCTTAGTTGAATACTGCCTTCCCGCAACATTTCCTACGGATGCACCATAACCGACACCAACGATACCCTCACCCTCCTCATCCACTTTTGCGTTGACGCAAGCTTTATATGCCATATCGGCATCCGGTTTCCCGGGGCTCCCCAAATCCATATCGAATATGATTGCTGCGCTTACTATTGGCACTTTTCCAGCCGGGGTTGGAAACCCAACTCCCTGCTCCTCCAGATAACGCACAACCCCGGAAGCAGCATTGAGCCCAAATGCGCTTCCGCCCGCAAACAGAACAGCATCAACTCCCGCAACAGTGAAAGAAGGTCTCAAGAGTTCAGTTTCTCTCGTTCCGGGTGCACCACCGCGAACCTCACATGAAGCGACATTTCCTTGAGTAGGAATAAAAACAGTGCAGCCAGTCAGGCTTTCTTCATCATGCGCATGACCAATTTTTATTGAACCTATCAGAGTTTTTCTCCTCTTTCAGAAATCATAACCACTCAACCTTCAAGAAGATATGACTGCCTAATCTCTTTTCCATGAAACTCTAACAAATCTATCCTTTTCCTGCCATCTGATTTCAAGGTCGCCTTTGAAAGCTTTATGTATTTCCTTTCCGATCTTCTCTGCAAGGTGCTCATCGGTTGTCTCAACGACAAGTCCATTTCCCAATTTTTCAGTTTTCACAATTCTGGATGCAATATTCCTTTTTCTTGCCCTCTCGGCAACATTTTCCAAAAGAGCTGTTATCTCATCCATGTGAGCATCGAAAAACTTCCCCCCAATTTTTACCACCCCTCCGATTTTCCCATCTTTGATCGCCGAATCACCGGGACAAAATGAGCTTTCATAACCTTTCTTCAACTCGCGTTCGAGTCTTTCGTCCGGCTCCAAAACCCACCTCCGTCCGTCAAAGATGGCGCCACACTGCGGACATTTCTTGAACACAATAGACCCCCATTACTTATCCATTAGTCGCCTTCGCTCTCGAGCTCATGGTCAACATAAGTTCTCGGAACACGCTTGCCTATCATGCAAAGAACTTCGTAGTCGATTGTCCCTAAATTGCTTGCAATCTCCGTTGCCGTTATTTCTTGTTCACCGTCCCTACCAATCAAAACAAAAGGTTCGCCAATATCTACCGGTTCCTTGCCCAAGTCAACCATGCAAAGGTCCATGCAAATCGTGCCCACAACAGGTTTGCGCTTCCCCCCTATTAGGACAGCTGCTTTATTACTCAAAAGCCTGCTCATTCCATCCGCGTATCCAATTGGAATTGTCGCAATCCAGGTATCCTCTCGGGTAGCCCAATTCTGACCATAGCTCAAGCGCTCGCCTGCATTGATTCGCTTCACGAAAGCGACTCTCCCTTTGAGAGAAAGCGCAGGTTTCAAATCTATGCGCCCTTCGAGCTGGGCAGAAGGCGAGTAACCATATATCGCAATTCCGAGTCTCACCATATCATAGTGACTCCTCGGATGAGCAATCACAGCAGCGCTATTTGCAGCATGCTTCAAAAGGCTCTTCCCAAGATTGCCTTCGGCTACCTTTGCCGCTTCCTCAAACAAATCCATCTGGCGCATTGTAAATTGATTGTCTATTTCGGTTGCTACCGCGAAATGGGTTGATATTCCCTCAATATCAAGGTGAGAAAAACCCGCAAGAAAACTCGTGAAATCTCTCACATCACCAGGTTCGACACCGACTCGGCGCATTCCAGTGTCAACCTTCAAGTGAATCTTTGCTTGTTTACCGAGCATCGAAGCCTCGAGTGAGAGAGAGCGCACAAATTCATGGGTGTAAACTGTTTGCGTCAGGTCATTTTCAACAACAAAACGAGCGGCACTGACAGGCGGTTCAAAAAGAACATGTACGGGACATTCAAATCCGGCTTCTCTCAACTTCAAAGCCTCCTCGACAAGAGCAACTCCTAAGCAATCCGCACCAGCCTCGAGCGCTGCCTTTGAAACCTCAATATCTCCATGACCATAGGCATTTGCCTTTACGACAGCCATGAACCGACACCCCGGCGGGAGTAATGCTCTCAAAGCCTTTATGTTGTGCCTGATTTTCTCAAGGTCAATTACTGCCTCGAGCGGGCGAATTATCACGCTTTCCCGATCCATGCCATTAGTACCCATTCCCCCCATAGCTTTGTGTTTTTCTCCTCAGAGCAAGTGGTAAATAGCGAATTACATCGCTTGAAACCATACCAATCATTCCATCCATATTTGCCACAAGGTCAGCCGCCTGACCGTGATAGAAAACAGCAACATACGACGCGTCGAAAGCCGAAAGCCCTTGGGCAATCATGGAAGCCACACACCCGGTCAAAACATCACCCATCCCGGCAGTCGCCATACCCGGGTTTCCGGAAGTATTTACAATTACCTTCCCGTTAGGTTCTGCTGTAAGCGTGCCAGCTCCCTTCAATACTACGACGCAATTCCAGTCAGAAGCAGCTTTGCGCACAATATTCAATCTATCGGATTGTACTTCATCCGAAGAACATCCAAGCAGCCTTGCCATCTCTCCCGGATGCGGGGTAAGAACCGTCGGAAACTTTCGCTTACTCAAAATATCCGTGCAACCAACAAGTGCATTGAGCCCATCAGCGTCAATCACAAGTGGAATTTGTGAATTAGAAACCACTTCCCTTACAAAATCAACAACAGGATCCTTCGTTGAAAGTCCCGGACCAATCGCCATAACATCAAATCCTTTGCAAATATCAAGCACAATAGGGACAGCTTCTTTTGAAAGGTATCCTTCCCCCGAATCCGGAAGAGGCCTTGTCATTACCTCGGTGAGTTTGATCTCCATCATTGGATTCAATTTCTCCGGAACTCCTAATGTCACCACTCCAGCGCCAGCTCTAAGAGATGCCCTTGCGCATAGAACAGCAGCCCCAGTCAGTCCCGCTGAGCCTCCCACAACCAGGACGCTTCCGCACTCTCTTTTGTGAGCATCCGCCTTTCTCTGGGGAAGTAGCAATTCGGCTTCCTTTTCCTCAACTGTATATACACTGGATTCTGGAACTGTTTCCAATAAATCAACTGATATGCCAATATCTGCAACCTCAATTTCTCCCGCAAGCTCACGCCCAGGGTAGAGAACGAGACCAAATTTCAAAGCCTCGAAAGTTACAGTTTTCTCCGCCCTGATTGCTTCTCCTCTCACACTTCCAGTTCTTCCATCAACCCCACTTGGGATATCTATCGAGAGAATCGGTTTTTCGGAAGCATTGATTGAAGCTATCGCACGGGCATACTTGCCTTCCGCTTTGCCCATAAAACCTGTTCCAAAAATTGCATCAATAACCATGTCTGAGGAAGCAATGCGAGAAGCAAATTTCTCAATATCGATTTCATCCTCCATGAATTCAATTCTTGCATCGCTCTCCTTCAATCTCATGAAATTATGAAGAGCATCGGGACTCATTTCCGATTCCCCACAAAGAGCGAAGACCCTTGTCTCTATTCCCCTCGAGGAAAGGATTCTCGAAGCAACAAATCCATCACCTGCATTGTTTCCCTTTCCACAGACAACCGAAACGACTCTCCCGCCGACTTTTGAAAGCATATCAATACAAGCATCGGCAATCCTTTGCCCGGCACGCTCCATAAGCGCAATACTTCCATTTTCTTCCCGCTCGATTGCTCTTCTGTCAATTTGGGCCATTTCCTCAGGGCTTACGACTCTCACTTCCCAACCTCCACAATCTAAGTGCTCCGTCCCATAAATACGGTTGCATTCGATCGCCGATCCATCCACAAAAGAGCGTTCCGCTCCCTCCGAGTACAACAGAAGTACTCGTCGGTAGCGCGCCTCGCGTTAGCGGTGCCTCGACGCTCTCGGTACGACACCGTATCTATGGAACGGAACGCCAAGTTTCAATCTTCCATCATGGCAATACAATTCGAAAAATGCCATCCCACTAAAAACTTATTCAAAAACAATATCAATTCTCCTCGAGAAAACGGAAAGAAAATAAGTAATGAATCCCATTCCCGCGCCGGTTATCAAACAGACAGGAATGGAATAATAAAGCGGTGGTATAAGATTTTTCAAAATAAGTGAAACCGGTGCGGGTATCAAAACCAAAAGCGAGGCAAGAATGTACAACGCTGAAACTATCCCGAAGAAAAACAGTAGTATCCGCATTGCAATCACCCAGTTGTTTCGACTTCTGAATGGATAAGGAGGAGAAACGAGTATCCCCGCCGTCAAAAGAGCTGTCCCTAAAAGGAATTTTGTGGAATTCGCATATAGAACATAAGCCATAGAATAACCAAGCAGTCTCAAGCCCGCCACCGCAGATTCCACAAAAAAGCCTTTTCCCGAAATGTCTCGTACAAGCCTTGCTACATCAACAAACGCAACGAGAAATACGCAAATGCCAAGCACAAAGGCAAGAACAGAAAGAATGGCACCAAGCTCGCGTGAACTAATTCGTTCTTCTAAGAAAGAAGTTTCCTCTTTTTCGAGTTCTTCAACTTTTCTCTCTACAACTTCCACGCTCTCATTTTCTCGAGTTTCAGTTTCAGCAGTTTTGACTAAACCTGAAACAAGAGCAGCACCGCAGTTATGGCATTTTTCGCAACCGCATCTCTGTTCCCGTCCGCACACCGGACAGACGAGAGAACCTTGATACCCCCAGGCGGGATTCACGGATGAAACCACCCTCTTTGTCCATCATTCTACGGTAACAGTTTTTGCAAGGTTTCTGGGCTGGTCAACATTACATCCCCTCTTCTTCGCTACCTGATATGCAAGTTGTTGAAGATGTATCACGGTAAGAAGCGGGTAGAGCATTTCATTTGTCTCGGGAACCCACAAAACATCATTGCATATTTTGACAATCTCCCCGTCGCCTTCTGATGCTATCGCAAGAACCGGAGCTCCTCTTGCTTTTACTTCTTCGATATTATTTATCATTTTGTCGTAAACCGAATCCATCGTCGCGATTGCAACCACAGGAACATCTGCGTCGAGAAGAGCAATCGGGCCATGCTTCATCTCGCCAGCCGGATAACCCTCGGCGTGAATGTAGGAGATCTCCTTGAGTTTCAAAGCGCCTTCCATCGCAATTGGATATCCAACGCCTCTGCCAAGGAAAAGGAAATCATCACATTTGTAGTACTTTTCAGCGCACTTCGAAACTTCGCCGCTTGAACCCAAGACCTTCTCCATCTTCTTCGGGATGACCTCGAGTTCATCGACAATCGCATGATATTCTGCATCGGTAACCGTGCCTCTCAACCTTCCAAGATATAAAGAGAGAAGAATCATGCACACAATCTGTGTAGTAAAAGTCTTCGTTGCGGCAACCCCAATTTCCGGACCGGCATGAGTATAAATTATTCCATCCGATTCCCTTGTCATCTGGCTTCCTACAACATTAACAACTGCAACAACACATGCACCCAGTCTTCTTGCTTCGCGGATACCGGCAAGGGTGTCAGCCGTCTCGCCAGACTGACTTATTGCCACCACAAGATCATCACTCGTCACCACGAGATTTCTGTACCTGAACTCAGATGCAATCTCTACCTCAACGGGAAGCGCAGCCCACCGCTCAAAAAGGTATTTCCCGAGCAATCCGGCGTGATAAGATGTACCACAGGCAACCACCACAATTCGTCTTAACTCGAGTGCTTCCTCTCGGGTCATTCGCAAATCTTCAACAATGACCTCTTTCTTATTGTCAAACTTGTCCCTCAAAGTTTCAGCGACAGCTTGAGGCTGCTCGTAAATCTCCTTCAACATGAAATCCTTATATCCGCCCTTCTCCGCCGAGTCCAGACTCCAGTCAACCTCCACCACTTCTCGACGCACTTCCGCACCATCCAAATCGGTGATAGAACAACCGGTACTATCAATAACAACCACATCATTGTGCTCGAGAAAAACAACTTTTCTGGTACTCGGAAGGAAAGCCGGGACAGAGGAAGCCAAAAACCATTCACCATCGCCAAAACCAAGCACAAGAGGACTATCGCGCCTTGCAGCCGCAATTGTGCCTGGTGAATCTTTGTGAACAGTAGCGACCGCAAAAGAACCCTCGACTCTCTCAAGACTCTTCCGCAAAGCTTCGCCAAGATCCTCTGAATAGTTTTCTTCTATAAGGTGCGCAAGCACTTCGGTGTCTGTCTCCGATGAAAACACATGACCGCGTTCTTCGAGTTCCGCCTTTAGCTGAACAAAGTTCTCGATTATTCCGTTATGAACAATTGCAATTTCTCCCTTGCAATCGGTATGAGGGTGAGCATTTTCTTTAGATGGAGCCCCATGAGTTGCCCATCTCGTATGGCCTATTCCAACCGTTCCATGGGTGTCAAATGACTCAAGAGTTTTTTCCATCGCGTCGAGATTTCCGACAACCCGAACGACGGAAAGTTCTCCAGAAGGAGAAACTACGCATAACCCAGCCGAATCGTATCCTCGATATTCAAGTCTCCTAAGACCCTCAAATAACACTTCTTTCGCATTTCTCTTTCCTAAATAGCCTACTATTCCACACATATCCCGCTCTTCACTTCAAAAGTTCAACTCCTGCTCCAACGCCTCGGCAATACGGTTCGCTATCTCGTCCGCCTTTCGCATACTTAGCGCCTCAACCATGACTCTTTCCACAGGTTCGGTCCCGGAAGACCTCAAGAGCACCCTTCCACGTTCTCCAAGTTCCCGCTCGCACTCCTTGATCAAGTCCCACACTTTCATGTCAGGCGTAAGGCGCTTGCCTCTTTTCAACTTTACATTCTTGAGAACCTGCGGATATTTTCTCATCACTCCAGCAAGCGAGGACAACGACTGATTCGTGTCAACCATTATTGCAGAAACTACCAAGGCAGTCAGGATCCCATCACCGGTCGAGGCATGCTCGAGAAATATTATATGCCCTGATTGCTCCCCTCCAATTATCGAACCACTCGCGAGTATGCCTTCAAGAACATATCTATCTCCAACCTTGACCTGCAACGATTCAATACCCAATTCCTTCAAAGCCTCGTAGAAACCCATGTTGCTCATTATCGTGGAAACAACCAAGGGTGGCTCAAGAAGTTCTCGCTCCTTCATATAGCGAGCAACAATCGCCATTATGAAATCCCCATCCCTTACAGTTCCAGTCTCATCCACACATATACACCTGTCTCCATCACCATCGAATGCAAACCCTACATCCGCACCCCAATCCTTGACAAGAGTGGAAATCCGTTCCGGGTGAGTCGAACCACACCCAAGATTTATGTTCCTACCGTCCGGTTCAGCACAGATAACCATGATTTCAGCGCCAAGTTCCTTGAAAACCCGTGGGGCAACTCTAAAAGCGGCACCATTTGCGCAATCAAGCGCAACCTTCAAGCCCGATAAATCAGGACCAACCGATGCTATGAGATGTTCAACATATCTTGCTTCCGCATCCTTCAACTGAATTGCGTTTCCAACAGATGCCTCTTTTTTCTTAGGCGCAAGGTTCTCAAATTCCGCTTCTATCGACTTCTCTGTTTCATCAGGTAGTTTGACCCCTCCTGCTCCAAAAAACTTTATCCCATTGTCTTCAAAGGGATTGTGTGACGCGGAAATCACTGCCCCCGCCTCAGAAGGAATATCCTCTGTCAGAAATGCAACAGCAGGCGTTGGAATAATTCCAGCAAGATAGACATACGCACCCTCTGAAAGAAGACCGGCAAGAAGAGCGCTTTCAAGCATCTGTCCTGATATTCTGGTGTCCCTCCCCACCACAACCGTGTGGTCCTTACTGCCGAGGGCTCTTATGGCAGCCCTTCCAAGCCTGGTTGCAACTTCCACAGTCAAATCAAGATTGGCTTTCCCTCTAATTCCATCGGTTCCGAAGTATTTCTTCATCTCGCCACCTGCGAATTTTATAGAAACCGGCACCCGCCAGCTACAATTAGTTAAATATGAACACTGTTTTCAATTGGCAATTTTACTATGGAAACTCAAATGAAAACATTTTATCCCAACAGGTGATACTACGCTAATGCACCGTCCCATAGGTAGGTTGACGCACCGAGAGTGTCATTCTGCGCCGCGCCAGTAAGGCTCCTGACCAAGGCCGCATGAGGATGTACGCCGAGGGAGCACTTTGAGGCTCGTGTGGACGGGGGGGCGCTCGAATGTTAGGGTGTTCATGGGACGGTGCATTAAACAAGCGTGAAATGAAATGAACTGAATCACTGAACTATCGCTTTGAGAACTGAGGCTTTTTGCGGGCTTTCTTTAGCCCGTATTTCCTTCTCTCCTTGGCGCGTGGATCGCGAGTGAGAAATCCTGCTCTTTTCAAGGGTCCCCTAAGAGTCTCGTCAGCCTCGACCATCGCTCTTGCTATTCCCAATTTGATCGCGCCCGCCTGTCCCGATATGCCTCCTCCCTCCACCTTGGCAATCACATCAAACTTCTCTCTCATCCCAAGGTGAACAAGCTGTGAGAGAGACTCAAAGCAAAGTCTCCTGGTTGGAAAGTAATCCTCCAGAGGTTTCCCATGTATGTTTATCGCTCCCTGCCCAGGGTAAAGCCTTACCCTTGCAACGGCTTCTTTTCTCCTTCCGGTTTCCCGATAGAAATCCTGCTTCACTGGCAACCGCTCACTCCTTCAAATCCATGAGAATCCTTGGTAATCCTCATTTCTGTTCATTAATGCTCAACGGCTCAGGTCTCTGGGCTGCATGGGGATGGGATGCTCCCGCGTAAACATGAAGCTTCTTTATCATAGACCTTCCAAGGCGATTATGAGGAAGCATTCCCCTAACAGCATGAATTATGACCTCCTCCGGCTTCTTCTCAATCATTCTTCGATAAGGAACTTCTTTTAACCCTCCGGGATATCCACTGTGGTGGTAATAGTTCTTCTTATCCTCTTTTCCACCGGTAAGCCTGACTTTTTCCGCATTGACTACAATGATATGGTCGCCGGTATCAATGGATGGAGTAAAGAGAACCTTGTTTTTGCCGCGGAGAATTGCCGCGATCTTAGATGCGAGTCGCCCAAGAACCTGCCCATCGGCATCAATCAAATACCAGGTTCGTTCGAGTTCGCTCTTGCTGGCACTTCTTGTAGTCCGTGTTAACTCCAGATTTCTCATGATAATTTTCTCGCAAAAACAATGTCATCTCTAACAGACTTTCGCTCGTGTCATAATAGGAGAACACAAATTTTCTGTCAATGTTTGCATGAGGCATAAGCCTCTTGATGAATAGATTTGTTGAAACAAGGAAGACTATTGTTTAATAATACGCAGCAAGGGGCAAGTTTTGAAGAACGGAGGTTCCGCATGGAAAGCAGCGAAAGCGAAAGAAAATCTTTTCTTGAAGTATTAAACAAATCCCCTATGTACAGGCACATCGGAATGGAAGTCATTGATGCCAAAGATGGCAAGTCAAAACTTATACTCAATGCAAAAAAAGAACTCCAAAGTTTATATGGAATGGTTCACGGTGGGGCAATCGCTTCCGTTATTGATTCGGCATGCAGCATAGCAGCAGGCACACAGCTTGCACCCGGAGAGATATGCTTGACCGTTGATTTGAGGACAAATTACATCGCAAATCTGAAAGAGGGGAAAATCTTTGCCGAAGGAATACTCATTCACAGAGGGGCAAAAACCTGCGTTTCGAGAGCAGAGGCTCGTGATGAAAATGGCAATCTCATTGCCGTCGGAATTGCTACCCTTCTGGTTTGCTCGTATGAAGATGTTCACTTGAGCAAGTGAATGACCTTTTTTGAGAATTCATCCTGAAACAAGCAAGCCACAATTAATAATTGGAACAATGAGCATTCAGTGAGTCTGGAAATACGCGCATATTCCTCTGAATATCGCCTCAGAAACCTGCTCCTGCCCACTGGCATTTCCACTCACTAAAGAAGGCTCGTTCTCAATCAGAACAACCGGTACCCTCGAAAGTACCGATATCACAAAGGCAGGTCCTTTATCGTTCGATGTTCCTCCAGTATCATTCATTTTCTTCGTTATACCGACCGTTTTTAGATATGGAAACATCACTTCAGCAAGTGCCGCACTCGACCTTGCTACCGAAGGGTCAACCACAACGGTATTTCCGCCATGGGATTTATACTGCCCTTCACCTGGATATAGAACTGCTTGAAGGTTTGGGTCGAAATGGAGCCTGACCATTATCTCGCATGTGTTTCCAATATCCGCTCTTGCCCGAAGGCTCGAGTAAGCATCTGGGCTATCCTTTGTAAGCCTGACTGTGTAGCCAGCCCCTTCGAGTTTTGCCTTTAGACGCAAAGCAAGGTCCCACATAGCCTTTCTTTCTCCCGATGCACCAGAGTTATCAGCAACATCAAGTCCGGTTGTCGGGTCAATCTCACTCGAAGGACAGTTTCCGGAATGCCCGGGGTCTATGCATACACTGCGCGAACGACTTTGATTTGCCTGCTCATTTCCACCTGAACTTCCGCTTTCTTCCGTATTTTCAATACTCCCGGGAGACGTGTCAGTTCCTCTTAAATCTTCTATTTGAGGAGCCTCGTGAAGACCTTTTAGCTTTACGGTTATCAATTCACCCTTTTCCGCCCGAACACCAGGCTTGGGGTCCTGTTCCTCGACCTTCAGTTTGTCAACACCTTGTGCCTCCGCGTCCTGAGTGGGATCAATCTCAATCGAGAAATTAGAATCAACTGCTTTTTCTTTTGCCCTCTTGTATGAGAATCCAATGAGGTCCGGGATGCGTGGTCCGCCTCTTAATACGAGGAAAAAAAGAAGGCACCCAATAATTGCCGCGAGGAAAGCAACTCCAGCAACAAAAATTATAGTTCCCGTATGTTCGGATTTTCGATGTCTTTCCAATTGAGGCGGCCTTGAAGTGAGGTGTTCCTTATCCGATTTGCTTGATTCCTCATTCATTTCCATTTCTTTTCGCAATTATAACAAACAAGAGGTGGTTTTGCTTCCTTTATGTGTTAGAATGAACCAAGGCCGATAAGTGTTTTTGTTTTTTTGATGAAAAATGTTTGAGAAGATAGTTCTAATAGAACCAAAGTCTGAAGGACAGAATGTGTTTTCGAAGTTCAGGCTTCCTCGCCTTGGGCTTCCCATCATTGGCGCGGTATTGAAAAAAGAACTAAATTGCGATGTGAAGATTTACTTTCAGGAAATCGGAAGGATGAACTGGGAAGATATACTTTCTGCCGATTTGGTTGGCATTTCCACAATTACTCCAACTGCGCCTGAGGCATACGCGCTTCTAAGAAAAATCAAAAGACCGAATGGACCACTGGTTGTGATGGGAGGGCCCCATGTTTCTTTCCTTCCGGAAGAAGCGCTTCTAAAAGGAGCAGATTTCGTAGTTCGTGGAGAAGGAGAAGAAACCATAGTGGAACTCATACGTTACCTCTCGGAGGGAAAGGGAACTCCAAGAGACATTGCTGGATTGAGTTACATGGAAAATAGGACTTTCCAGCACAATCCTGACCGCGAGCGCATTGCTGACCTTTCATCGCTTCCATGGCCAGACATTTCACTGATAGAAGGGCTTGAACGCCTCAAAGTGGTGCCGGTTCTCACCTCCAGAGGCTGCCCTTTTGACTGCAAGTTTTGCAGCGTTACAGGTATGTTCGGGAGGCGCTATCGATTTCGCGACAAAGCAGATGTACTCGCAGAACTCGAGATGTTGTACGAGAAAAATCCAAAAGCAACATTTTTCTTCTATGATGATAACTTCACCGCATCACCTACCCGCACAATGGAACTCCTGCGCGAGATGAAGGAAAGAGGAATAATGCCTAAATGGACTGCTCAGGTCCGCGTTGATGTCACCGAGGATGACGAACTGATGCAGCTAATGCAAGAGACAAACTGTCGCTTCCTTTATGTTGGACTGGAGTCCATAAACCCTGCAACGCTGGAGGCATACCGGAAATCACAGACTGTTGCTGACGTAAAACAAGCGGTCGAGGTCATCCACCAACACAGAATCAAGATACACGGTATGTTTGTGCTTGGTTCTGATGAGGACGACCGCAAAACAATCAGGGAAACAGTGCAGTTTGCAAGAAAATCTGGAATCGACACCGTCCAGTTCATGATACTCACTCCTATTCCCGGAACGGAAACTTACGAAGAGCTGAAAGGAGAAGGAAGACTCATCGTTGATGACTGGAGCAAATTCACCGGCCATCATGTTGTTTTCGAGCCAAAGAAAATGAGCGTGCTTCAGCTTCAGAAAGAAGCTGGAATAAGAACTTGGAGAAAATTCTATTCTCTGTGGAGCTGTATAAAACCCGGTTTCTTATTCCGCTGGAAGCAGGTGGCAATCCACATTTACGGCCATCACGGAATTGCTCGATGGATTAGCTGGAATCGTGGGTGGCTGAAAGAGCTGAGGATTCGCGACAAAATGGAACGTTCGTTTAGAAAAATAATGTCGAAAGAAAAAAAATCCATAGAAAAGCCTGAATGTGGTTGACAAGAAGGGCTTCTTACAGGTGACCCCCTTCTTCAGAATATCCTATTTCCCATAAAAATAAACCACTCGGCGGAAGAGGGTCAGCGCATGGTTCTTCTCCCCCGCTTAGTTTATCGCAAAATTCATCCAATCCCATTCCCCCGCTTCCAACCTCAAGAAAAGCACCGGCAAGAATTCTGACCATTCTATAAAGAAAGGAATCAGCCCGTACTCTGATAGTCAGAAGGTCCAGGGGTGCTCTTTCGAGCTCGCATACCAAGATGTTTTTTTCAGTCGAGCCAGTAGCCTTTCCAATCATGAAAGCCGAAAAGTCATGTTTGCCAAGAGAAAGCAAACATGCCTCACTCATTTTTTCGAAATCGAGATTCCTCGAATAGTGAAAGGAGAAATCTTCAAGCAGGGGCGAGGGGGATTCCCTGTTCAAAATGAAATAACGATATTCCCGCCAGATAGCATCCCTTCTTGGATCGAAATCATCGCGAACTCTTCTTATTGATGTAATCGCAACTCCGTTCGGGAGCAAAGCATTTACTCCTCTCATAAATCGTTCTTCTTGAATTTCATCCTCGAGAGCAAAAGCAACAATTTGACCAATGGCATGAACGCCTGCGTCAGTTCTTCCTGCTCCTGAAACAGAAACCTCTCGAGCAGTCATAACCGCAAGTGATTCTTCCAGGGAGCCCTGAACCGTCCTCACATTGGGCTGTTTCTGAAATCCGTGGAAAAGGCTTCCTTTGTATTCGAGTTCAACCATGTACCGGACCATTTTGGCTCTTTCCCATGCTTTTTATCGGATACGGATTCCCTTCAAACTTCCACCCCATGCTCAATAATCGATTCAAAAGACGAATAACCAACAATCCCTCTGTCCACCAGGTGAATTGCCTCCCTTACCAAATCGAGAGTTTCTGAGTCAGTCACAACGGAACAAATCTGCCTCAAAAGGTCTATGACCTGCCTCATCGTCCGCACAATATCTCCAATTGGCCTTCCGGGAAAACGTTCGAGTATATCCTCTAATTCAAGTCCACAAGCCCATGCGCCAGTGAGTTCGCTCGCGCCGAGGTCAATTGAACCAAGTGTATCGATTTTCATTTTCATTTCAGCCCTTTTTATCTCTTTCTCGAAAGATATCATAAATTTGAAAGCATCCAGCAATACGCCCTCGAGATGAGTTGCGTCCTCCCATAACCGCTCTCCCTGAACTCCCGGCTCACCCGAATCGTAAATAAACCAGGAAGCAAATGCAGCGATTTCCTCAGGTCTTAGTTTTTTCAATATCCCGCTGTGAATCGCCTCGGCAACAAGAAGGTCGCATTCGTTGTAGATTTTTTTCAGCGTCATTCCCTTGAGCGTTGGTTTTGCTCCCTTCATAAACCCGAATTCCTCGAGAACCAGAACAATGTTTTCGAGTTTGCCTGATATAACCTCAAATCCCGATTCCTTCTCCCTTTTTGCCCCCTCGATTCTCTTATCCAGTTTCTCAAACCTTCGAGCCGATTCCATACACCTTTCACTGTGGATGCACCCCCTGCAGAGGTTTGTCTCCATTTCATTTTTCACTCCCTTAATTTCCTCTCCGAGGTACTTTTCCTCATCACTTTTCTCCTGCTTGAGCGCTGCACTTTCAACACTCATCGAAAGGTTCTCCAGTTCAAGAGAAACAGAGCGTCTTACTTTTTTCTTAGGAGAAGTAATTTTGTTTATGTCCACTTTTCCTATCGCAAATGGAAGAATCGTAGTTCTTTTTGAAATGCGTCTGTAGCGACCGAGCGAATTAACAACCAGTACGCTCGGATCTCCAGCACGCATACCGCTCTTGACAACCGCCAAAGGCTTTCCTGCCTCAGTAAGAACCACATCCCCCGGTTTCAGACTTTGGAGTGTTTCAAGAATTGCTTTAGCCTTCCGCTCTCGTGAGATACTCGCAAGTTTTTTCTCAAGTCTTGAGAGTTTCCTCTCGAGCCCCCTCATTATCTTTGCATCTCCACCTGATGCGCAGCTGCTATTTTTCCTCTCCAGTTCGAGTTCCCTTGAAAGAAATGATATTTTTGCCTCGAGATTCACAACATTTTTGTCAGCAACATATTGGGCAAAAGAAAGGTCGAGAATCTTTTTCGCCTCATTTACTGTACGTTCCGAAAGAAGGTTCACCGCCATGTTATAAGTCACCTTGAAACTCGACAAAACAGGCTCCGGCTCGGCTCTTGCAAGAGCTCGAGCCTGCTCGAGACTCACAAACTTCTGGTGAAGAACAACCGCATATCCAACCTCATCGATTCCCCTTCTACCAGCCCTTCCCGTAAGCTGCCTGAACTCACTCGCAGTAAGCAATCTGTGCTG
>JAQUKT010000013.1 GCA_028718945.1 Actinomycetota bacterium | reverse complement strand
TCTCTAAGAGGAAGACAATGCACACATAGCGGGGTGTCCTTCAAAGCAGACATAGCCTTAAAAACCCGGATATCCGGGATCAGGGGAAGTTTTGTCTTGACTTTTACTTCTTATAGGTGACCCCATTGTCGTTGTCGCTTTGTCATCAAAGCAATGACATCATTTCTTTTCGGCATGGAAGGCTGCGCACCAAAGACCGTAACCGCAAGCGCTCCGGCAGCATTTGCGAACCAAACAGCATCGTGAAGATTCGTTCCTTCCCCTAACGCAACGCTCAGAGCAGCCGTAAAAGCATCGCCAGCAGCTGTAGAATCAACAGGCTTGACTTCATACGGGGGAAAGAGCCACGCTCCTTCACCTGTCAAAAGTAGTGAGCCCTCCTCACCGAGTTTCACCACGATTGAACCCGCGGAAAACTCGAGAAGGCGCTTGGCGGCTTGCACAACATGGGCGATGGAGTCAACTCTCACCCCAGAAAGAACCTCGAGTTCATTTCTATTGGGAGAAACAACATCAAAATTCGCAAGTACCGAAAGTTCCACCTGCCTCGGCGGACCTGCATCGAGCACCGTGATGAGACCCCTCTCCTTTGCCCTCCTCGAGCCTTCGGCAACAACATCGAGCGGGCTCTCGAGTTGAAAAAGAATGCAATCAGAAGAGTCATAAAATACCTCGAGGCCTTCAAGGTCTTTAATGGTAAGCGCTTCGTTCGCTCCGTTGTCAACAACTATGGTATTCACCCCGGTGTTCTCTTCTACCACTATCAAAGCAACACCAGAAGAAAAACCCTCTGCTCTTCTCATAAGCGAAGAGTCGACTTCCGCCTTTGAAAGATTTTCTAAAAGATAGTCACCGAAGAAGTCATTTCCCACACAGCCGAGAAACCTGGTTTTCTTTCCGAGCCTTGTGGAGGCAACAGCCTGGTTCGCCCCCTTTCCGCCCGGAACCATCCTGAAACCATGTCCGCAGATATTCTCCCCGGGACCCGGAATCTTAGGCGAAGTGACAACCATGTCGAGATTTATGCTTCCAACAACAATTTGTTCACCCATTGAAATCACTTCCAAAATCCCTTGCCTGAAATGTGAATCTATGCAAAAATGCCTTCTGCAATTTCATCGATAAATGTTATCAGAAACAGTCTCGAATCGGACAACAAAAGCCAGTCGCTGAGACATTCTTACTCTTCTCTTCTTTTTAAGACTGCCTGAAGCGATGTATCATTGTTCCAAAAAGAGAAGTGGGAAAATGACAATGGCAAAGGTTTTCATTGGCACATCGGGATGGGTTTATCCTCACTGGAAAGGTGTCTTCTATCCAGAAGACATGAAACAAAAGGATTGGTTCATGCACTACGCAAGTTACTTTGATACCGTTGAAATCAACAACTCCTTCTACCGGCTCCCGGAACTCAAGACCTTCGAGAATTGGGCAAGAAATTCACCGGCTAACTTTCGTTTCACCGTCAAAGCAAATCGTTTCATAACGCATGTAAAGAGGCTCAAAGACCCGAAAGAATCAGTTTCAAGGTTCTTCGATAACCTCGAAGGGATGGGAGAAAAGTGTTCCGTTGTGCTGTTTCAGCTTCCACCGAAATGGAAAGCGGATGTCGAAAGACTTGAATCATTTCTTTCGGTCCTTCCTGAAAAGACGAGATTCGTTTTCGAGTTCAGGGATGAGACCTGGCTTTGTGAACCGGTCTATGAGCTTCTCCGGAAAAATGGTGCTGCCCTGTGTTTTGCTGACCGACCGTTTTGCCCCGGACCAAGAGAAGTTACAGCTGATTTCTGTTTTTACCGCATGCACGGTGGATATGGAAGAGAAGCACCTGGATACTCGACTCGCGAACTCAAAAACATCGCGACGGAAATCGCGCTACACCTTGAAGCGGGAAGGGATGCGTTTGCATACTTCAACAATGATTACGAGGGATTCGCTGTCAAAAACGCCCTTGATTTGAAGTCCTTGATCGGAAAGGAGAATCAAAATGCCAGAACTTCCGGACGTCGAAGTAAGAAGAAGGCTCATTCAAGAAACATCACTTAACAAGGAGATAAAGAAAGTTTCGGTTCTCGAGAAACGAATTCTCGGCAACGAAACAACTCCATCTATTCTCTCCCGGGAACTTTGTGGTTCGATTTTCCTTTCGGCAAACAGGCGCGGGAAGTATCTTCTTCTTTCAACGAGCAAGAAGAACACTCTTCTTTTGCACCTCGGCATGACGGGAGACATCATATTCGTGAAAAAAGGAGAGGAAAAACCAAAATGGAGCAGAGTCGAGTTCTATTTTGCGAACGGCTCGTGTCTTCACTACACGAACATGAGGCTAATCGGGAAAGTCGCGCTTTTCAAGACAACAAACCCTTCTTCTATCCCCGACATTGCCAAACTGGGACCCGAACCGCTTGAGCGTTCATTCACCTTCAAAAAGTTCGAAAAAATTGTCAAATCTCACTCGACAACCATTCATCAGCTTCTCATGGAACAGGAACTCATTGCAGGAATCGGAAACATCTACTCCGATGAGATTGCCTTTCAGGCTGGCGTAAGACCAGATAAGAATACAAAGAGCCTCACCGAAGAGGAAATAAGGCAAGTGTACAAGAAAATGAAGTGGGTCCTTCGCGTCGCGATTGAACTTGGAGCTGAACTCGACCCCTATCCCCGGCGCTTTCTGATACCGAACAGAGATAGGAAAGGTTTATGTCCGCGTGACAGCAATAAAATCATGAAGAAAACAATCGGGGGAAGAAGCAGCTACTTCTGCCCGTTATGTCAGAAATAGCCATCGGGTCAGGAGTTTGAAGCTCTTCAAGATGAACCGGCTTCGGAACCGCTCTCCATGAATGGAACAATGCGGGGCTCACCGATTTCGCGTGAAAATATGTAAACGGCAGCCGCCCGCTCTACAATCTCGGCATTCAAAAGCGCATCACGAAGCTTTGGGCCAACAGCTAAAACCCCGTGGTGCGCAAGCAAACAGGCATTTCTGTTTGCAAGTGCTTGAACAGCATTTTCGGCAAGTTCCTTTGTCCCCGGCAGTGCATACTTCGCAAGTTCAACTCCCCCAAAAATGCTGAAAACCTGTTCCTCCAAGATCGGCGGTATGCCCTCTCCCGTAACTCCCACCGCGGTTGCCATCGTTTGATGGGTATGGACTATGCCCCCAACATCCGGTCTTCCACGGTAAACCTGGAGGTGCATGTTTATCTCAATGGATGGCGCATAGCGACCTTCGAGCTGCTCCCCATCCATGTTCACTATGCACATATCCTCGAAAAGCATCAGTTCATACTCTATCGAAGTGGGAGTAATCACAACCATGCCGGTATCTTGAACCCTCGCGGAGCAATTCCCGGAGGAGCCTACAACAAGCCCCTTCCTTGACATCTCCTGTGCCGTTTTCAAAACTTCTCTCATGTACTCAAGAACTATTGGATCCATCACGCCTCCATCAAACAACAGGAGCCACAAAGCACAACAGCAATACTACGCAAAATTGAAAACCAGGGCGTAATAAACAAAACTTCAAAGTTCTTTTTTGCCCTTTATTTTCTGGGCATTCGAAATAGAGTCCTTTGCCTTCCGGGTGAGTTTAGTAATCCCGTTTATCTCTGATGTGCTACCCTCTATAGTCTCGCTTAGCTTCGTCCAGTCACCGGCAGAAACAATAGGATTTACCTTGGCGAGAAATTCATTCCCGGCTTTCACGCTCTCGATTTCAGCATCAATTGCCTTTATCATTGCATTCGCATATTCAATGTAATCCTCAACCCCTTTAAGGTCAAGAATTTTTTTGTATTGAGCCTGTACCCTCTCGAGCTCTTCAACGGCGCTCTCGAAAGTCTTTGTGATATCTCCTATGACATCCGCCTTCTGCTTCAGGGAAGTGGTGTCGCCCGTAACCGCTTTCCCGATAATTTCATTTGATTTGCTGCTTGCCTTGCTCAATTTTGCATCAACATTCTCGAAAAGAGTATCCGCCTTCTGCATGTACTCCTTTGCTTCCTTTACCTGTCCGCCACAACCCGCAAAAACAAGTAACGCGCACAAAGCGCCCGTAAGCAACAAGAGTACTGATTTCATCATCTTCCTCTTCATCTTTTTAATCTTTCAAATTCTCTCTCGGTCAGGTGGACATTCTGGATTATCTTTGAAAAATACGAAATTGTCCATTGAAGTTTTCAATCGAGACGAGATAAGGTAGCATACATATCACAAGAAGAAACAAGACCATGCCAATGGAGTATGAATTGAAAGACGATTATCCCCTAAAAGTAAACGTCATAGTCGAGGTTCCAAAGGGCTCGAGAAACAAATACGAGTTCGACCACGAATCGGGAAGGATAAAGTTAGACCGGGTTCTATTCAGCGCTGTGCACTATCCAGCCGATTATGGATACATTCCTGAAACATCAGCAGAAGATGGTGACGAGGTTGACATTCTCGTCTTGATCGAGGAACCCACATTTCCTGGATGCCTCATCAAAGCAAGACCGATAGGGCTGTTAGAAATGGAGGACGAAAAAGGTATAGACAATAAAATTCTTGCGGTGCCCGTTGACGACCCGAGATGGAACTACGCAAAAGACATAAGCGATATACCACAACATCTTCTTTCTGAGATTGAAAACTTTTTCCTTACATACAAGAAACTGGAAGCAAAAAACGTTGAATCCCGCGGATGGCAGAATTCAAAAGCGACGAAAGCGTACCTCGAGAAAACCAAAGTTTGAAAAAGGCAAAACTGCTCGCGGATTTTTCGATTCGGGAGGATCATGCAGAAAGGAGTTATTGCTTTGAGAATAATCGACACCCATTCCCAGCTCTGGACAAAAGAGGCAATAGCGTCAATGCCAGAGGATATGCGTGACAGTCATATTCGCATATTCGGCAACAATCTTCCAACGATCGCGGACACCATCGCTGACATGGACGAATCCGGAGTGGAGAAATCGGTAATCGTCGCGATTGATGCTGAGACGAAATGGAACTACAGGGTCTCAAATGAAATGGTCGCCGAAGCGGTCTCGTCGAATCCAGACAGGTTCATAGGGTTTGCAAGCGTTGATCCGAACAAAGGGAAAATTGCCGAACGTGAATTGAGGCATGCTGTGGAAAAACTTGGCTTGAGAGGGCTGAAAATTCTGCCGCACCTGGTTGAACTCAAACCAAATGACAAGCAGATGTACGGGGTTTACAAGGAGGCTTGCGATCTTGGAATACCCGTGCTTTTCCATACCGGAACGCAATTTCACGCAGGAACAAAACTCAAGTATTCAAAACCAATCGACATTGACGATGTCGCGGTTGATCTCCCCGAGCTGAAAATCATAATCGCGCATTTCGGCTGGCCCTGGTATGAGGAAGCAATGGCGGTCGTACAGCGAAACCAAAACGTTTATTTCAACATAGCCGGATGGGCACCCAAGAGAATCCCGCCTTTTATCTGGAGCTACATGAAAGGACCTGTGAAGGATAGGGCTCTTTTGGGAAGTGATTATCCTCTTGTCTCGAGAAAAAGAATCGTTTCGGAGTTATCGCAAATCGAAATCCCCGATGAAATCCGCGAGAAGTTATGCTACAAAAATGCGCTGGAAGTAATTCCGGGTCTCGTGTAGAATTTCTATCGAGATAATTATTATAGCGAATGCACTAAAGGGGGTTTCAAGCAATGCAGGATAAAATCAGAATCATTACTGAAAGGTCTTTTTTTCTTCCTATACCCAGGTAAGAGTGCTTTCTCATTTCTTGCTCGGTTCCGGAAGAAGTTACTATCTTCGCCAGCTCGAAAGACTTCTTGGAGTACCGGGAGGACAGCTTCGCCGTGAACTTCTCAATCTCGAGGAAATCCAGTTTCTTACATCCTTCTGGGAAGGAAACCAGAAGCGCTCAAGGTAAACTTGGATTTCCCACTTTATGATGAATTAAAAAGAGTTTTCTTCAAAACCTTGGGCGCCGGTGATGTCATACGTGAATCTCTATCCGGGCTGGAAAGAATTGAACTTTGTTTTATCTATGGCTCGTTTGCAAAAGGTCAGGAGCACCCCGGAAGTGACATTGACATTATGATAGTGGGAAGTATTTCTGACAAAAAGCTCAGCAGTGTTTTTTCAAAAGTTGAAAAAGGAGACAGGGCACATCCATCTATCTATGAGCAGAAGAACGAACCTTTATGGTTCCCATTTACACTTTTTTTCTCGTTCAATCCTTCGTACGATTATTCCCTTCACTCAAGAAAGAGCGCTTATGGTGGATACTACCCCGTTTAATGCTCCATTTTCGCTTTAAGAAATCAAACTGCTTCCCTTTTCCCTTGAAGCAAAACATGAGCAAGGGATATTTGAAAATAGTAGTTGCATGAAATACTGCTCTTTAGTAATCATTCAACAAACGGAAGGGCAAAATAGAACTGAAAATGTGTTATTGCAAGACCTGACCCCATTGGTTTAGACTTTTTCTGACGGTATGTCAGGCGGTCAGCAACTGACCGGCACCCAGCCGTATAGGCTGGTTTTTTTTATGGAGGTTTTCCGTTGCCCCAAAGGCGAATATTGATGGTTGACAATTACGACTCATTCACCTACAACCTCGTTCAATTCCTTGGCATCCTCGGAGCCAAACTAATAGTTTTCAGAAACGACCATACGGAAATGTCCGAGATAGAAGCAATAAAGCCAAATGGAATAGTAATCTCTCCTGGTCCAAAGGCTCCCCGTGATGCCGGACTGAGCAAAGAAATAGTCTTGAGATTTGGTCCGGAAATCAAAACGCTCGGCGTTTGCCTGGGACACCAGGTAATAGGAGAAGCCTTTGGCGGAAAGGTAGTGCGCGCAAGAAAAGTAATGCATGGAAAGACTTCAGCAGTGCACCACGATGGAAAGGGGATTTTTAGCGGGATAAAATCGCCCTTGAAGGCAGCCCGTTATCACTCACTTGTTGTCGATGAGGAATCGCTGCCCTCCTGCCTCGAGATTACAAGCAGAACGGATGATGGAGTCATCATGGGAATAAGACATAAGGCTTACCCTATCGAGGGAATCCAATTCCATCCAGAGTCATTCATGACTGAAGAAGGTCTCGTAATTCTTCAAAACTTTCTGGAGACGTGATGGAAACAATCGCAACCGAAGAAGGTCTTTCGAGAAACGCGAAAGTCGAGATGGAGATTGTTGAGATTCCTCGAGAGGTTGAAATTTTTGAGCTTTTCAAAAGAATAGCGGAAAAGCCCTACTCCTGTTTTCTCGACTCGAGCCTCGTTGACGGTCGTCTCGGAAAGACCTCGATTTTTGGATTTGGCCCAATTGTCGTCCTTGAAACAAAAGGGCTTGCTGCAAATTTCAAGCAGCGGGGAAAATCAGCAGAGATAAGGAAAAGCAATCCGTTTGATGCCCTTCGCATGGCTCTTGCTTTCGCAAAAATGAAAGAGAGCCACTCCGAACTTCCACCTTTCCTTTCCGGAGGCATAGGATACCTTTCATACGAACTCGGAAGATATGTTGAAAAGCTCCCATCAAGCGCCGTTTGTGACCTTTGGCTGCCTGAACTTGCCTTTTGCTTCTACGACAAAATCGTGGTTGAAGACCACATCAAAGGGAAAAGATATCTTGTGGTTACATCCACCGGAGGAGAAAAAACTCGAGATTCCTTGAGAGAGGCGCTTCAGGAACTTGGGAAAGTGGCTCGCAAAAAGACGCCGATCGAAAAGCGCCAAAGCAGGCACAAACCGCGTTTCGCCTCGGGGTTTTCCCGCGAGGAGTACGTGGAAGCGGTGAAAAAAGTAAAAGAATACATATTTGCAGGAGACATCTACCAGGCGAATCTTTCTCAGAGGTTCGAAACAGACCTGCGCGAGAACCCTCTTTGCCTCTATGAAAGATTGAGAAAGACAAATCCAGCCCCGTTCAGCGCTTTTTTGAACTTCGGCAACTTCCAGATTCTCTCATCCTCCCCGGAACTTTTCTTGAGAGTTAGAGGAAAAAATGTTGAAACAAGACCGATAAAGGGAACCCGACCGAGAAGTCTTGACCCTGAACGAGACCTCGAGCTAAAAGAAGAACTTCTCGGAAGCGAAAAGGATAGAGCGGAACTTTCGATGATTGTTGACCTCGAGAGAAATGACCTTGGAAGGGTATGCGAATATGGAAGCGTGAATGTCAAGGAACATGCGGTCATAGAGTCATACGCCACCGTCCATCATCTCGTCTCGACGGTGGAGGGAGCGCTTCATGAAAGCAGGGATATTGTTGATTTGCTGATGGCAACGTTCCCGGGCGGTTCGATTACCGGCGCGCCAAAAATCAGGGCAATCGAGATAATAGACGAACTCGAGCCAACCGAAAGAAGCGTATATACTGGTTCAATCGGCTTTTTGGGTTTTGGATGTAATCATGAGTTGAACATAGCAATTCGAACGATGATTGCGCATGGCAAAAGAATCTATTTCCAGGTTGGAGGAGGGATAGTTGCCGATAGCGATCCCGAAGCTGAATATCAGGAAACGCTCGACAAAGGAAAAGCCCTTTTCCAAGCAATCTCGGGCTTCGCCACAAAATAAAACTCAATCATGAACATGAAAGACTCAAAAGAAAAGAAATATGTTGTTCTCGATGGGGAGTTCATCGAAAGCCATCAGGCGAAAATCAGCATCTTCGACAGGGCTGTTTTTTTTGGCGACAGCGTTTTCGAGACAATAAGGTCTTACCATGGAAAGCCCTTCCGGCTCGAGAGGCATCTCGAAAGACTTCGGAGTGGCTGTTCAGCAATGCGGACTGCTCTTCCAGTTGCTCCAGTGGAGCTGAAGGAACTTTCGCTCGGGCTTGTCGAAAAAAACAACTTGAGGGATTGTGACGCATACCTAAGGGTAACTGTAACCGGAGGTATTTCCTCTGGCCAAACCGGACTTCGAAGGCAGGAACCACCCTCTTTTTTCATCATCGCAAAGCGACTCGAAGAGTACCCGCGCCGGTTCTATGAGAAAGGAATGAGTTTGATCATATCTAACATAAGAAGAAATTCCTCCTCCCCTCTGTCGAATACGAAAACCGGAAATTACGCCGATTCTCTCATCGCAAGGCAGGAAGCGTACGACCGCGGAGCCGATGACTCTTTGATGCTTACAACCGCCGGAAACATCGCGGAAGCAACGAGTTCAAACATATTCTATGTGAGGGATGGAAACATCCGCACCCCGGATCTGGGATGTGGGCTCCTGCCGGGCATCACCCGCGAGGCGATAATCGAAATATGCGCCGAGAAGGAAATTCCCGTAAACTCAGTTACTGAAGGACCGGAAGCCATATTCGAAGCAGAGGAAGTTTTTCTCACGAACGCCCTCATGGAGGTGATGCCGGTATCGGGAATAGAAGACCACCAGTATGTACCATGCCCGGGGCCGGTACATCGAAAATGATGAAGTGGTACCGTGAACTGGTTTCAAGAGAGCTTGACTTGACATTGTAGGATTGTTTGTAAATCGAACTATCAGAATTTGAATGCTTGCTTGATGCAGCCGGTATTTCCCTTCGTGGTTGCGGTTTTTATCATATCTACATACTGATCGAGTCTCCAGATATGAGTCAGCAGATGCTCGACCTTCACCTTTCCTGACATGATGAGATCCCGCGCCCACTCGTATGTCTTTTGTCTCTTCCCGTCATATTCTTCAGTTGAGGAGCAAAGAGTTCCCCTGATTGTAAGCTCCTTGAACCATACCGGAGTCCAGTCAATTTCCTTTGGCTCAGTGACAAGCCCGATTATGACCACCTTCCCACCGGACTTCGTCATCCGCAAAGCGTCGTTTAGCGTATCCCTTTTTCCAACGCAATCGAATACAATATCCGGTCCGCCGTTCAAGTGTCTGTCCCCTATCATGGGCTCTATGATTGAGGCATCAGTAAGTTTTGCGATTTCCGAATACAAATCCTCAACCTCTTTTTCGATGATGACTTCATCAGCACTGTAACCACGCGCGACTTCAGCCTGAAAAGGATATCTCGCGACAACAATCACTCTCGCGCCAGTCAAAGCCTTTATTGAAGCGGTAACAAGCATCCCTATGATACCGCACCCGTAAACAAGAACAGTCTCATCATCAGCAGGAAGATTCCTCATTACCGGATGAAGGGCGCTCGAAAACACATCAATCATTATCGCCTGCTCGTCCGTCATCTCTTCCGGAACCTTCATGAGCTGGCTCTTGTGAGCGACAAAGCATTCGCTCCACGAGCCCCCCACCGGTTCGCAAAAACCGAGGTTAAGCCCCGGAGGAAGTGTCCCTTTGAGCATATTGAGGCACTGCGAATAATCGCCACGCTCGCACCTCGAGCATGGCGGCTCCATCTCTCTTGAAGCACAGGCAAGCATGGGGTCAGCCACCACACGCTCGCCTATCTCGAACCCCTCAACTTTCGAGCCAACTTCAGTTATCACTCCCACATTTTCGTGACCAACCGTATAAGGCATGGTCACATAGGGCTCGGTGTAAGGCGTGTCCTCGAGAAATATCATGTTTATGTCGCTTCCACAGACACCACCGTAAATTGTCTTTATCTTCACCCAGTTCTCATTTATGAGTTGAGGTTCTGAAACCTCCTGGAACCTGATTGGAGATAAAGGACCTCTAAAGAATGCCTCCCTTTGAATCCTTCCAGCAAGCAAAGTAAAAGCATAGCGCGGAATGGATGCGTTGAAAGTAATCGCTTTCACTTTCCACCTCCACTATTCCCTTGGCTCTTTCGGCGGCTGGCATATCGGAACATCCGGAACTTCGTTCCCCATGACACGCTCCACCGGCCAGAGGTAACTGATTTCTCCCACCAGATGCATGCCGCCATCAACATAAAGCGTGTGACCGGTCACCCACTCTGAAAGTTCGCTTGCGAGAAACAGAGCAGCCTTCGCCACGTCCTCCGGTTTCCCAAGTCTGCCAAATGGAATCTGCCTCGAGATTCCATCCTTTATTTCGGGAACCGAAAGCATCTCTTCCATGAGAGGGGTATCTATCGCGCCGGGACCAAGCGCGTTCACATTTATCCCGTATGGCGCAAGTTCAAGAGCAGACGCACGGGTGAGCATCATAACGCCACCCTTGCTTGCGCAATAGGGAACTTCTCCTGCCAGTGGAACCGCCTCGTTTATGGATGAAAGATTTATTATCCTGCCGCTCCCCTGCTTTTTCATTATTTTTGAAGCCTCTCTCGTGCATAGAAACGTTCCTTTGAGGTTGACATCCATTACCATGTCCCATTCCTCGATTATGAGTTCATCAATTGCTGACATGCAGCCAGTTCCAGCAGAATTAACAAGGACATCGAGCCTGCCGAACTCTTTATCTATAAACTCAAAAACATTCCCGACCGATTTCTCGTCCGTCACGTCAATTTGCCGGGCAACCACATCAAGACCCGACTCCTCCATCTCACCAGCAACCCCTGCGGCAAGTTCTTCATCAAGGTCGGCTATTACGACCTTCGAACCTGCTGAAGCAAATTCTTTCGCAATACCTCTGCCTATTCCAGACGCGCCCCCGGTAACCAGCGAAATCTTTCCGTCAAGAGTTATCTCCAATTAAGCCACCCCCTCTTTTGGACCAACGAAAAACTTCAGAAAAACTTCAAGAAGAATCGTACTCAGAATATTCCCCGGCGAATTCGGTTGGAATCGATGTAAGAATCTCGACCCACCTCTCAGTTGAGGAAGAGCTCTTGAGAAGTTTCAAAAAATTCCCCTTGACCTTGAGTTTTCTCAAAGAAAGCGCTTTGACCGCGTTTAGTTTGCCGCTCAGAATATCCACCCAGACCCCGTATTTCGCGCTCAAAGTAAAATCAGTTTCTCTCCTTCCCTCCCAGATCTCGACCATCTCTCCATCAGAAAGCCTGTATCCAACGACTATATCCTCATTCACTCCTCTTTCAGGTTCAGCCTTAAGAATCAGTGTGTAGGATTCGTTCTCCCCCTTAGCGAATCTCCTATACTCAGCATCCTCGTTTGTTCTTTTCTTTACTTCCTCGAGATACTCTTCCGTTCCCAATTTCATATCGCACTCCTATCTTGCATTTGAATATTCTTAAAAAAAGAATATTCCCAATGACACAAAAAGTCCAACCGCGCGTAAACGATGCATGCTTCTCTACAGCCCTGTTGACAGAGCACGATTTTTAGGATAACCTAAGTTAGGTAAACCTAAATTTACTTAGGATGAAAGGCTTTAAGAAATGAATGGTCAATTTCGCGGAGGAAATCAAAAAAGAATGCGGCTCGGAGAGATGAAACCGGGAATGAAGGGCAGAATTTCAGGGCTTTCCTGCCGGGGACGCCTTCGCAGGCGACTCATGGATATGGGCATTGTCTCCGGAGTGCCGGTAGAGATAGTCCGCGCCGCTCCTCTTGGAGACCCTGTTGAACTGAAGGTAAAAGACTTCTACCTCTCGCTCAGAAAAGACGAAGCGGGAGACATCTGGATAGAGGTTGAAGATGAGTCAGAATGAGCAAATACCGCTTGCTTTTCTGACGGAAGGCGAAGTAGGAACAGTAGCCGGATTCAGAGGCATGAGACACCAAGGCACAAGAAGCGAGGGCGAATATTCGAGAGAGGCAAAACAGTACCGTCGTGGTCACCTTCACCACTCAGACCGCGGTCACAGAATCGAGCATCGCCTTCAGCAGATGGGAATTCAGGTCGGGAAGAAAATCCGTGTCATAGCGAACAACGCACCCGGTCCTATTCTCGTAGCATCCGGTGATACCAGGATTTGCCTTGGAAGGGGTCTTGCCATGCATATCATGGTGAGGCTTGATACACATTCACCGGAGGTTTCATAAATTGACAGGCTCAGAAATCCCGGTAATAGCGCTCTCGGGCAATCCCAATTCCGGCAAAACAACGATTTTCAATAATCTTACAGGTGGAAGGCAGCATGTCGGCAACTGGCCCGGGGTAACAGTTGAAAAAAAGGAAGGGACTACGAGATTCGAGAAAACCGAAATGAAAATCGTTGACCTGCCCGGCACATACAGCCTTACAGCCTACTCGATCGAGGAAATGATCGTTCGCGATTTTATCACTGGCGAAAAACCCGATGTTGTGGTGGATGTGGTTGACGCGAGCAACCTCGAAAGAAATCTATATCTTTCAACCCAGCTCATTGAACTCGGCGCTCCAGTAATCATCGCACTCAACATGATTGACGTTGCCGAAAGCAGAAAAATCAAAATAAACATTCCCCTTTTTCATGAACTCCTCGGGGTTACCGCCGTACCGATGGTTGGCGTAAAGAACATCGGGACTGACGAACTAAAAAGCGCAATGTTCAAGGCAGCCAACGGCGCATTGAAACCAAGAAGCACAAAAGTCAATTATGGTAAGGAAATCGAAGAAGAGATTGAAAAACTCGAAGAGGAGATAAGAAAAGATGAATCCGTTTCCGAGAAAGTAGTTGGCAAATACAAAAGTAGATGGCTCGCTGTCAAGCTTTTAGAGGGAGACGAAAAGGTTCTCGATGAAATCGAAAATCTTTCAGGCACGGAATCAGGAATAAAAAAAAGGCTCGAGGCAAGCACAAGGCACCTTTCCTCAATTTACGGTGAAGATATAGAAACTGTAATAGTTGACAACCGATACGGTTTCATATCGGGAATCATAAGGGAAGCAGTTGACAGAAGATTCGTAAAACCCGATACGACATCCGACAGAATTGACAACATCCTCGCAAGCCGCACTCTTGGTTTTCCCATATTCGCGCTTTTCATGTGGCTGATGTTTTTTCTGACATTTTTCGTCGGGAAATATCCGATGAACTGGATAGATGGGCTCATAAGGGGTATTGGCAATCTCATTTCCTCAAACATCACGAACCCCGCATGGCTAAAATCGCTTCTTGTCGATGGTGTGGTGGGAGGGGTTGGTTCTGTCCTCGTCTTCATACCACAGGTTTTCATTCTTTTCTTTTTTATCTCCATACTCGAAGATACTGGCTACCTGGCTCGGGCAGCGTTTATAATGGACAGAATCATGCACTGGCTCGGACTTCATGGGAAATCGTTTATTCCAATGGTGATGGGATTCGGGTGCAACGTGCCAGCCGTCATGGCAACACGCACTCTTGAAAATGAAACCGATAGAATCATTACCATACTCATAAACCCACTCATGTCCTGCACCGCGCGTCTTCCAATCTATGCTCTATTCACAGCGGCGTTCTTCGCCGGAAACCAGGGAACCATCACCTTTTCTCTCTATCTTCTTGGAATAATTCTCGCCGTATTGATGGCAAAGCTCTTCAGAAGATTCCTTTTTCCGGGCATGGGTGAACCATTTGTAATGGAACTTCCGCCATACCGGTTACCAACCATCAAGGGAACATTCATCCATATGTGGGAACGTGGCTCAATGTTTTTGAGGAAAGCGGGCACAATAATTCTTGCTGGCTCGGTCGTAATCTGGTTTCTCTCCTACATGCCCCCTGGAGCAAAATACGGCAGTTCGCAATCCATCGCGGGTATCATCGGGCGAGCTATCGAGCCTGTTTTCAAGCCACTTGGATTCGACTGGCGCGCGGCTATTGCCCTTTTGTTCGGCTTTGTGGCGAAAGAAATCGTGGTAAGCGCATTCGGAACAATCTTAGGCGTAGGCGAAAACAGAGAGATGATATCAAGGGGTCTCAAGGGGTTTTTCAATCCCCTCTCCGCCTATTCCTTCATGGTGTTCACACTTCTCTACACACCCTGTATGGCGACCGCCGCGGTCATACGGAAAGAAACGGGCTCAAGAAAATGGACGGCATTTGCCATTGGCTATTCGTTCGTGCTCGCGTGGGTGGTGGCATTTATCATCTATAGGTGCGGTCTTCTACTCGGTCTTTAGAAGGTGAAAATGAGGAGAGAATCATTTGAGAAATACATAGACGTGATATACGAGCTTTCAGGAAAAAAGGGCGGAGCACGAATCACCGACATCGCAAAGGCGCTTGGAATTTCTCCACCAAGCGTGAGCGAAATGGTTGACCATCTTGTCGAGATAGGTCTTGTTACTCATGATAAATACAAGCATATCTCGCTAACCCCCAAAGGAAAGCGGCTCGGCAAAGGATTGGACAGAAAACACGAAGCGCTCAAAAAATTCTTCATCGACATACTCGGAGTGGATGAGAAAATAGCCGACAGGGACGCATGCGAAATAGAACACGTGATAAGCAAAGAGACCCTTGAAAGAATGCTAAGTTATCTCGAATCAATAAGCAGTAAAGATTAGTTGAAATGACCGCAAGGCCTGATACATGCAATTTCCATATCTTCGTTGATATAATTTCCCAATGCTTCTTTTGAGGAGGTGCGATGTCTTCGAAAGTTTATTTCGCAAAAGCAGGTGGTCGCGAGGGGATGGGTCCAGTTGAGAAAGTACGGCTGCTGTTTGAGAGGGCCGGATTCAAAGAACTCATCAGGGAAAATGACCTCGTTGCCGTCAAGATGCATTTCGGGGAAAGAGGAAACACTTCCTTCATTTCGCCTGCCTTTGTTCGACCAATCATTGAAAAGATAATCGAGTGCGGGGGGCGTCCCTTCCTGACTGATACCGGTTGCCTTTATTTTTCAAGCAGGTCAGATGCGCGGGAACACCTCATTGTTGCAGCAGAACATGGTTTTTCTGTCGAGTCAACCCTCGCACCGGTGATTGTGGCAGATGGTCTCCTTGGCTCTGATGTAGAAAGTGTGAGGGTTAATCTCAAGCACTTTGACACTGTGGAACTGGCAGGTGCGATTTCTCATGCTGACAGCCTCATTGTCCTGACTCACGTCACCGGACATGGCTTAACCGGTCTTGCAGCCACGATAAAGAACATTGGAATGGGAGCAGGCTCAAGAAGAATGAAACTTTCCATTCACGACTCTGTCAGACCGAAGATTGACCTTGAAAAATGTGATATGTGCCTATCCTGCGTTGAAAATTGTCCGCAGAGAGCGCTGTCTTCCGGGGAAGCGATAAGCATAGACAAAGAAATCTGCATTGGCTGCGGGCAATGCATTGCAATATGCCCTAAGAGAGCAATAAGCATAACCTGGCGCGGAAATCCTAACGAAGCGCAGGAAAAACTCGCCGAAATATGCCATGCCGTTTTGAAAAACAAGAAAAGCCGGGTAGGTTTTCTTACCTTTGCCATTGACATAACTCCAACGTGTGACTGCTGGAATTACTCTCAGGCACCGGCTTTCCCCGACATCGGATACCTCGCTTCTCTCGACCCGGTTGCAATAGACCAGGCAGCAGCAGACCTCGTCAATCGTTCAATAATGATAAAATCACCGCGCGGGAAAACGCTCGAGCCTGCTGCCCCCGACAAATTCTTTCAAATGACGGGAATAAGATGGGAAAGGCAGCTTTCTTACGCGGAGGAAATAGGGCTTGGAAGCCGTGAATACGAACTCGAGATTGTCGGTGAGTAATTCTTGAGAAAGGAATAAATTGGGAAAGTCTATCTTTATTGTGATTCTTTCAGTCTGCGCGTCAGTCCTTTTCAACTACGCGCTCTTTCTCCAAAAACGCGCCGTGGACAAACTTCCAGACGTGAAATTTCAGATTTCATGGACTGTTTTTGTGGCTTTCGTAACCAATGGCCTTTGGCTGCTTTCAGTTATTCTAACAATAGTTGGCGGCGTGATGTACTCCGTTGCGATCACACTTGCTCCGATTTCGATTGTTCAGCCAATACTTGGAGTAGGCGTGGCTCTACTTGCCTATCTCGCAATCAAGAACTTGGGGGAGAAGCCCAGGCGCTCCGACTTGGTTGCAATAGGCATAAGCATACTCGGTGTAATACTAATCGGTGTAAGCCTTGCGGAAGGAATTCCGGAAAACATAAAGCATTCGCCGGTAAGCCTCTGGATATTTGCGGGCGTTGTGGGACTCCTTACGATCATCTTCCCTCTCGCTATGCTCAAAGGTTCGAGAAACAGGCAATCGGTCGGTCTTGGAATATCGGTCGGTCTTCTCTATGGATTGGGCGCGATTTTCGGGCGCCTCCTCCTGGTGGACTGGACCCACAGGTGGTCATCGGCTGGCCCGATGGTATTTTTCAAGAGCGTATTCTTGATTGCGTGGCTGCTCACATTCGTGCCGGCTTTCATCATGCTCCAGGCTGCCCTTCAAAGGGGACTCGCGGTAGTCGTTTCACCAATCATGACAGGACTTTCACAGCTCATCCCTATTCTTGGCGGCATGATCGCGCTCAATGAACCCTTACCGAAAAGCGCCGCGCTCTCTGTCCTTAGATGTATTGCTTTCTGTCTGATAATTCTCGCCACCATGATACTCTCGAGAAGGGCAGAAGAAACAGGATGATGGCTTGAAAGACGCCAAGCGAATTATGCTTCTCCGAGTATCCGCGCAACGGCTGCCATGAATTCAGCATCGTCGAAAGGTTTTCTGAAATAGCCAGAAGCGCCGAGCCTTCTCACCTTCTCTTTTATTTCCTCATCATCAAAGGCAGTCAAAAAAATCACGGGAATGTCCTTCGTGGTGAGTGAGTGTTTGAGGCGTTCAATTGAAGACAAGCCACCGCCCGCGGGCATTCTCACATCGAGAATTATCAAATCGGGTTTGTTTTCCTGAGCGAGCCGGTACGTCTCCTCACTATCATAGGCACAACACACATCATAGCCGGAAGCCTTCAACCTTATTGAAAGCGCAAGCACAAGGTCGCGGTCATCATCCGCAACGAGTATTTTTTTCTTATCGTTGTCGCCCATCTTCACCTCTTGGCATAATCGTGAACCTCAATGCCTTACCGGATTACCGCGTCCCCTTTGTGAACCGGAAGGGTGAAATGAAACGCGCTTCCCATCCCTTCCATGCTTTCTACCCAGAGAGTCCCTCCATGAGCGCGAACAATTTCGCGCGAAATTGAAAGACCCAGACCCGCACCTTCCTCTACATAAACCTTGTCTTTTTCAACTCTATAAAACAACTCAAAAATATTAGCGAGGTCCTCCTTTGGAATCCCTATTCCGGTGTCCTCAACTGAGACAATGATTCTTCCCTCATCGCGGGGCATGAATCCCGCCCTCAACTGAATCATCCCCTGCTCGGTGAACTTTATCGCGTTTCCGGCAAGGTTAGCAACGACCTGCGCTATGCGCGCTTTATCCGCATAAACATTCGGTAGGTCATCCGGAATGGTCACCTGAAATGAAAGTCCGCTGTTTTCCGCCTGAGCTTTGATTCTTGGAAGGATGATTTCAACTATGTCCTTCACATTCGTCACTTCCGTAGTTAATTTCAAGTGCCCTGAAAGAATGTTGTTCGCGTCAATGAGATTTTCTATCAGGTTATGCAGTCTGAAGCTCGAGCGCTTGATAACCCCGAGATATTCTTTCTGCTGTTCGGAAATTTCGCCCCCAAGACCATCCAGCATGATGCTCACATACTGATCTATGGCGGCAAGCGGAGTCCGCAGGTCATGGCTTACGTTGGAAATGAAAGTGCGGTGAATTTTCTTGACTTCCTCATCGGGCGTTATGTCCGTTCCTACAACAAGCTTTTCAATCTCCCCTTTACTATTGCGGGTTATCGCGGAAACAAACCTGTAACTCTTTCCGTTCTTCAAAACAGCCCGCCATCTTGCGGGACCTTTCGTTTTGGCGCAAATCTCACAGGGTTCCGTCCTGTCATAGAATACATGGTGACACGTGCCTCCCCTCAATCCTTCACCAAATATCTCTTCCGCCGCACGGTTCATGTGGAGAATTTGGAATTGAGGGCTAACAATATAGGCGGGGTCTTCCATCGCCGCGAGAATTGCCTTTATCTGATCGTTCGTTTGGTCAATTACCCTTGCATACCACCTTGCTCGGTTCTGCTTCTGTCCGGTATTGAGGGCTGCGATAATCCTTGGAAGCGGCTCTTCCTTCAGCGGCTTGTACATGAAATCAACAGCCCCGGAAGCAAGGCTTTGTATCGCACCTTCCGAGTCTCCACCTTCCACAAGAGCAATAACTGGCTGGTTTTCGAGACCCGCTTTCCTGAACTCCTCGACCGGTATGTTGACATCTGCCCCGGATGCTCCACCTGTGTCCCAGATTATTATATCCGGCTTTGCTTCCGCCACCTTCCTGATTCCCTGAATGTCAGGAGTTGCTGATGTGAATTTCAAGCCTGCTCTTTCAAGCGAGCTTTCCAAGTAAAGCGCCGCTTCGCTATCAAACCCCAGATATGCTACACAATATACCTTCAAAGTTAATCACCAGCGTTATTTTATTCTTTTCTCAACGACCGAAAAAACCTTCCCTAATTAAGATAACGAAAAGCATCGCGAGAATCTTTACGCCAATTCACATGCCGGTGGCTCAATATTCTTTATGTGCTGGTCGCATGAAGCACCGGATAATAATCAACTTTCGCGAGAAACTTATGCGATTACTGACTTAAGATAGGTTATCACGCGATTTGAGTGAGAGAATATTTTGCAAGAAGACCGGCAGCCAAGTGCAGTAATTTTCTGAACTAACCGGTAAGCGGTTAGCTATTTTTGCGATGAAAACTATGAAACAGTTGAAGCAGGAGGGTGCTGGTGTCGCCAGGGTCTTGCAGTCTCGAAAGCGTGGGCAGCCCTCAAAACTGTTTGCTCATCATATCTTCGCCCGACTATCTGAATCCCAACCGGAAGACCATCTGAAGTGAACCCGCACGGGACGGATGCCGCCGGTTGTCCTGTGAAATTGAATGGAAATGTAAAACCAACCCACGAGGCAGGTGAGACTGGCTTTCCATCTATTTCATCAGGTCCAAGCATTCCGCCTTCCTTCAGGTCGAAAGCGGGGCAGGCGGTTGTGGGAGTAAGAAGTATGTCGTAGCGCTCAAAGAAGCGACGAATTCTGTCCCAGAGTTCCTCCCGCTTGAAGTTTGTGCGAACAATGTCCTGCGCCTTGAAAATCTCTCCGACTTCAAGGAACGGCCTGTAAAGTGGAAACATTTTTTCCCGCGCCTCATCGAGCCGATTTTCATGAGCGACAAGAGCCTCTGTTGTCACCATAATTGTGAGGTCAGCATCCATTTTCGGTATACGCGGGTCATCCTCCACAACAAGAGCCCCCAATTCCTCGAAAACTTTTGCGGCTTCACCCGTGATTTTTGCAACTTCCCCGTCAACCGCGTCCACTGAAAGACAAGAAGTGTAAGCCATGCGAAGCCCCTTCACGTCATTACAGAGAGTTTCGAGATAACTCAAATCCGCATCGGGAAGCGAGAAGCGGTCTTTATCGTCTGGTCCAGCCATAACATCGAGAAGAAGCGCTGCATCAGGAACAGTTCTTGAAATGGGACCCTCATGGTTCATGGTCTCCCATCCTCTCACAACATGAGGATAACTTGGCACCCGCCCAAACTGCGGTTTCAATCCGAAAACTCCACACAGGCTTGTTGGTATTCTGATTGAACCACCTCCATCGTTTCCAACAGCGATAGGTCCAAGTCCACATGAAACGGCTGCTGCCGCTCCACCGCTCGAGCCTCCAGCCGTTTTCTTGAGGTCCCAGGGATTCAAGGTCGGACCGAAAACAACGTTATCGGTTACCGCAACAAGCCCGAATTCGGGAACATTTGTCTTGCCGAGTATGACCGAACCGGCGTCCCTCACCCTTTCAACCAGAACTGCGTCCTCCTCGGGAACATAGTTCTCAAAAAGCTTCGAGCCACAGGTCGTTTTGATTCCCTTTGTAACTATGAGGTCCTTTATGGTAATGGGAATGCCCTCGAGCGGACCTGGACTTCCCGATAGATATGCCCTTTCCGATTTTTTCGCCTGTTCGAGAGCGAGTTCAAATGTAGTTGTCACAATTGCGTTAACCGCGGGATTGATGGTCTCCGTAAGTCTTATTATGGTTTCAGTTACCTCTACGGGGGAAAGGTTCCTCGAGCGATACTCTTCAATCAACTCACACGCGCTCATCCATTGAATTTCCTCATCCTTCATGAAGCGCTCCTCAGATAAAAACCAAAATAAATCCAGCCAGTCAAACTAACCCTACGGCACATCAATTCTACGGGTAACTTCAGTCCTTTTTTCCCTGATCTCAGGTTCCTGATAAAGTGAGAGTGTAAGTATTTTCTTTGCCTGCTCGGGGTAGGTCGCTATGAACCTCAATTCGTCCTCGGTAAGCGGCTTTCCCGTTGTGACATTGGCGAGTCTTACGAGGTCGAGAATCTCGCGAGCCTCCTCATCGGAGCTAAACTCTATTTCAAGACGCTGATAAACGTTTCTAAATCCCTTTATGCCGCCATAAGCGCCGGTTGTTATCATCCTCCCCGTTTCAATTATTTCCGGCTCCCCGCGACCTAATTCCTCGCAGTCATAGAGTTCATAGTTGCGCCTGTCTTTCAGGGCGCCATCAGCATGTATCCCTGATTCATGAGCGAAAGCGTTTCTCCCGACCCCGACCTGGCTTATCGGTATCGGGACGCCAAAAGCGTATGAAGCATACTTCGCAAGGCGCCATGACTGCGTAAGGTCAATAGTGGGATCGAGTAGATATCTTCCCTCGATTCCGTTCCCATGCTTTACCGCAAGAATACAGGAAATCAAATCCGCATTGCCCGCTCTTTCTCCTATACCGTTGATAGTAGTGTTTATATAGGCGTCAACCCCCGCGTCAATTGCCGCTTTCGCTCCCGCAACAGAACAGGCGACAGCCATGCCCAGATCGTTATGGCAGTGAAGCTCAATATCTATTTTTACCTCTTCGGCAACTGCCCTGATCCTGTCATAAATCGAGAAAGGAGTATCATAACCGACGGTGTCGCAATACCTAAGTCTCACCGCCCCACGCTTCTTTGCCTCGAGACCGAACTCAATCAAATCTTCTATCGGTGTCCTCGATGCATCCTCGGCATTCACTCCGATTGTCTTATATCCAAGTTCATTTGCGTACTCGAGCGCCTCTGTCATCAGAGATACAACATCCTTGAAATTCCGCTTACCTGCCCATTTGCCCCCAATCATCTGTGGCGAGGTTGAAATCGAGATGTTTATATGCTCGAGCTCGGGAACCATCCTCGAGGCAAGTTCAATGTCATCCCGCACCGCTCTGAGCCACCCTGAAATCCTCAGCCTTTTTATGGCGCCAATTTTTCCAAGCTCGAGATTCCCACACAAATAGTTTGTTTCATGGCTTGTAGTTGGAAAACCTGCCTCGCTCTGAAATATGCCCATCCTGTCGAGATTCATGTTTATTATTGTCTTTTCGAGTTTTGCAAGTCCAAGCTGCGATGTTTGAACGCCATCCCTGTTCGTAACGTCAATTATGTAGATTGTGTTTTTGCTCTCTTCAACCATAATTCCTCCTTCTGAACCTGAGAAAATGTGTCATTGCAAGACCTGACCCCATTTATGCAGGCATTCATACATTGTGTCGAACACCTCTTCAATCTCTTTCTCCTCGAGGCAGGAAAAAGCAACTCTTATGTCTGAACCATCCGCGATAACCCCAACTCCATAATCCCTTAGAAGCTTCTTTCTGAACTCCTCCGCATCCACACCCTTCAACTTCAAACACATGAAATAACCCGAGTTGAATGGATACGGTTCCATAAACTCGGCAAACTTGGGATTCTCCAAAACTTCTCTGATTCTCTTGGCACGAGAGCGCATGATCTCAAGCTTATCCAATTTCTGTCGCGAAATATCGGGATTCGAAAGCGCTTTCAGAATAATCGACTGCGAAATCAAAGGGCAGTTTGAGATGTTCCCCCGTATAGCGCCGCCAACTTTCTTCTCGATGGCGCCATAGACCTCTTCCTCATTTTTTCCTGCAGCCACATTGAATGTAATGAAGCCAACCCGAAACCCCCATACATAATGCTCCTTGGTCGCCCCATCGAGTTTTACAGAAATTAGGTTCTCGCTCTGTCCCGCGAGAAGACCAAACAGAGATTCCGGCAAAACATCATCATCATAAAAAAGCCCGAAATATGCGTCATCTAAGAGAACCACGATTCGCCTGTCCTTATCGGACGCCTGAACTATGGTATCCACCAGTGCTTGCGCTTCGTCTTTTTTGATCGAATATCCTGTCGGGTTGTTCGGGAAATTCAAAACAACGATAGCCTTCCCTTTCTCTTGAAGCACCTTACTAAGGGTGGAAGCAAAAGATGCGACATCGAAGCCATTGTCATCGGAAAAGAACCTGAACTTTTCGATCTCCGCTTTTTTCCTCGTGCCAAAAATCATCTGATAGTTCCCCCAGAACTTATCGGGGATAATTACCGTATCGCCCGGGTCAACGAAAAGATCCGCGGAAATCGAAAGTCCATGAGTAATTCCAGCCGTCACAATGGGAAGGCTTGTCTTTTTTCCCTCGAGACTGGGATTCTTCTCCAACATCTGCTTATGCCATTCTCTCCTCAACATTAGATTTCCAGTTGCCGGGGCGTAATCCAGTGCTTCATCGGAACTGAGACCGGGAATCTGCTCCATAACCACCGGGAGATACATCGCTTGCCCACCCGACTTTGCTATTCCTATAGTCGCATTGAACCTGTGGGCTTTTTCGCGCGCTTCCGCAGTCTGGGTCAGTATGCCTTTTGGAAAATAGAGTTCTCGACCGAGTTCCGAAAGCACGGCGAAAAGCGCGGGGCAGAATGCCTTTATCTTCTCGTTCAATTCGACAGCAAGTTGATTCAAGAAGCCTCCATTCCCTTTTCCTGATACTTTCGGATATTTTACAGTTGATCGGAAAATAAGTCATCAAAGAAAAAGTAAGGGATATGGTCGTTTTTTCATTCCAAAAGTTAAAAGGAGTTCAAAAATGTGTTATTGCAAGACCTGACCCCTCTTGATTGACCCCTCTTGATTTTTGCGGCGCAAACCTTCAATTCGGGGATTTTCACTTCCGGGTCGAGTTCTTCACTTGTCAGGATATTCGCCGGCGCTTCCCTGTAATGGAAAGGAATAAATATCTGACCCTCGCATACCGCGTCAGTAACACGGGCGCGTAATCTTATTTGACCTCTCCTTGTTGAAATCGTTACCATATCCCCGCCCTTGACAGATTCCTTTTGCGCATCAGATGGATTTATCTCGACATAGGGATACATTGCCTCCCTCTCAAGCGAAGGAGAGTTTCTCGTCATTGTTCCGGTATGATACTGAAACGCGTTCCTCCCCGTCATCAGGACATAAGGAAATTCATTATCGGGAACTTCCGCCGGAGGTCTGTACTTGACGGGTTGGAATCTTCCTTTCCCACGGGTGAATTTTTTCTCATGGAGAAAAACCGTTCCCTCATGCTCGGGGGAAGAGCATGGCCATTGAATTCCCTTTGTTCCAATTCGCTCATAATTGATTCCAGCATAAGCAGGCACAACTTTTGTAATTTCAGAAAACACCTCTCTCGAGTTCTTGAAATCAAACCCTTCTGCTCCTGCAATACCGGCAAGACGAACGAGAATCTCAAGGTCGGATTTCGCGTCTCCAGGAGGCTCAACCGCCTTTCCCACATGCTGAACTCTTCTTTCAGTGCTCGTGAATGTCCCCTCTTTCTCAGCCCAGCAAGCCGCGGGAATGGCGATGTCCGCAAGGTCGGTTGTATCAGTTTTCATGATGTCCTCTACAACGAGAAATTCGATATTCTTTAATGCTTCAATGACTTTCTGCGAGTTTGGCTCAGAAAGAACCGTGTTCTCTCCCATTATGAACATGAAGTGCATGCGCCCCGCCAAAGCCTGCTCAATCATCTCCGGAACGGTAAGCCCCGGACTTTCAGGAATCTTTATTCCCCACAAGTCCTCGAACTCTTTCCTGCCCTCATCATCACTTACATTCACATAACCCGGAAGCGAATTGGGAAGCGCTCCCATATCACAGGCACCCTGAACATTGTTCTGACCCCTCAGGGGATTGACGCCGCTCGATGGTTTACCGACATTTCCGGTGAGCATAGAAAGATTTGCAAGCGTTCGAACAATGTCCGTTCCAGAGACGTGCTCCGTTGCCCCCAGGCAGTAGATGATTGAGGCATTCTCTGCTCCCGCGAAAAGCCTTGCCGCCTTTTCAATTTCGCTCACCGGGATGCCGCTTACCTCAGATGCCCACGCAGAAGTGCAATTTCCCAAAGATGCTTTCAGTTCCTCGAATCCTTCGGTCCTCTCACCGATAAAATTCTCATCGTGCAATTTCTCATCAATAATCAACTTCATCATCGCACAAAGAAGAGCGACGTCCGTACCGGGCTTGTTCCTGAGATGCATGCTTGAAATCTGGCTCAACTGGATTTTACGCGGGTCAATTATTATCAGTTCTGCCCCGTTGCGCACTGCCTCTATGATTTTCCCGGAAATTACCGTGTGATTCTCGGTAGTATTCGAGCCAACAACGAGCAACAGAGAAGCGCGGGAAATCTCGCCTATCGAATTCGTCATCGAACCGCTCCCAAACGCTGCCGCGAGACCCGCGACGGTAGGGCTGTGTCACAAACGCGCGCAGTGGTCAATGTTGTTTGTTTTTGCGAAAGTCCTTGCAAACTTCTCGAGAAGGTAATTTTCCTCATTCGTGCACCGTGCAGAGGAAATGAAACCCACAGCCTCTGGACCATATTTCTCGAGTACGCGATTCAGATTCTCAACAACCAGACCAAGAGCGCTTTCAAGTGAAACTTCCTTTTCCTCGCCTTCTTCCCTGAGAATCGCTTTCGCCAACCGATTTGAGCTTTTCAAAAACTCCGGCGAAGACCATCCTTTCGCGCACAGACTACCCTTTGATGATGGATGACCCTTCATGGGAAGAACGCCAATAACCTCCCCTGAGCAAACCTCCAAGAGCATCCCGCAACCGGCTCCGCAGTACGGGCACACGGTTGGAACAGTTCTATAGTCAACCATTTCCTCATCAATCATTCAAAAACGCTTCCCTTTCATGATTTCAAATCATCATCCGAACCAACTGAAGAACCGAGTTCCTCGAGCGGGCTCTTCACGCCTCTTGTGCCGGGAACATATCCAAGTTCCTCCCGGACAATCTCGGAAACCTTCCCGTACAGCGTCCTTAGCGGAATTCCCGCGGGACATGCCTCCTCGCAAAGTCCGCACATGACACACCTTCCAGCCATGTCAATGGCCCTCAGTAGGTGAAAAGTCGGAATTGAAGGAGGAAGCACTCCCGATTCCACAAGATCCTCATCCTGAAGCGAGCATTCCTTGCAGAAGCAAAGGGGGCAAATATTCCTGCAGCCCATGCATTTGACGCAAACGGAAAAATTCGAAAGCCAAAAGCCCAGCCGCGCGGGCGTGCTCATTCTTTCAACGCTTTCAATACCACGGGAAATTTCCTGAGCCTCATTCATTTCATCAGCAAGAGATTCGGTATAGGGCTTTGAGCACGAACAAATCTTCGCAAGTTCAGGGGAGCAGGCAAAACCAATCAGGCTTACCCTGCTTGTATCAATCTGCTGGTGTTTTTCGAGTTCGATTATCGCGCGTTCGTCGCATCCCCTCGCGACTATACCGAACTTTGCGCTTGAAAAACGCATTAGAAGTTTTGAAAGAATATCCGAAAGCGGATAGCGCTCGGAATCCGGAATTTCTCGAACATCCGGCATTTCATCAATGTCCTTGGAAGTGAAAAGATGCGGAATTGCGCTTCCATCTTTCATTTGATAGAAGAGAACACCGTCCATTCCCTTTCCAAGTAGATTTTTCGCTTCTTCTTTGACGCTCAACTAAAACCTCCGCATCAAGGCTTCTCTTGATTTCGCGGCTTCCCGCTCATCCGCAAGAGGACTTTCCCCGAGTTTTCCCACTTCCTCAGTAAAGTCTCTTACCGTCTCCGCGAATTTCTCGCCTTCCGATGCCGATATCCATTCGAGCCTGAACCTCTCGGGCTCAATCCCCACAAATTGAAGCAGCCCCTGAATCACTTGGAAGCGCTTGTAGGTCATGTAGTTTCCTTTCAGGTAATGGCAATCCCCGATATGGCAACCAGTTATCAGAACCCCGTCAGCCCCGCTTTGAAAAGCCTTCAATACATGATAGGGAGAAACCGTCCCGGAGCACATGACCCTAATCGTTACCACATTGGCTGGATATGAAAGCCTGCTCACGCCCGCGAGGTCAGCACCCGCATAAGAGCACCAGTTGCAAAGGAACGCAACTATCCTTATTGGGGTCAGGTCTTGCAATAACACATTTTCATCGCTTGCCATCACGTATTTCCCTCAAATCATCCACTTAGAATCACCTATTTCCCTCAAATCACACACTCAAAAAAGCAGCCTCAATCTGTGAATACAACTGCTCGGGAGTAAATCCAAGCATCCGGCTTGCTCCCGAGTAACAGGCTGATGAACAGGTCCCGCATCCCTTGCACAAAGAAGGGTTCACCACCGCGACACGCTTTTCCTCATCAAAGGTAATAGCCCCGAAGGAGCAGAGAGAAACGCACTGCCCACAACCTGTACAAATTTCCTCGTCAATGAAGGCAACCGTCCCCTCGGTTATGACTTCCTCTTTTGAAAGAATCGTTTCTGCTCTCGAGGCAGCAGCATTTGCCTGGTCGATTGATTCGCTTATTGTCTTCGGATAATGTGCCAGTCCCGCGACGAAGATTCCATCCGTGGCAAAATCCACGGGCTTAAGTTTCACATGCGCCTCGAGGAAGAACCCGTTTGAATCGAGAGGAACTTTGAGCATCTGCGCGATCTCCTGTGCGGAAGGGTTCGCGACAGTTCCGCAGGAAAGAACGACCAGGTCAGGCTCGAGTTTGATTTCCTCAGCACTAAGTGTTCCGTTCCATAAATGCGGTATCGTACCGAGAGCGTCGAGGCGACGCTCCTGCAAGGCGCGCGACCAACGCGTACTTCTGTTGTACTCGGAGGGAGCGGAACGCTCTTGTGTGGATGGATCGGCGATCGAATGCAACCTGTATTTATGGGATGGAGCACTAAGATTCGCGTCATTGACTTTCAGCTCGATTTTTTCTCCAATCTTCCCAACAGATGGTGGATATTCTTCATTGAATCTTATGAAGTTTACGCCCTTCTCCCTTGCCTCGAAGTAATAGTCTTCCTTCAAACCATAAGTTCTTACATCCTTATAGCAGATGGAAACATCCGCATCAGGGTTCAACTCGAGAAACGCAAGTGAGTTCTTCACCGCCACGCTGCAACAAATCCTGCTGCAGTAAGGGTGCTCTTCCGAGCGCGAACCAACACACTGAATCATCGCAACTCTTCGAACATTCCTCAAAGTTTCCGGCTCGCACCAAATTCTTCGCTCGAACTCCGTTTGGGTAATGACTCTCTCGTCCAGACCGAAAAGGTACTCCCCTTTTCGCGGCACGTACTCTTCTGCGCCAGTCGCGACAATCACAACGCCATGCTCGATTTCCTCAACTCTTTCCCCCACTTCAATCGTCGAGCGAAAACTCCCGATGTATCCATCAATTTCTTTGAGCCTTGCCCCAAGAAATATTTCTATTCTCGGGTGGCTCATTACCCTCGTTATTGTTTTCTCAATGAATTCTGAAACATCCATCCCCTCGATTGTCTTTCTCACATGCCGGGCTTTCCCGCCAAGCGAATCCTGTCCCTCGAGGAGATAAACCTGATACCCGGTTTCCGCAAGTTTCAAAGCGGCAACCATTCCAGCAACCCCGCCACCAATCACAAGCGCGGAGTGAACAACCGGCGATGAGCCCTCAGCAAGAGGCACTAAGAGAGAAGCCTTCGCTACAGCCATCCTTACAAGAGTTTTCGCTTTTTCGGTTGCCTCTTCCGGTGAATTCATGTGAACCCATGAACAGTGCTCCCTTATGTTTGCCATCTCGAAAAGATATTTGTTGAGACCCGCTGATTTGAGAGTTTCTCTGAAAAGTGGCTGGTGAGTTCTGGGGGTGCAAGAGGCAACAACAACCCTGTTGAGGTCATGCTTCCCAATCATGTCTCGTATCCATTCCTGCGCGTCCTGGCTGCAGGCGTAGATTCTCTCATCCGAAAAAACAACTCCCGGAAGGTCTTTCGCGAACTCAACAACCTCTTTGACATTGACAACTCCGCCTATGTTCGTTCCGCAATGACAGACAACAACGCCAATCCTTGGTTCGGGCGAGATCTCTCTTTCCGGCGGATATTCCTTTCGCTTCATGAGTTTTCCACGCGCTTCCTTCATGACAAGCGATGCCATTCCAGCAGAAGCGCTCGCCTGCGCAACTGTCTCCGGAATATCCTTCGGCGAAAGAGCGACCCCGCACGCATATATCCCGGGTCTGCTCGTCGAAACCGGGTTTTCCGGGGGGGATGAGACAAATCCATGCTGGTCGAGTTCAACGCCCGTTGATTTCGCAATCTCACCAGTACCAGCCTCGAGACCAACGCTCAAGACAAGAAGGTCGAACTCCTCCTCTTTTATGTTCGCTCCCTCATCAATGTACCTTAAAAGGATGTTCCCGGATGGGGCAACTTCCTTCGCGAATGAGGGAAGGCACCTTATGTATCTTATGCCGTGAAATTCTTTTGCCCTTTCTGTATATTCCTCGAATCCTTTCGAGCATGCCCTCGTGTCTATGTAGAAAATCGTTGGTTCGATTTCCGGCGAGTGCTCTTTCGCAATAATCGCTTCCTTGGTGGAATACATGCAGCAAACGGATGAACAGTAAGAATTCCCAATGACTTTATCGCGAGAACCAACGCACTGAATAAAACCTATTTTCTTGACATGCTTCCCGTCGTTTCTCCTTATTACTCGACCTTGAGTCGGTCCGCTCGCGCAAAGGATTCTCTCAAACTCAAGTGATGTAATGACGTTTGGATATATTCCATATCCGTACTCACCTCTTTTCCTGGCATCGAAAGTTTTCAAACCCGAGGCGATTATCACCGAGCCAGCCCTTATTTCCTCGATTCTTTCCTTATCATTGAAATTCACGGCTCCCGCCGCGCATACTTCCTTGCAATTCCCGCATTTCCCTTTGAGCAAAAAAAGGCACTTGGAAGGGTCAATGAAAGCGGAAAGAGGAACAGCCTGAGGAAATGGAACCCTTATCAGCGGAACTCTTGTGAGATTCGCGTTGTACGGGTCCTTCACCTTAACCCTGCAGTTCTCGGAGCAAATCCCACAGCCCGTGCATTTTTCGACATCAACATATCTCGGGCGAATCCTTACCCGCGCCTTGAAATCACCGGGCTTTCCAGTAATGGACAGGACATCAGTGAGAGTAAGGATTTCTATGTTTTCGCTCGAGCCAGCTTCGACCAGTTTCGGTGAAAGAATGCACATCGAACAATCGTTTGTGGGAAAAGTTTTGTCGAGTTGACCCATCACTCCGCCCAGTGACGGAGATGACTCGAGAAGATATACCTTATACCCCATCTCAACAAGGTCAAGGGAAGCCTGAACACCGCCAATCCCTCCTCCAACAACAATCGCGGCGCCCGTTACTCGCGAGCGCTTCGGCTCCGGCTTTTCTCTCGCTCCTATAGGAGACTCAACCTTTGCTTTCTTCGATTTTCCCTTCCCCTTTTTACTTTCAGCCTGCATAAAAACCCCTGTTTTCAAGAAATCCCTATCCCTGCGCTTCTCAAAAGAGGCACGGGGCTGATTATGTGCCTTTTCAGCCAGCCCAGTGAACCAGAAAGACCAAGAGCGATTCCAAGCAACTCGGTGAAATAGAAAACAGGCATCTCATGAACGATTGAAAACCGCAATCTTGACGGAGACTGCCTCATCTCGAGATTTGAAGCGCACATCGGGCAGGCGGTAACGATTGAATTTGCGCCTGCTTCCTTTGCCCTCGAGAATAGTTCCGATACCAGCCTGTGAACTATATCGCTCCTCGAAAGCGAAAGTCTCCCTCCGCAGCAATCCGTTTTGTATGACCAGTCAATTACTTCCACGCCGGCAAAGCGCAGAAGCTCGTCAAGCTCCGTGGGATTTTCGGTCGAACCGAGAGCGCAAATCTCGCGAGGGCGGACAAGAAGGCATCCATAGTAAGGAACCGCTCGAATGCCGGAAAGATCATTCCTCTTCCATTTTTTCATATTCGCAAGACCAACATCGTTGACTATCACATCAAGAAGATGCCTTATTGAGCCATCGAAGCGCGGGTTCATCCCAATGGTCCTCTCAACATTCATGGCAAGTTCCTCGTCTTCAAGGAGCCTTTGCTGGGCAATTCTCATCCTCGAATAGCACGCCGCGCATGCAACAAGGATGTCAAGCCCTCTTTCCTTTGCAATAGCAAGATTGCGAGCGGGAAGAGCAACCGAAAGAAAATCGTCCGTCATGTGCGCGGAAGAAGCACCGCAGCAATTCCAGTCCGGAATCTCAATGAGTTCTATTTCGAGCGCCTTGCACAGAGCCTCGCATGAAAGCCCGTATTCCTCAGCAGACCCGCTTTGCGAACAGCCGGGATAATAAGAAAAAGAAAGGTTTTTCAATTCTTGCTCTCCCTTCGGAATCGCCACCCAGAATCCCTGAAAATCTTCGCGATTGACTTTCTGTCTCTTACAAACTTTGGAACTAACTTTATTTTCCGCCTGAGGAGCATGATGCTTCCGAGATGCAAATCGTCAATCAGGCGCCTCGTCAAAGCCTTGTATATTCCAATCAGAACGGGCTCATTTGTTCTTCCGAATTCTTCAATACCGAGAAGAAAGGCGCGATGAAAAGACTCGATTTCGCTTTCTGAAGGTTTCGCGTTTGAGGCAATCGCGATTTGCCTCAATCCATCCATTACACCGGCTATATCAATCCCATTGGGACATCTCAAGCAGCATGTCTCGCAGGCCGCACAAAGCCATATTGTTGAACTTTCAAGGAGTCTCCTTTCTTCTCCGAGAGATATAAGCCCCATCACCTCGTGAGGGAAGATATCCATCGCAAACGCCACGGGACAGCCGGAAGAGCACTTCCTGCAACTGTAGCAAAGTGAGACATTTTCTCCTGTCTTTTCCCTGATTCTTTCGAAAATCTCTGTTCCCATCTTCTCGAAATATTACAATAGGGGGGTCAGGTCTTGCAATGACACATTTGTTTTGCCTGCCTTGCGTATGATGATTAAATGTATGATTGATGATTGCAAGACCTAAGCCCATTTCACTAAAATGTGTTATTGCAAGACCTGGATTATTAAGAAGACGGACACTCCTTTAAACTTGTTTGTAAAAAGTAGCGTGAAAGGAGGGTCCGTCATGAAGAAAGTGTACATCGGAATGGATGTAGGGTCAAG